>NZ_JBEORS010000024.1:0-93576 GCF_040302405.1 Streptomyces sp. NPDC126503
CAGGGGGGACCCTGTGGGAGAGTAGGACGCCGCCGAACAATTATTGTGGGAAAGCCCCGCACCTTCTGGTGCGGGGCTTTCCTGCGTTCCGGACCAGAACCGTTTCCCTTCCGGGACGGAAACGGGCAGGCTGCTCAGAGGCGGCCGGCCGCTTTCAGGGCCAGATAGGCGTCGGCCAGAGCCGGAGCCAGTGTGTCCGGGGCGGCGTCGACCACCGTCACGCCATGGCGGCGCAACTGGTCGGCCGTCCGAGCGCGCTGAGCCTGATTCTGCGCGGCCGCAGCCGCCTCGTACACGCCGTCCACGGTGCCCCGGGCCTTCGCCATGGCGGCCGCCCGGGGATCCGCCACCGAGGCCACCAGAACCGTGTGGCGCCGGGTGAGCTGGGGCAGCACCGGCAACAGGCCCTCCTCGATCGGCGCCGCGTCCAAGCTTGTCAGGAGCACGATAAGTGAACGCCGGGGAGCGCGGGACAGGGCCGTCGAGGCCAGGCCCCGGGCATCCGTCTCCACGAGTTCCGGCTCCAGCGGGGCCAGCGCGGCGACCACCGCGGGAAGGACATCGGCCGCTGAGCGGCCCTGGACCTGGGCGCGGAGACGGCGGTCGTAGGCCAGAACGTCCACACGGTCGCCCGCTCGGGACGCGAGGGCCGTCAGCAGGAGGGTGGCGTCCATGGCCGCGTCCAGGCGCGGCACGTCCCCGACGCGGCCGGCCGAGGTGCGGCCGGTGTCCAGGACGATCAGAAGATGCCGGTCGCGCTCCGGACGCCAGGTCCGTACGGCCACCTCGGACTGGCGGGCGGTGGCGCGCCAGTCGATCGAGCGCGTGTCGTCCCCGGGGACGTACGCCCGAAGGCTGTCGAACTCCGTGCCCTCCCCGCGCGACAGGACGCTGGTGCGGCCGTCGAGCTCGCGGAGCCGGGCCAGCCGGGACGGCAGGTGCTTGCGGCTGGTGAACGGCGGCAGGACCCGTACCGTCCACGGCACCTCGTGGCTGCCCTGCCGGGCCGCGAGGCCCAGAGGGCCGTACGAGCGCACCGTCACCCGTTCCGCGCGGCGGTCGCCGCGACGCGTCGGGCGCAGGGTCGAGGTGAGCCGGCGCCGCTCGCCCGGCGGGACCGTCAGCTTCTGACGGGTCGGTGACAGGGCGGCGCTGGGCGGCCAGGCGTCCCTGAGCTGGGCGCGGAGACGGCGGCCGGAGGGGTTCGTGACCGTGAGCCGCACCTCGGCCGCGTCACCGAGTCGAACAGACGTATCACCACTTCGGGTGAACCGGAGCGTTCTTACTGGCGCGGCCAGGGCGTAGTCGCACAGAATTGCGAGCGAGAGGGGCGCGTTGACCGCGAGCATCCCCGTCCAGCTGGGGGCGAGGATGCCAACGGGGAGCGATCCGAGGGCCGCGAGGAGCGCGGCTCGTCCGGTGAGGGCCATGAGGCGCCGTTCTCAGCGGGGGACGGGGACGTGGGCGAGGATCGAGTGGATCACGGAGTCGGCCGAGACTCCTTCCATTTCGGCCTCGGGCCGCAGGTGGACGCGATGACGGAGGGTGGGGAGGGCCAGGGCCTTCACATCGTCGGGGGTGACGTAGTCCCGGCCGGTGAGCCAGGCCCAGGCGCGGGCGGCCGAGAGCAGGGCGGTGGCGCCTCGGGGAGAGACCCCGAGCGTGAGGGAGGGGGATTCACGCGTGGCACGGCAGATATCGACGACATAGCCGGCGATCTCGGGGGAGACCGTGACCTCGGCGACCGCGGCTCGGGCGGCCTCCAGGTCGGCGGGGCCCGCGACCGGACGGACACCGGCGGCCTTCAGGTCGCGGGGGTCGAAGCCCTCCGCGTGCCGGGTGAGGACATGGATCTCGTCCTCACGTGAGGGCAGAGGCACCGTCAGCTTCAACAGGAAGCGGTCGAGTTGGGCCTCGGGGAGGGGATAGGTGCCCTCGTACTCGACGGGATTCTGCGTCGCGGCCACCATGAACGGGTCCGGCAGGGCGCGCGGGGTGCCGTCGACGGTGACCTGACGCTCCTCCATCGCCTCGAGCAGCGAGGCCTGGGTCTTCGGGGGCGTGCGGTTGATCTCGTCGGCGAGCAGCAGGTGGGTGAAGACCGGGCCGGGCTGGAAGGAGAACTCGGCGGTGCGGGCGTCGTAGACGAGGGAGCCCGTGACGTCGCTCGGCATGAGGTCCGGGGTGAACTGGACTCGCTTGGTGTCCAGTTGGAGCGTGGCGGCGAGCGCGCGGACCAGGAGGGTCTTGGCGACACCGGGGACGCCCTCCAGGAGGACGTGACCCCGGCAGAGCAGGGCGACGACGAGACCGGTGACGGCGGGGTCCTGACCGACCACCGCCTTCGCGATCTCGGTACGCAGGGCCTCCAGGGAGGCACGGGCGCGGTCCGAGGGCGGCGCGGTCTCGGGAGTCGGGGCGCTCATGAGGTACGTACCTCTCTTTCGAGGGCGTCGAGTTGGTCCGCGAGGCGGACGAGGGTGGCGTCGTCGGCGGGAGCCGGGCCGAAGAGAAGGTCTTCAGGGTCCCCGCCGGCTCCGGAGAGCCGGGCGGTGAGAGCGGGCAGCAGCAGGTCGGGGGAGTGGGCGTCCCGGACAGGGACACCCAGCAGGGGAGCGATCCGGGTACGGGTCGCGGAGCGCAGAACGGAGGCGGCGCGGTCACGGGCGTTCGCCTTCCGGTAGAGGCGGGCTCGCCCCTCGGTGGCCTCGGAGGCGTGGACGGTGACCGGCAGCCGTTCCGTCACCAGCGGGCCGAGGCGGCGGCCGCGCCAGACGGCGGCGAGGACCGCGGCGACGGCGAGCTGGAAGGCGCCCCACAGCCAGCCGGAGGGGATGAGGGCGAGGAAGTCGCCCGCGGTGTCGCCGTCGGACGGTTCGCCGGCGGGCGGCAGGTCGGACAGGGAGGGGAGGTACCAGACGAGATGGGGACGGGAACCGAGGAGCTGCAGGGCGAGCGAGGCGTTGCCCTGCTCATCGAGACGGTCGTTATGGAGGATGTCGGGGGCGCCGAGGAGGACCGTGTCGCTGTCACCGGTGGCCGGGAGACGGACGAGGGTCGGCAGACCGTCGGCGTGGTAGCAGGCGTCCGCCCGGATGCCTGCCGCCGTCAGGTACCGCTCGCCGCCGAGGTCGGCGCTGCCCGCGCGGCGGGCGGCGGGCAGGGAGCAGGCGGGGGCGAGGTCGGTGACGCGTGTGCTCTCGGCGGCGGTGACGCCGGGGGCGAGCGTGGCGAGCGACGGTGCGCCCGCCCCGATCAGGACGGTGCGGCCGGCGGATGCGCGCATGACCGTGCGAAGCGCGGACAGCCGGTTGTCGGAGAGCAGGTCCGGGGCGGTGACCAGGAGGGTGGAGTCGCGGCCGGTGGCGGCCGTGGCCTCGTCCAGGGTGGTGGCCACGGTGACGGTGACGCCCCGGTCCTTGAGGAGTTCGGCGACGGCCCGGCTGCCGTGGGGATCGGCGGAGCGGGGGTCGAGGGCGCCACGGGGTTCGGACGACTGGAGGAGGGCCAGGATCAGGCCGCCGGTCAGCACCAGGGCGAGCACCAGGACGGCGCCCCGGGCGCGGGCCCAGAGCTGGGCGGGGGAGAGCGCCGTCGACGTGGGGCTGAGCGTCCCGCTCATGCGACGGGCTCCGGGGAGGCGGGCTCCAGGACGGGCCGGGCCCGCTCCAGTGCGGTGTCCAGCTCGGTGAGCCGGAGGTACGCGGCCTCGTCCGCGGCGCGGCCGCCGTACGTGACGTCGTCGAAGGCGCGGGCCGCGAGGCGCAGGGCGTCCGCGTGGGACGGAAGGGAACGGCCGGCTTCGGCGGCGGCCTCGTCGGCGGTGCGGCCCGGGCGGGGCTCGATCAGGGTGCGTTCCTCCAGGGAGCGGACGACGGCCCGCATGCGTTCCTGGACGGCCTGGTTCCAGTGGCCGGCGGAGGCGTGCCGGGCGGCGCTCGCCCGGTGCTCGGCGGCGGTGCGGGGGCCGTCCTCGAACAAGGTGTCCCCGCTCGACGTCGGTGTCCGGCGGGGAGTGCCCAGGCGCCACCACAGGGCGCCGACGAGGGCCAGGACGACCAGGGCCACGACGACGAGGCCCAGCACGCCGCCGGGCGCGGCCCCGGAGGCCTTGTCGAGGAGGTCGCCGAGCCATTCCCAGAAGCGGTCGAGCCCGCGCTGGAGGAGGCTCGGGTCGTTCTGGTGGTACGCCGGGTCGGACAGCTCCCGCTCCGCCGCCTCGCGGGCGGGGACGCGGGAGAGGTCCACCGGCACGTCAGCCTCGGACGGGGCCCTGGTGAGCAGCCCCGTCGTTCCCCCCGCGGCCGTCACGGCATCAGCCTCCGACGGCTTCGTCGCCCGGAGCGGCGCCGTAGCCGGGGAGACCGGCCGCCCGGCCCAGTTCGAGATCGAGGGCCTCGCGCCGGATGCGCTGGTCGACGTAGAGCAGGACCGTCACACCGGCCGAGATCGGATAGGTGACCGCGCTCGTGAGGACCGCGCCGATGCCCGTGACGATCAGGAAGGGCCAGCCGGGCGCCGTGGCGGTGCCGGAGACCACGCCCGAGATACCTTCGCCGTCCATCGCCATGCCGGCCACGGTGAACGGGACCAGGACGATCATGGTGACGACGAAGATCAGCAGCTGGGTCAGAAGGGTGATGCCGAAGATCCGCCACCACGCTCCCCGCACCAGCTTGGCCGAGCGCTTCAGGGCGGCGAACACACCTTGGCGCTCCAGCATCAGGGCGGGCGAGGAGAGGCTGAACCCGATCATCAGCCAGAGCGTCACGACCGCGGCGGCGAGGCCGCCCAGCGTGACCAGGGCGGTGCCGGGATCGCCCCCGATCAGCAGACCGGGAAGTACACCGACGGTCATGATCGCCAGGCTGATCGCGGGCAGCAGCAGCGACAGGCCGATCAGCTGGAGGAGCCGCGGGCGGGCCTCCTGCCAGGCGGAGCCGATGGACACCGGCCGGCCGAGGACGGCACGGCTGACGACGACCGTCAGCAGGGCCGCGCTGACGAGCGAGGCCATCAGCGCGACGAGGAGACCCGGGGCTGCTCCGATCACGGACGTCCGGGCCGCCTCCAGGGAGTGGTCGAGCACCTCGGCGGGGGTGGCGTCGGGGCTGAGCGCGGGCGGGGCGGGGACGAGATACCGCTGCGCGAGGATGTTGGCGAGCTCCGAGATCACGGCGACCGTGACGGTGACGGCGAGGACCGGGCGCCAGTAGGTGCGCAGGGTCTTCACGGCGCCGTCGAGGATCTCACCCACGCCCAGCGGGCGCAGCGGGATCACCCCGGGCTTCGCGGCCGGGGGCCTGTCCCCGTACCCGTGCGGCGGCGGAGCGCCCCAGCCATCGCCCTGGGGCGGGACCCGCCCCGGCGGCGGGCCCGCGGGCGTCGACCACCGCTGGGCGGGCGGCTGGTCCTTGGACCACTGAGGGGCGGCGCCGTTCGCGTCGGAGGAGGCGCCGGGGGCCCCGGAGCCGTCCTGGCCGTCGGAAGGTGCAGATCCGGGCGAGCTCCAGCCCGGAGTGTCGTTCACGGTCGTCCACCTCGGAGGAATGGTCGCGGTGCCGGATCGGCGAACCGGCTCGGTCACGGGGCCGACCGCCCGGCGGGCGGCGGGCCGGGTGCCATCGTGCCACGCGGGCCCCGCCCTCGGGCCGGGGCCGGTGACTCTCTCCCCTCCCTCCATGGTGCTGCGGTGACGGCGGACCGGGGCCATGTCCGGCCACTCCGTACCAAAGGTCGCGGAAACGGCGGGGCGCGGCCCGGGCCGGCGGGGCGGCCCGCCCCACTCCTCCCGACGTCCGGCGGGGGCGGCCGGTCGGAGCGTGGGACGGGCCGGGCGGTACGGGGTACGGTTCTGCGCGACCACCGGGGGACACGGGGTGACATCCATGACTGACATCAACACCCGCGAACACAGCCAGTCATCGGCAGCCGACTAGCACGTCACCGCAGGTCAGTGAGGTATCTCACCAGCCGCCTTGGGACTGATACGGAAATGGGATGATGTCGATATGAAGGGACGCGTTCTTGTCGTCGACGACGACACCGCACTGGCCGAGATGCTCGGCATCGTGCTGCGGGGTGAAGGGTTCGAGCCGTCGTTCGTCGCTGACGGGGACAAGGCGCTCGCCGCTTTCCGGGAGACCAAGCCGGACCTGGTGCTGCTGGATCTGATGCTGCCCGGACGGGACGGCATCGAGGTCTGCCGGCTGATCAGGGCCGAGTCCGGGGTGCCGATCGTCATGCTCACGGCCAAGAGCGACACGGTCGACGTCGTGGTGGGCCTGGAGTCCGGGGCCGACGACTACATCGTGAAGCCGTTCAAGCCGAAGGAGCTCGTCGCCCGCATCCGCGCGCGGCTGCGCCGCTCCGAGGAGCCGGCTCCCGAGCAGCTCACCATCGGTGACCTGGTCATCGACGTGGCCGGGCACTCCGTGAAACGGGACGGGCAGTCCATCGCCCTGACCCCGCTCGAGTTCGACCTGCTCGTCGCCCTCGCCCGCAAGCCGTGGCAGGTCTTCACCCGTGAGGTCCTCCTGGAGCAGGTCTGGGGCTACCGGCACGCCGCCGACACCCGACTGGTGAACGTGCACGTCCAGCGACTGCGTTCGAAGGTCGAGAAGGACCCCGAGCGCCCGGAGATCGTCGTGACCGTCCGCGGTGTCGGTTACAAGGCGGGACCGAGCTGACATGAGTACGGGCAGTGCTGCTCCGAAGCCCGGGGACCCGGGAGTCCGTACGGGGCGGGCTGCCGGACCGGGGCGGGGGGGCCCGCGTTTCGGCCGTCCGTCCACCGGCGGGCGACTCTTCCACGACGGCGCCCCCGGCGGGCGGCTGTTCCGGCTCGCCGCCCGATGGGTGCGCCGCCCGCTGCTCCCCGCCGTACGGCTGTGGCGGCGGAACATCCAGCTGAGGGTCGTCGCCGGCACGCTGTTCATGTCGCTCGGCGTCGTGCTGCTGCTCGGCGTCGTCGTCTTCGTCCAGGTGCGCAACGGTCTTCTCGACGCCAAGGAGAGGGCCGCGCAGAGCCAGGCCGCCGGCGGGTTCTCCGCCGCACAGGACCGTGCCGCCACGACCCCCACCGGGCCGGGACAGCAGGACGGCGTACGGGCCGGTGCCTCCGTGAACTGGCGCTCCACCCTCGTCGAGCAGCTCGCCAGCGGCGGCCAGAGCGCGTTCAACGTCGTCGCGCTCTCCCTCGACACCGGCGACACCGCCAGCCGCGGCGCCCGTGCCTCCGGCGAGGTCGACCCGACCCGCAGCATCCCCGCCGACCTGCGGCACTCCGTCGCGCAGAGCAGCGACACCTTCCAGAAGTTCAGCCGGATCCACTACACCAACGGCCGCGACTCCGAGCCGGGCCTGGTGATCGGCAAGCGCCTCACCGACGCCGAGGGCGACCAGTACGAGCTGTACTACCTCTTCCCGCTCACCCAGGAGGAGGACTCCCTCGCCCTGGTGAAGGGCACCCTGGCCACGGCCGGGCTGTTCGTCGTCGTCCTCCTCGGCGCCATCGCCTGGATGATGGTGCGGCAGGTCGTCACCCCCGTCCGCATGGCCGCCGGGGTCGCCGAGCGGCTCTCCGCGGGCCGGCTCCAGGAACGGATGAAGGTCACCGGCGAGGACGACATCGCGCGCCTCGGCGAGGCCTTCAACAAGATGGCCCAGAACCTCCAGCACAAGATCCAGCAGCTGGAGGACCTCTCGCGGATGCAGCGGCGGTTCGTCTCCGACGTCTCGCACGAACTGCGCACCCCGCTGACCACCGTACGGATGGCCGCCGACGTCATCCACGAGGCCCGCATCGACTTCGACCCCGTCACCGCCCGCTCCGCCGAACTCCTCGGCGACCAGCTCGACCGCTTTGAATCGCTGCTCTCCGACCTCCTGGAGATCAGCCGCTTCGACGCGGGCGCGGCGGCCCTCGAGGCCGAGCCGATAGACCTGCGCCAGGTCGTGCGCCGGGTCATCGGCGGCGCCGAACCGCTCGCCGAACGCAAGGGCACCCGGATCGTCGTCGTCGGCGACGAGCAGCCCGTGGTCGCCGAGGCGGACGCCCGCCGCGTCGAACGGGTGCTGCGCAACCTCGTCGTCAATGCCGTCGAGCACGGCGAGGGCCGTGACGTGGTGGTGAAGCTGGCCGCCGCCGGCGGGGCGGTCGCCATCGCGGTCCGCGACTACGGCGTCGGCCTCAAACCCGGCGAGGCCGCCCGGGTCTTCAACCGCTTCTGGCGCGCCGACCCGGCCCGCGCCCGCACCACCGGCGGCACCGGCCTCGGCCTGTCGATCGCCGTCGAGGACGCCCGCCTGCACGGTGGCTGGCTCCAGGCCTGGGGCGAGCCCGGCGGTGGCTCGCAGTTCCGGCTCACGCTGCCGCGCACGGCCGACGAGCCGCTGCGCGGATCGCCCATCCCGCTGGAACCCGACGATTCCCGGCGCAACCGGGAGCAGGCCGCCGCAGGCCGGGCGCAGGAGAGCGCCCGCGTCGCGGCCGTCCCGGCCCAGTCCGCCCGGGAGCGGTCACCGCTTCCCGTACCGCCCAGGCTCCCCGAGCCGCCGCGGGCCACCGTCGACCCGGCGGCCCTGCCCGGCAGCGGGGCGCGCGTGGTGGCGCGGGCGGTGCCCCGGAGCGACGGCGGGGGCGGAGCGGACGCCGGCACGCACACGTACACCGAGGAAGACATGGAGCGGGAGGACGGGACACGTGGGGGCTGACGTCCGGGAGCGGCACCCGGGGCGGGGACGGAGCACACGCGCGCTGGCCCTCGCCATCTGCGGCGGGATCCTCGCGACGGGCTGCGCGACCATGCCCGACAGTGGTGAGGTCCAGCAGGTGAAGGCGTCCAACCCGGGGGACTCGCAGGTCCGGGTGTACGCCGTGGCGCCCCGGGAGAACGCGGACCCGGAGGAGATCGTCGACGGCTTCCTGGAGGCCATGACCAGTGACGACCCCGGTTTCGCCACGGCCCGCAAGTACCTGACGAAGCATGCGGCGCAGGCGTGGAAGCCGGAGGAGAGCATCACGGTGCTCGCCACCGCGCCCGACCGCGAGCAGGCCGACCGCAAGGCCGACCCGGGGGACGAGGGCCGCGCCTACCCGATCTCGGGCCGGAAGATCGCCACCGTGGACGCCCGCCACGCCTACCAGCCGATCAGCCCGGCCGACTACCTGCGGTCCATCCGTGTGGTGCAGCAGCCCTCCGCCAACGGCAAGGACAAGGAGTGGCGCATCGACAGCCTGCCGCCCGGCCTTGTGCTGGGCGAGGCGGACTTCCTGCGGAACTACCGGTCGGTCAACACGTACTACTTCGCCTCGGGCAAGGACTGGGTCGTCGCCGACCCGGTCTACATCCGGCAGCGGCAGGACCCGGTCACCCGCATGGACCCGGTCACGCAGACCATCAAGGCCCTCCTCGAAGGGCCGACGAACTGGCTGAAGCAGGCCGTCGACTCCCGCTTCCCCTCCGGTACGCAGCTCAGGAGCGGCGTCACCACCCTGACGCCGGACGACCAGTCCACCCTCAAGGTGCCGCTGAACGCCAAGGCGGACCAGGTGGGGCCCGACATCTGCCGCCGGATGGCCGCGCAGGTGCTGTTCACCCTGCGCGACCTGACGTCGGTACGTGTCGAGCAGGTCGAGCTCCTCGGCACCCGGGACCGCTCCCTGTGCCGGCTGGGCAAGGGGCAGGCCGAGGAGGAGTTCGCCGCCGTGCGGGGCACCCCGCGGCCGGAGAACCCGTACTTCGTCCACGAGGGCAAGCTGATGACCGTCTCGGTCAGCGGCAAGGAGCCGGAGGCGCCGAGCGAGGTGCCCGGCCCGTTCGGCAAGGGCACCACGCCGCTGGGGTCGGTCGCCGTGGACCGGGGGGAGACCCGGGCCGCGGGCGTCCGGGCGAACGGCGCCGAGCTGCTCGTCTCCTCGATCACCAGCGACATGGGACCGCCCCGCTCGGTCCTCACGAGCAAGGGACACGGCCCGCGGGAACGGCTGTCCGCGCCCAGCTGGGACGGAAGCGGTGACCTCTGGGTCGCCGACCGGGACCCGGCCGCCCCGCGCCTGTGGATGGTGCCGAACGGCTCCGGCGAACCGGTCGAGGTCCGCACGCCCTGGCTGAGCGACGGCGCCCGCGTCGAGTCGCTGCGGGTCTCGGCCGACGGGGTGCGCGTCGCCCTGCTCGTCAGCCGTGAGGGACGTACCACCCTGCAGATCGGCCGGATCGAGCGGCAGACGGCGGGCGCCGAACCGGCCGTGTCCGTGGTCGACCTCCAGCCCGCCGCACCCCGCATGGAGACGGTCACGGCCGTCTCCTGGGCGGGCCCGAGCCGGCTCGTCGTGGTCGGCAAGGAGGCGGGCGGTGTCCAGCAGGTCCGCTACCTGCAGACCGACGGATCGACCTCCGCCAGCTCGGTGCTGCCGGGGCTCAACGGCGTGACCACGGTGGCCGCGCCCCACACCGACCAGGCGCCGGTGGTCGCCGACTCCGGCGACGACGGCATCGTCCGGCTCGCCTCCGGGATGAACTGGCAGCCGGTGGTGAAGGCGGGCGTCTCGCCCGTCTACCCCGGCTGACGGATCCCGCACCACCGCCGCTCGCCCCCGGTCCTCCGGCGGCGGGCGGCGGTTTTCCACAGAGGTGGCGGCCCGGGGACCGGGAGCGCAGAGTGGAGCCATGCGGGGGTGGTGGCGCGAGATCTCCGGTCTGGTCCTGCCGGCCGCCTGCGAGGGCTGCGGCAGGCCGCGCACCGTGCTGTGCCCGGACTGCGGGGCCGCGCTCCTCGGGTGGGACGCCGGCACCGGAGGACCTACGGGAGCGGTCGCGGTCGCCGGCCCGTGCCGGGTGCGGCCCTCGCCGGAACCGCCCGGGCTGCCGGAGGTGCATGCCGCGGCGCCCTACGCCGGTCCGGTACGGGCGCTGCTGCTGGCTCACAAGGAGCGTGGGGCGCTCGGGCTCGCCGCGCCGCTGGGCGCCGCCCTGGCCGCCGCCGTGGAGGCCGCAGCAGGCCCCCTGGAGGACGTACGGCCGGCCCCGCTTCTCCTGGTGCCCGTGCCGTCGTCGCGGCGGTCGGTGCGGGCGCGTGGTCACGATCCGACACTGCGGATCGCGCGGGCGGCCGCGGCCCGGTTGCGGTGTACGGGCCGCCCCGCCCGGGTCGTCCCGGTGCTGCGGCAGCGGCGGCGGGTCGCCGACCAGGCGGGGCTCGGGGCACGCGGACGCCGGGCGAACCTGTCGGGGGCCCTGGAGGTCGTACCGGGCGGCGGGCGGCTGCTCGCGGCCGGCCTGGTGGTCCTCGTGGACGACCTCATGACGACCGGCGCGTCGCTCGCGGAGGCGGCGCGGGCCCTCGGTGAGATCCATTCGCCGTTCATCCCCTCCTCACCGGAAGGTTTACCGGCGGTTTCCGGGCAGGGCGGAATCGAACAGCGGGTGGGGGCCGTGATCGCATCCTCTCCCGCTTCGTTCGAAATAAACCGGAACTCCGTGGGAACTCGAATCGTTGCAGGTGGTGAGCGGTGAAAGCACTCGAACGGAGGTAAGTCGCGGCAGCGGGTGCCGACACCCGTCCGAAGGAGCTATGTTCGGTTGTGAGGAATGACCGCAGTCACTCCTCGCCGAATACACGGTTGCGCCTCTAGGACAGGAGTTCAGGGCGAATTAACCTCGCGTCGATGGGGTGGGGATCGCATCGACGGGGGAGGAGGAGGTGAAAGTTCGCCGAGTCCGATCTCCGGTAATCCACCGGAGTCTGGTGCAAAGGGAGACGCCCGACGGTCAAGGAGCCGATTCGGGCGATCCGGGAACGGAGTTCTGCGTGGACATCGTCGTCAAGGGCCGCAAGACCGAGGTGCCCGAGCGGTTCCGCAAGCACGTGGCCGAGAAGCTGAAGCTGGAGAAGATCCAGAAGCTCGACGGCAAGGTGATCAGCCTCGACGTCGAGGTGTCCAAGGAGCACAACCCGCGGCAGGCCGACCGGTCCGACCGCGTGGAGATCACCCTCCACTCCCGAGGCCCGGTGATCCGGGCGGAAGCCGCCGCGGCCGACCCGTACGCGGCGCTCGACCTCGCCAGCGACAAGCTGGAGGCCCGGCTGCGCAAGCAGCACGACAAGCGGTACACGCGCCGCGGCAGCGGCCGGCTCTCGGCCGCCGAGGTCGGTGATGTCGTGCACGGTGTCGCCCAGATCGACGAGAACGGACAACTGGTCGGCTCCGAGGCCGAACAGGACGTGCCCACCACGATGGTGGGCCCGATCGAGGTCCAGGGCGAAGGCCCGCTGGTCGTCCGCGAGAAGACCCACAAGGCCGCCCCGATGACGCTCGACCAGGCGCTCTACGAGATGGAGCTGGTCGGGCACGACTTCTACCTCTTCGTCGACTCCGACACCAAGCAGCCGAGTGTCGTCTACCGGCGTCACGCGTACGACTACGGCGTCATCCACCTGGAGAGCGACCCGCTCGCCGAGAGCGGCGGCGCCGGTGGCGCGCTCGGCGGCTGACGGGCCGCCGCACGTCCCCGCCTGACATGCCCCTCACGGTGCCCCTGGAGCGCGCTCACCGCGCTCTCAGGGGCACCCCCGTGAGACCCGCGCGGCCGGCTTGTCCGCCGAGGGATCACCGCGGCACCGCCGGGGCATGAAATCATGGCGTGCACGCCAACCGGTGCTTCCCGAGCAGTGGTTGGAGGACCGGAAACGAATTCAGGCCACGGCCTTCAGGGGGAGGAACGATGGCGGACAGCTTCGGACCGGTGCTCAGCGAGCGCGAGCACGGTGGCGCGGTCATCCCGGGGACAGCTCCGGAGGGATCGGATTCGGACAGCGGAGCCTTCCGCAAAGAGCCGATCAGGGTCCTCGTCGTGGACGATCACGCCCTTTTCCGCCGGGGACTCGAGATCGTCCTCGCCCATGAGGAGGACATCCAGGTCGTCGGAGAGGCCGGAGACGGCGCCGAAGCCGTCGACAAGGCGGCCGATCTGCTCCCGGACATCGTCCTGATGGACGTGCGGATGCCCCGGCGCGGTGGCATCGAGGCCTGCACCTCGATCAAGGAGGTGGCCCCCAGCGCGAAGATCATCATGCTGACGATCAGCGACGAGGAGGCCGACCTCTACGACGCCATCAAGGCGGGCGCGACCGGCTACCTCCTCAAGGAGATCTCCACCGACGAGGTGGCGACCGCCATCCGCGCCGTCGCGGACGGCCAGTCGCAGATCAGCCCCTCGATGGCGTCCAAGCTGCTCACCGAGTTCAAGTCGATGATCCAGCGCACGGACGAGCGCAGGCTCGTGCCCGCGCCCCGGTTGACCGACCGCGAGCTGGAGGTCCTCAAGCTCGTCGCGACCGGGATGAACAACCGGGACATCGCCAAGGAACTCTTCATCTCCGAGAACACCGTCAAGAACCACGTGCGGAACATCCTGGAGAAGCTCCAGCTGCACTCCCGCATGGAGGCCGTGGTCTACGCGATGCGGGAGAAGATCCTGGAGATCCGCTAGGGCCTCCCTTCCGGCAGATCCGGAAGAAAGGCCTCAGGGCGTGGCCGGGCAGCCCGGGCGGGCAGGGCCGCCGCGGACCGGAGGATGTCAGTCGAGCGCGGCGACAAGGGCCGGAGCCAGCTCCGGAGTGTCCACGCGCTCCACCTTCACCGCGTCGCAGCCCACCCACTCGGCCGCCTCGCGCAGCGCCGTGGCCACGGCCGGCACGGCCTTCGGGCCCTCCAGGGACACCTGCCGGGCCACCAGCGTCCGGCCCTCGCGCGCCGGGTCCACCCGGCCGACCAGCCGGCCACCGGCCAGGACCGGCATCGCGAAGTAGCCGTACACCCGTTTCGGCTTCGGCACGTACGCCTCCAGGCGGTGCGTGAACCCGAAGATCCGCTCCGTGCGGGCCCGCTCCCAGATCAGAGAGTCGAACGGTGACAGCAGCGTCGTGCGGTGCCGGCCACGGGGCTCCGAGGCCAGCGCCGCCGGATCTGCCCAGGCGGGCTTCCCCCAGCCGGCCACCGTGACCGGCACCAGGCCCGAGGCCTCGATCACCGCGTCGAACTGCTCGCCCTTGATGCGGTGGTAGTCGGCGATGTCCGCGCGCGTGCCCACCCCGAGCGCCTCGCCCGCCTGCCGCACCAGCCGCCGCACGCACTCGGTGTCGTCCAGGTCGTCGTGCAGCAGCGCGTCGGGGATCGCCCGTTCCGCCAGGTCGTACACCCGCTTCCAGCCGCGCCGCTCGACCACCACCACGTCGCCGTACATCAGCGCCCGCTCGACGGCGATCTTGGTGTCGGACCAGTCCCACCACTCGCCCTTGTTCTTCGCGCCGCCCAGCTCCGTCGCCGTGCGCGGCCCCTCGTCGCGCAGCTGGGCGACGACCTTCTCGTACGTCCCGGGCGCCAGGTCGTGGTGCCACTGGGGCCGGGCGCGGTAGGCGCGGCGGCGGAACGCGAAGTGGGGCCACTCCTCGACGGGCAGGATGCACGCCGCGTGCGACCAGTACTCGAAGGCGTGGGCCTCGGTCCAGTAGGCCTGCTCGACCGTGGCGCGGCCGACCGCGCCGAGGCGCGCGTACGGGACGAGCTCGTGCGAGCGGGCGAGCACGGAGATGGTGTCGAGCTGCACCTGCCCGAGCCGGCGGAGGATCCCGCGCACTCCCGCCCGGCGGTCGGCCGCGCCCAGGAATCCCTGGGCGCGCAGCGCGATCCGGCGGGCCTCGTCGGCGGTCAGTTCGGCGGCGGGCGGCGGCACAGTCGTCATGGACCGCACCCTAGGGCCCGGCACCGACAGGAGGGCCGGGAACCGGTCACCCCGTGTCAGGTCAGGGCCTCACGGTCCTGCGCCGGGAGGTAGGGCAGGGGGCTGGGCAGGCCGAAGTCGGAGGGGAGGAGGGAGGCGATCCAGCAGTCGCGGACCGTCCCGTGGTGGAGGAGCCCGGCACGCTGGACGCCCTCCGGAGTGAACCCGGTCCGTTCGATCACGGCCCGCGAGGCCACGTTGCCGACCTCGGCGCGCCAGACCAGGCGGGTGCAGCCGAGGCCGGTGAAGGCCCAATGGGCCAGGGCGCGGACGGTCTCCGTCATGTAGCCGTTGCCGCGGGCCTCCGCCGCCTGCCAGAAGCCGATCTCGTACACCCCGGGCTCCTGGGCCCGGAGGGAGGCGGCGGCGAGCAGCGGGCCGCCCTCCAGGAGCTCGACCGCGAACCCGTACTCCTTGTCCTCGCGCCAGCCGTCCGGGACGAGCCGGTCGAGGAAGAAGCCGGCGTCCTCGCGCGTGTACGGGTCCGGGACGGTGGTCCAGCGGCGGATGGCCGGGTCCTGGCAGATGGCGTACACGGCGTCGGCGTCCTCGGGAAGCCAGTTCCGCAGGCGCAGCCGGTCCGTGGTGAGCGTGATGGGGTCCATGACGGGATTCTGGTGACCGGGGGCACGGGACGCGAACACTTTTCGGGCGGGGCGGCACCTTCCGCCCGCCTCGGGCGTTCTCATTCCGGGCGCACGTGCGGCTCCGGCACTGCGGGCCTCCCTCCCCGGCGGTGGTCTCGCTTACGATGGCCGTTGCGGTGGGGACCACCTGCCGTGCCCGCGCTCGTGTCCATCACAAGACCCAGTGCCAGGCCCGACCGGCAAGGAGACCAGCCTCAGTGTCCGTCTTCAACAAGCTCATGCGTGCAGGCGAAGGCAAGATCCTGCGCAAACTGCACCGCATCGCGGACCAGGTCAACTCCATCGAAGAGGACTTCGTCAACCTCTCCGACGCCGAGTTGCGGTCGCTGACGGAGGAGTACAAGCAGCGGTACGCCGACGGCGAGAGCCTCGACGACCTGATGCCGGAGGCCTTCGCGACCGTGCGCGAGGCCGCCAAGCGTGTCCTCGGCCAGCGCCACTACGACGTGCAGATCATGGGCGGCGCCGCCCTGCACCTCGGCTACGTCGCCGAGATGAAGACCGGTGAGGGCAAGACCCTCGTCGGCACGCTCCCGGCGTACCTCAACGCGCTCTCGGGCAAGGGCGTGCACCTGATCACCGTCAACGACTACCTGGCCGAGCGCGACTCCGAGCTCATGGGCCGGGTCCACCGCTTCCTGGGGCTGAGCGTCGGCTGCATCCTCGCCAACATGACGCCGGCCCAGCGCCGCGAGCAGTACAACTGCGACATCACGTACGGCACGAACAACGAGTTCGGCTTCGACTACCTGCGCGACAACATGGCCTGGTCGAAGGACGAGCTCGTCCAGCGCGGCCACAACTTCGCCTGTGTCGACGAGGTCGACTCCATCCTCGTCGACGAGGCCCGTACGCCGCTGATCATCTCCGGTCCGGCCGACCAGGCGACCAAGTGGTACGGCGACTTCGCCAAGCTGGTCACCCGCCTGACCCGCGGCGAGCCGGGCAACCCGCTCAAGGGCATCGAGGAGACCGGCGACTACGAGGTCGACGAGAAGAAGCGGACCGTCGGCATCCACGAGTCCGGCGTGGCCAAGGTCGAGGACTGGCTGGGCATCGACAACCTCTACGAGTCGGTCAACACCCCGCTCGTCGGTTACCTGAACAACGCCATCAAGGCGAAGGAACTGTTCAAGAAGGACAAGGACTACGTCGTCATCGACGGCGAGGTCATGATCGTCGACGAGCACACCGGCCGTATCCTCGCCGGCCGCCGCTACAACGAGGGCATGCACCAGGCGATCGAGGCGAAGGAGGGGGTGCCGATCAAGGACGAGAACCAGACGCTCGCCACGATCACCCTCCAGAACTTCTTCCGCCTCTACGACAAGCTGTCCGGCATGACCGGTACGGCCATGACCGAGGCCGCCGAGTTCCACCAGATCTACAAGCTCGGCGTCGTCCCGATCCCGACGAACAAGCCGATGCAGCGCAAGGACCAGTCGGACCTGATCTACCGGACCGAGGTCGCCAAGTTCGCCGCGGTCGTCGACGACATCGCGGAGCGGCACGAGAAGGGCCAGCCGGTCCTCGTCGGCACGACCTCCGTGGAGAAGTCCGAGTACCTCTCGCAGCAGCTGTCGAAGCGGGGCGTCCCGCACGAGGTCCTCAACGCCAAGCACCACGAGCGCGAGGCCAGCATCGTCGCCCAGGCGGGCCGCCGCGGCGCCGTCACCGTCGCCACCAACATGGCCGGCCGCGGTACCGACATCAAGCTCGGCGGCAACCCGGACGACCTCGCCGAGGCCGAGCTGCGCCAGGCCGGTCTGGACCCGGTCGAGCACGTGGAGGAGTGGGCGGCCGCCCTCCCCGCCGCCCTGGAGCGCGCCGAGAAGGCCGTGAAGGCGGAGTTCGAGGAGGTCAAGTCGCTGGGCGGGCTGTACGTGCTCGGCACCGAGCGCCACGAGTCGCGCCGTATCGACAACCAGCTCCGCGGCCGTTCCGGCCGTCAGGGCGACCCGGGCGAGTCCCGCTTCTACCTGTCGCTCGGCGACGACCTGATGCGTCTGTTCAAGGCGCAGATGGTGGAGCGCGTGATGGCCATGGCCAACGTGCCGGACGACGTGCCGATCGAGAACAAGATGGTCACCCGCGCCATCGCCTCGGCCCAGTCGCAGGTCGAGACCCAGAACTTCGAGACGCGTAAGAACGTCCTGAAGTACGACGAGGTCCTCAACCGGCAGCGCGAGGTCATCTACGGCGAGCGCCGCCGCGTCCTGGAGGGTGAGGATCTGCAGGATCAGATCCGCCACTTCATGGACGACACGATCGACGACTACATCCGCCAGGAGACCGCCGAGGGCTTCGCGGAGGAGTGGGACCTCGACCGGCTGTGGAGCGCGTTCAAGCAGCTCTACCCGGTGAAGGTCACCGTGGAGGAGCTGGAGGACGCGGCCGGCGACCGGGCGGGCATCACCGCCGAGTTCATCGCCGAGGCGGTCAAGAACGACATCCACGAGCAGTACGAGGCGCGCGAGAAGCAGCTCGGCTCGGAGATCATGCGCGAGCTGGAGCGGCGCGTGGTCCTGTCCGTCCTGGACCGCAAGTGGCGCGAGCACCTCTACGAGATGGACTACCTCCAGGAGGGCATCGGCCTGCGGGCCATGGCCCAGAAGGACCCGCTGGTCGAGTACCAGCGCGAGGGCTTCGACATGTTCACCGCCATGATGGAGGGCATCAAGGAGGAGTCGGTCGGCTACCTGTTCAACCTGGAGGTCCAGGTCGAGCAGCAGGTCGAGGAGGTGCCGGTGCAGGCCGGCGCGCCGTCGCTGGACAAGCAGGAGGCCGTGCCGTCCGGTGCCGGACGGCCCGAGATCCGCGCCAAGGGGCTCGACGCCCCGCAGCGGCCCGACCGGCTCCACTTCTCCGCGCCCACCGTGGACGGCGAGGGCGGCGTCATCGAGGGCGACTTCGCCACCGACGGCGGGGCGGAGTCCGGTGACGGGATGACCCGCGCCGAGCGGCGCAAGGCGCAGAAGAACGCGGGCGGGCGCCGTCGCAAGAAGTGACGCGCCGCCGAGGCTGATGGGGAAGGGGTCGGGCACCGGAAGGTGGCCGGCCCCTTCGTCATGCCCGGCCGCCGCCGGCGCGGGCCGCCGGACGGAGGTCGTCGAGCTCGACGGCGGCGCAGCGCCAGCGGTGGTCGGCGCCGCGTTCGAGGCGGAAGGCCATGGCCCGGACACGGGGGCCGGTGGCGATGCTCGCGAAGGCCTCGATCACGGTCCGGCCGGCGTCCAGCTGCATCGCGCAGCGGCGCAGGACGGGACGCGGCCCGAGCGACCGCAGCGGGGTGTCCGGGGCGAGGCGGACCAGCTGCTCGTACCCCTCCCCGACGGTGTACCCGAGCATCCAGTGGACCGGCCGCTCACCACTGAGCACGGCGAGCAGCCGCTCGGCGAACACGGTGTGCGGAGGCAGCGCGCGGGGCGGGGTGCGGTGCGGGACGGACGGCCGGACCCCGGCCGCGCCGCGCGGACGGCTGCCGGCCGGGCCGCCGGGCGCTGTGCGGGGGCGGGGGGTACGGGGAGTGACGGGGCGCGAGGTGGCCTGCGGGGCGGCGGGCCGGGGCGCGACGGCTTCCCCCGCGGCTTCCCGTACGGCTCGCCGGGCGGGCCGTACGGCCTTGGCGGGCTCGGCGGGCGGCGTGGTGGCGAGCGTGGTGGTCATGGCGATCCCCTCCTGGCACAACGGCGGAGTACCGGTCGGTAACTTCCGTTGGGGATCTTGTACGGGCGGGCCGGGTACGGCGGCAAGGGCCGGGCGTCACCAGGCGACTCCGGAGAGTGATTCACCTATCAGGGTGAATCGGGAGGAGGTCGCGTCCAGGAGGGTCGAGCGGCCGTTCCCGGGGTGGACGGGGCGGCCCCCCGGCCGCCCACCCCGAAGGGGGACTCCGCACGTATCCTGAGGGCCACTCCGACTACGAAAGCGGCCAGCCATGCGCGTGTACGTCCCCCTGACCCTCCCCGGTCTCGCACAGGCGCACAAGGCGGGCGAGCTGGGCCCCGGCCCGCTGACCGCCTACGCCGTCACCCCCGCCCTGCGCGAGTGGTACGTCTCCGACGACATCGAGGAGCTGGAGTACGCGGCGCTCAACCGGGCCGCCGCCGCCTCCCTGCGCCTCCTCGCGGGCGACCCCCGGGCGCCCCGGCGCCGGATCGTCGTCGCCGTCGACGTGGCCGACAGGGAAGCGGCGGTCGACCCCGACCGCGGACTCGACGCCGGATCCATCGGCGAGGTCCGCATCGCCGGATCCGTCCCGCTGTCCAAGGCGGCGGCGGTGCACGCGGACGCCGACGACGCCGAGGCGGACGTCACCGCGGCGGCGGCCGCGCTCGGCGCGGCGGACCTGGGTGACGACGACGCCCAGTTCGTCGTGGACGGGGCCGAGGACCACGAGCTGCTGTGGTTCGGGGTGCAGGAGATCCCCGCGCTGCTGAGCTGACGGCCGGGGCCGGCCGCCCTCCGTACCGGCGCCCTCCCCGCTGTCGGTGGCGCCCGGTACGGTCTTCCCCATGGGGAAGCACGGTAAGGGCCGGGGCACGCACCTGGTCTGGGACTGGAACGGCACGCTGCTCGACGACATCGGCGCGGTCATCGACGCGACCAACGCCGCCTTCGCGGAGCTCGGCCTGGAGCCGATCACGCTGGAGCGGTACCGCGAGCTGTACACGGTGCCGGTGCCGAAGTTCTACGAACGGCTCATGGGCCGGCTGCCCACCGACGACGAGTGGACCGTCATGGACGGAACCTTCCACCGGCACTACTGGCAGCGGGCCGAGGCGTGCGTGCTCACCCCCGGCGCCGCCGAGCTGCTCGCCGCGCGCCAGGCCTCCGGTCTCACCCAGTCGCTGCTCTCGCTCGCGCCCCACACCGACCTCGTCCCGCTCGTCCGCCGGCACGGGATCGCCGAGCGGTTCCTCCGCGTGGACGGGCGGACCGACCGGTCCACGGACGGCAAGGCCGGGCACATGGTGCGCCACCTGACGGCGCTGCGTGACGTCCCGGCGGAGCGGGTGGTCGTCATCGGGGACGCCGCGGACGACGCGTACGCGGCGGCGCACGTGGGCGCGAGGGCCGTGCTGTTCACCGGTGGCTCGCACAGCCGGGCCTCCCTGGAGCGGGTGGGCGTGCCGGTGGTCGACTCGCTGGAGGAGGCCGTGGCCGTGGCGGAGGAGCTGGTCTGAGGCGCCCGCGCCCCCGCCCCGTCCCCCGCCGGCCGCGCCCCGGCGGCCCCCGCCTCTCAGCCCTTCGCGCGCAGCACCTTCAGGAACTCGCGCATCCACACCGGGTGGTCCGGCCAGGCGCGGGAGGAGACCAGCAGGCCGTCCACCACGGCCTCCGTGTCGCGGAACGCCGCCCCCGCAGCCTGCATGTCCAGCTCCAGTGCCGGGTACGCGGTGACCCGGCGGCCCTCCAGGCCGCCGACCGCAGCCGTCAGGAGAGGACCGTGACAGATCTGCGCCACCGGCTTGTCCGCGTCGAAGAACGACTTCAGGATCTTCCGCAGCTCCGGGTCGTTGCGCAGGTACTCGGGCGCCCGGCCGCCCGGGATCACCACGGCCACGTACGCGCTCGGGTCCACCTCCGAGAACGCCAGGTCCGCCGGCCAGGTGTAGCCCGGCTTCTCGGTGTACGTGTCGAAGCCCGGCTCGAAGTCGTGCACCACGAACCGGAGCCGCTTGCGGGACGGGGCCGCGATGTCGACCTCGTACCCCTCCTCCAGCAGCCGCTGGTACGGGTACAGCACCTCCAGCGACTCCGCCGCGTCACCGGTCACGATCAAGATCTTCGCCATGGCGTCTCCCGGATCTCCGTTGGTCGGCCGGCCGTGCCCGGTCCCCGCGCCGCGGTCCCGGCTCCCAGCCGTTCCTCGTGCCGGGTCCACGCTCCCGCGTGCGGCCCGCCCTGCCAAGACCACCCTGTGTCGCTGTCCAGAACGTCAAACTTCCCCTCGCACTTTTGTACACATACGGCTCATGACGATCCGGGGGGCGGGAGCGATAGGCTTTTCCCGTGATCAGCGCGATACGCCGAGGGGGCAACGCAGCCCCCGGCTGCCGCCCGGCCCGCGGAAGCGGCCGGGCCGCCCGTGCGTTCGCCGATCCTTTCCGTCCGGGCGGGCCGCGCTGTATGGCCGATAACGACCCGGGCATCTCTCATCGGGCATACCGTCGACACCGACCGGAATCACCGCGTCGTGGCGTTGTGCCCTTCCTTCCACCGACGTCACGCAACGGCGCGCGACCAGGAGTCAGAGGACATGCAGACCAAGCTGGACGAAGCCAAGGCCGAGCTGCTCGAAAGGGCCGCTCGGGTAGCTGAGCACAGCCCGGTCGGGGGGCGACTTCCGACGGGCTCCGAGGGCGGGGAGCGCCCGGACCGGGACACCGTGCTCGACTACCTCCAGCGCTACTACCTGCACACCGCGCCCGAGGACCTCACCGACCGTGACCCGGTGGACGTCTTCGGCGCCGCGCTCTCGCACTACCGGCTCGCCGAGAACCGGCCCCAGGGCACTGCCAGCGTCCGCGTCCACACCCCGACGGTGGAGGAGAACGGCTGGACCAGCAGCCACTCCGTCGTCGAGGTCGTCACCGACGACATGCCCTTCCTCGTCGACTCCGTCACCAACGAGCTGTCCCGCCAGGGCCGCGGCATCCACGTCGTGATCCACCCGCAGGTCCTCGTCCGCCGTGATGTCACCGGCCGCCTCATCGAGGTCCTGACCGCCCAGCCCGCCGAGCGCCCCCACGACGTGCTCACCGAGTCCTGGATCCACGTCGAGATCGACCGCGAGACCGACCGCGCCGACCTCAAGCAGATCACCTCCGACCTGCTGCGCGTCCTCTCCGACGTCCGCGAGACCGTCGAGGACTGGGAGAAGATGCGCGACGCCGCGCTGCGCATCGCCGACGGCCTGCCCGACGAGCCCACCGCCTCCGACCTGCGCCCCACCGAGGTGGAAGAGGCCCGCGAGCTGCTGCGCTGGCTCGCCGACGACCACTTCACCTTCCTCGGCTACCGCGAGTACGAGCTGGTCGACGGCGACGCCCTGGCCGCCGTGCCCGGCACCGGCCTCGGCATCCTGCGCTCCGACCCGCACCACAGCGGCGACGACCAGGGCCACCACGCCCACCCCGTCTCGCCGTCCTTCAGCCGGCTGCCCGCCGACGCCCGCGCGAAGGCGCGTGAGCACAAGCTGCTCATCCTGACGAAGGCGAACAGCCGGGCGACCGTGCACCGCCCCTCGTACCTCGACTACATCGGCGTGAAGAAGTTCGACGCCAACGGCAACGTCGTCGGCGAGCGCCGCTTCCTCGGCCTCTTCTCCTCCGCCGCCTACACCGAGTCCGTCCGCCGCGTCCCGGTCGTCAAGCGCAAGGTCCAGGAGGTCCTGGACGGCGCCGGCTTCTCGCCCAACAGCCACGACGGCCGCGACCTGCTCCAGATCCTGGAGACGTACCCGCGCGACGAGCTGTTCCAGACCCCGGTCGACCAGCTCCAGGCCATCGTCACCAGCGTCCTGTACCTCCAGGAGCGGCGCCGGCTGCGGCTCTACCTGCGCCAGGACGAGTACGGCCGCTACTACTCGGCCCTCGTCTACCTGCCGCGCGACCGCTACACCACCCGGGTCCGGCTGCGGATCATCGAGATCCTCAAGGAGGAGCTCGGCGGCACCAGCGTCGACTTCACCGCCTGGAACACCGAGTCGATCCTCTCCCGCCTCCACTTCGTCGTCCGCGTCGAGCCCGGCACCGAACTCGCCAAGCTCACCGACGCCGACGTCGACCGCATCGAGTCCCGGCTGGTCGACGCCGCCCGCTCGTGGTCGGACGGCTTCGGCGAGGCCCTCAACGCCGAGTGCGGCGAGGAGCGCGCCGCCGAGCTGCTGCGCCGTTACGGCAACGCCTTCCCCGAGGGCTACAAGGCCGACCACTCGCCGCGCGCCGCCGTCTCCGACCTCGTCCACCTCGAGGCCCTCGCCCAGAGCGGCAAGGACTTCGCGCTCTCCCTCTACGAGCCGGTCGGTGCCGCGCCGGGCGAGCGCCGCTTCAAGGTCTACAAGGTCGGCGACCCGATCTCGCTGTCCGCCGTGCTCCCGGTCCTCAACCGGCTCGGCGTCGAGGTCACCGACGAGCGGCCGTACGAGCTGCGCGGCGCCGACCGCACCCGCAAGGCCTGGATCTACGACTTCGGCCTGCGGATGCCCGTCTCCCTCGGCAACGGCGGCGACTACCTCGGCGACGACGCCCGCGAGCGCTTCCAGGAGGCCTTCGCCGCCACCTGGACCGGCGCGGCCGAGAACGACAACTTCAACTCGCTCGTCCTGTCCGCCGGGCTCACCTGGCGGCAGGCGATGGTGCTGCGCGCCTACGCCAAGTACCTGCGCCAGGCCGGTTCGACGTTCAGCCAGGACTACATGGAGGACACCCTCCGCAACAACGTCCACACCACCCGGCTGCTCGTCTCCCTCTTCGAGGCCCGGATGGCCCCGGAGCGCCAGCGCGCCGGCACCGAACTGACCGACGGCATCCTGGAGGAGCTGGACGGCGCCCTCGACCAGGTCGCGAGCCTGGACGAGGACCGCATCCTGCGCTCCTTCCTCACCGTCATCAAGGCGACCCTGCGGACGAACTTCTTCCAGAAGGCCGCCGACGGCACCCCGCACGCCTACGTGTCGATGAAGTTCGACCCGCAGGCCATCCCGGACCTGCCGGCCCCGCGCCCCGCCTTCGAGATCTGGGTGTACTCGCCGCGCGTCGAGGGCGTCCACCTGCGCTTCGGCAAGGTCGCCCGAGGCGGCCTGCGCTGGTCCGACCGCCGCGAGGACTTCCGTACCGAGATCCTCGGCCTGGTCAAGGCGCAGATGGTGAAGAACACCGTCATCGTGCCCGTCGGCGCCAAGGGCGGCTTCGTCGCCAAGCAGCTCCCGGACCCGTCCGTGGACCGGGACGCCTGGCTGGCCGAGGGCGTCGCCGCGTACAAGACGTTCATCTCCGCCCTGCTCGACATCACCGACAACCTCGTCGCGGGCGAGGTCGTGCCGCCGCTCGACGTCGTCCGCCACGACGAGGACGACACCTACCTCGTCGTCGCCGCCGACAAGGGCACCGCCACCTTCTCCGACATCGCCAACGGCGTCGCGGAGTCGTACGGCTTCTGGCTCGGCGACGCCTTCGCCTCCGGCGGCTCGGCCGGCTACGACCACAAGGGCATGGGCATCACCGCCCGCGGCGCCTGGGAGTCGGTCAAGCGCCACTTCCGCGAGTTCGGCCACGACACCCAGACCGAGGACTTCACCGTCGTCGGCGTCGGTGACATGTCCGGCGACGTGTTCGGCAACGGCATGCTGCTCTCCGAGCACATCCGACTGGTGGCCGCGTTCGACCACCGCCACATCTTCGTCGACCCGAACCCGGACGCGGCCGTCTCGTACGCCGAGCGCCGCCGCCTGTTCGAGCTGCCCCGCTCCTCCTGGGCCGATTACGACACCTCCCTCATCTCCGCGGGCGGCGGCGTCTTCCCGCGCAGCGCCAAGTCGATCCCGGTCAACGCGCACATGCGGGCCGCCCTCGGCATCGAGGACGGCGTCACCAAGATGACCCCCGCCGAGCTGATGAAGGCGATCCTGCGGGCCCCCGTCGACCTGCTGTGGAACGGCGGCATCGGCACGTACGTCAAGGCCTCCACGGAGTCCCACGCGGACGTCGGCGACAAGGCCAACGACGCCATCCGCGTCGACGGCCAGGACGTGCGGGCCAAGGTCATCGGCGAGGGCGGCAACCTCGGGGCGACCCAGCTGGGCCGCATCGAGTTCGCCCGCACCGGCGGCAAGGTGAACACCGACGCCATCGACAACAGCGCCGGCGTCAACACCTCCGACCTCGAGGTCAACATCAAGATCCTGCTCAACGGGCTCGTCGCCGAGGGCGACATGACCGTCAAGCAGCGCAACAAGATCCTCGCGGAGATGACCGACGAGGTCGGCACGCTCGTCCTGCGCAACAACTACGCGCAGAACGTGGCCCTGGCCAACGCCGTCGAGCAGTCCCCGTCCCTGCTCCACGCCCACCAGCGGTTCATGCGCCGCCTGGGACGCGACGGGGCCCTCGACCGCGGCCTGGAGTTCCTGCCGAACGACCGGCAGATCCGCGAGCTCCTCAACAGCGGCAAGGGCCTGAGCCAGCCGGAGCTCGCCGTCCTGCTCGCCTACACCAAGATCACGGTGGCCGACGAGCTGATCGGTACGGAGCTGCCGGACGACCCGTACCTGCGCGAGCTGCTGCACGCGTACTTCCCGACGCTGCTGCGCGAGAAGTTCCCCGAGGCCATCGACGGTCACGCGCTGCGCCGCGAGATCATCACCACGGTCCTGGTCAACGACACCGTGAACACCGGTGGCTCGACGTTCCTGCACCGCCTCCGCGAGGAGACCGGCGCGTCGATCGAGGAGATCGTGCGGGCGCAGACCGCCGCCCGGGCCATCTTCCGGCTCAGCCAGGTCTGGGACGCCGTCGAGAACCTCGACAACCGGGTCCCGGCCGACGTCCAGACCCGGATGCGGCTGCACTCGCGGCGCCTCGTCGAGCGCGGCACCCGCTGGCTGCTCAACAACCGGCCGCAGCCGCTGCGGATCGGCGAGACCATCGACTTCTTCGCCGAGCGCGTGGAGCGGGTCTGGGCGCAGCTGCCGCAGCTGCTGCGCGGCGCGGACCTGGAGTGGTACCAGTCGATCCTGGACGAGCTGACCGAGGTCGGCGTGCCGGAGGAGCTGGCGCTGCGCGTCGCCGGGTTCTCCTCCGCCTTCCCGATCCTCGACATCGTGGCGATCGCGGACCGCTCCGGCACGGAGGCCCTGGCGGTGGCCGAGGTCTACTACGACCTGGCCGACCGGCTGCGGATCACGGACCTGATGGACCGGATCATCGAGCTGCCGCGCAGCGACCGCTGGCAGTCCATGGCCCGTGCCTCGATCCGCGAGGACCTCTTCGCGGCCCACGCGGCCCTCACCTCCGACGTGCTGGCGGCGGGCGACGACTCCGCCACGCCGGAGGAGCGGTTCAAGGCCTGGGAGGACAAGAACGCGGCCATCCTGGGCCGCGCCCGGACGACCCTGGAGGAGATCCAGGGCTCGGACACCTTCGACCTGGCGAACCTGTCGGTGGCGATGCGGACCATGCGCACCCTGCTCCGTACCCACAGCTAGGACGTACCGCCACGGGGCCCCGCCGGAGGTTGTCCGGCGGGGCCCCGTGTCATTCCGCGTCGGCCGGTTCGGGCTCCGGGGTGACCGTGGAGGTCCACAGCCGGCGGGCGGCGAGCAGGGCCGCCGCCAGGAGCAGGGCGTTGCGGAGCGCGGGGACGGCGAGGCCCGGCAGGGTGCCGGCGATCACGTCGGCGTAGAGCACGGGGTACGCGAGGGAGCTGAGCGCCGCCGCCGTCAGGAGCAGCAGCACCACCGGACGCATCACGGTCGCCCGGGAGGTCAGGCAGACGGCGCCGAGCCCGAGCAGCCAGACCATGTACTGGGGGCTGAGCACCCGGCTGGTGACGGTGAGCAGCAGGACGGCGGCGAGGGCCGCGTCCAGGGGCGTCGCCGGGGTCCAGTGCCGGGCCCGCAGCCGCCACAGCAGCAGCCAGCCGCAGGTGACGACGGTCAGCAGCAGCGAGAGGTGCCCGAAGGTCGAGACGTACGGGCCGATGTACTCGAGGGCCCCGTGGCGCAGGTCGACCGTGCCGGACCAGACGCCGGTGGCGCGGGCCAGCGCCAGGGCCGTACCGCCGAGCGACTCGATCTGGACGCCCCGGTCGCCCTGCCCGCGCAGGAAGGTGAGCGGGCCGGTGAAGGACAGGGTGAGGACGGTGAGGAGCGCGCCGGCGGTGACGGCGGCGGCGGTCCACGCCTCCCGGGAGGTACGGCCCCGGGGGGTGCCGATCAGGGTGAGCAGCGGCCACACCTTCACCAGGGCACCGAGCCCGGCGAGCGCCCCGCCGATCCGGTGCGCGGCACGGGACCGGGGCCGTTTCAGCGCGAGCAGGGCGAGGACGGCGAGGGCGGTGACCTGCACGTCGTACCGCGCGAGGGGCACGTGGAGCAGCAGGGGAAGGCCGCAGACCCACACCCAGGCGCCGTGCGTGAGGCGCTCCTGGTCGGCGTGGGTCAGGGCGAGCGCGACGAGCGCGTCGGCGAGGAGGGTGAGGACGACGAAGGCCTGGAAGTAGCTGAGCCAGGGCAGGACTCCGGGCGACATGATGACGAGCCCGGCACCGGGCGGGTACTGCCACGCCGGGTCGCCCACGGGGAAGGAACCGTCGGCGAACTGCCCGTACCAGTGCCGGTAGAGCAGGTACACCTCCCGGCCCACCCCGCCGATCCCCAGACTGTCCTTGAGCAGGAGCAGCAGCATCCCCGCGCGGGTGATGAGCCAGACGGCGGCGAGCGCGAGGAGGGGACCGTTCCCGACCGTGACGAAGGTGGCCGAGGTGAAGGTCTCCGACTCGAAGGGCGATCGGGTCAGGCGCGGCGGCGGGGGAGTGCTGCCGGAGCGGGGCGGAGGAGCGCTCCCGGGCGACGGGGGAGCGCTGCCGGACGGCGGGGGGTGGGGCTGCTCGGTCGTCACCCTCCGACCGTAGTCCGATACAGGGGGTTTCTCCCCTTTGTGGTCGCCCGTACCGGTGAACACCGACCGCCGCCGCGCGGCTCAGGCACCGCCCGAGGTGAAGGCCTCGTACGCCGCCACGACCTCCTCGGCCGGTCCGTCCATCCGCAGCGTCCCCGCCTCCAGCCACAGGGCCCGCCCGCAGGTCTCCCTGATGGTGGCGTGCGCGTGGCTCACCAGGAAGACGGTCCCCGCCTCCGCCCGCAGCTCGTCGATCCGCCGCCGGCTGCGGCGCTGGAAGGGGGCGTCGCCCGTCGCCAGGGCCTCGTCGATGAGGAGCACGTCGTGACTCCGGGCGGCGGCGAGGGAGAACCGCAGCCGGGCGGCCATGCCGGAGGAGTACGTCCGCAGGGGGCGCGAGATCGCGTCCTCCTTCTCGTTGACGCCGGAGAACTCCACGATGTCGTCGTAGCGCTCCCGGATCTCCGCCCGGCTCATGCCCATGGCGAGGCCGCCCAGGATCACGTTCCGCTCGCCGGTCAGTTCGTTCATCAGCGCCGCGTTGACGCCGAGCAGCGCGGGCTGCCCCCGGGTGTGGATCCGGCCGCGCTCGACGGGCTGGAGGCCCGCGACGGCCTTCAGCAGGGTGGACTTGCCCGAGCCGTTCGAACCGATCAGGCCGATCGCCTCTCCCTGGTACGCCACGAAGCTCACCCCCCTGACGGCGTGCACCCGGCGGCCCGTCGGCACCGGACGGCGACCGCCCAGCAGCCGGGCGAGACCACCGGCGGTTCCCCGGCCTCCCAGCCTGTGGCCGGCCCCTCCTCCGTGCACGGTGTACGAGACGTGCACGTCGTCCACGACGACGGTCGGAATCCTCGGTGCCTCAGCCACGGCCGTACGTCTCCTCCGCCTGCCAGAACCACAGGAACCCACCCGTGAAGACCACGAGCGCCCAGCCGGCGGCGAGCGCCCAGGCGTGCGGCGGGAGCTGCGCCGCCCCGTAGCTGTCGATGAGCGCAAAACGCATGAGGTCGATGAAGAGGGCCGCCGGATTGCACTGCAGGGCGCGGACGACGGGCTCGGGGAAGCGGCCGCTGTGCGCCAGGTTCTGGATGGACCACATGGCCCCCGAGGCGTACATCCAGGTCCGGAGCACGAACGGCATGAGCTGGGCGATGTCCGGGATGCGGGCGGCGAGCCGTGCCATCACCAGGGCGACGCCCGTGTTGAACAGCGCCTGGAGCAGGAGGGCCGGCACGGCGAGCAGCCAGCTCGGGGCCGGGAACTGGCCGCAACACAGGAGGATCAGGACGAGCGCGGCGAGTGAGAGCAGCAGCTGCTGGAGCTTCTGGAGGGCGAGGGAGAGCGGCAGGGCCGCGCGGGGGAAGTGCAGGGCGCGCACCAGGCCGGGATTGCCGCTGATCGCCCGTGTCCCGCTCAGCACCGTGTCGGCGGTGAAGGTCCACACGAAGACGCCGGTGATCAGGAACGGGACGTAGTCGGGGACCCCGTGCCGGGTGTTCATCAGGACGCCGAAGATCAGGTAGTAGACGGCGGCGTTGAGGAGCGGGGTCATCAGCTGCCAGAGCCGGCCGAGGCGTGCCTGGCTGTACTGGGCGGTCAGGCGGGCGGTCGCGAGGGCGGTGATGAAGGAGCGGCGGGACCAGAGCCGGCGGACGTACGTGCCGAGCGGCGGACGGGCTCCGCTGACGGAGAGGCCGTGGCGGCGGGCGAGTGCACCGAGGTCCTCGGCGGGGATCGCGGCCGGGGCTCCGGGCGGGACGGGTGGGGTGTACGGCCGGGGGGCGAGGGTCGAGGTCATGGGGCCGCTTTCGAGGAGGGCGGGCGCGGGCAGCCGCTGACGGGGCGGGGCGTCGGCCGCCGACGGACGGGATCGGCGCGGAGTGGCTCCGGCGGAGGGGCACGGACACCACTGGCGACGGGACGGAACCGTATCGTCGCTACGTGGAGGCTAGAGTGTGGATACGACGGAACGCAACCGTATCGTCGTGACGATGGTGTTGGTTAGGATGCGCGTATGAGCACCCCGCCCCCCCGACGCGCCCCCGCCGGAGCCGCCGTGCTCCGCGAGGACGTCACCGAGGCCATCCGCGCCGCCGTCTTCGAAGAACTCGCGGCCGTCGGGTTCGCCCGGATGTCGATCGAGGGCATCGCGCGCCGCGCCGGCGTCGGCAAGACCGCCGTCTACCGGCGCTGGAAGTCCAAGCTCTCCCTCGTCCTCGACCTCGTCGGCGCCGTCGCCGAACAGGGCATGCCCGCCCCCGCCACCGGCAGCCTCCACGACGACGTGCGCGCGCTCCTCGAGGTCGCCGCGCAGGCCCTGCGCCACCCCGTCGCGTCGCGGGTCGTCCCGGACCTGCTCGTCGAAGCCGCCAGGAACCCGGAGATCGCCGACGCCCTCCGGGCGGCCCTCCTCGACGGGCGGCAGGGAGTCGTCGCCCGGATCGTCCACGAGGCCGTCGCGCGCGGCGACCTCCCCGACGGAAGCGACCCGGCACGCGCCCTCGACCTCGTCCTCGGCCCCCTCTACTGGCGCCTCGCCGTCGTCCGCACCGAACTGCCCGAGGGGTACGTGGACGAGCTCGCGCGCGCGGCGGTGGCGGCGCTCCGGGCGGGGTGACGCCCGAGCGCCGCCACCGCGGCCGTACCTGCGGAGCGCCCTACTTCACCGCGCCCGCCATCACGCCCGAGACGAACTGGCGCTGGAAGGCGAAGAAGACGACCAGCGGGACGACCATCGACAGGAAGGCTCCCGGGGCCAGGACGTCCACGTTGTTGCCGAACTGGCGGACCTGCTGCTGGAGGGCCACCGTGATCGGTGGGGACTGGGAGTCCGCGAAGATCAGGGCCACCAGCATGTCGTTCCACACCCACAGGAACTGGAAGATTCCCAGCGAGGCGATGGCCGGGCCGCCCAGCGGCAGCACCACGCGCGTGAACAGCCGGATCTCGCCCGCGCCGTCGAGCCGGGCCGCCTCCAGCAGCTCGCGTGGGATCTCCGCGAAGAAATTCCGCAGCAGGAACACCGCGAACGGCAGGCCGAAGGCCGTGTGGAACAGCACCACCCCCGCCGTCGTCTCGAACAGCCCGACCGCCCCGAACAGCTTCGACACCGGGATCAGCGCCACCTGCACCGGCACCACCAGCAGCGCGACCACCCCCAGGAACCACCAGTCGCGGCCCGGGAACTCCAGCCACGCGAAGGCGTAGCCGGCGAACGAACCGATGACCAGGACCAGGAGCGTGGACGGAACGGTGATCATGACCGTCGACAGCAGCGAGCCCGTGAACGTCTCGTTCGTCAGCAGCCGGGCGTAGTTCTCCGTGGTCAGCTGCGCCGGGGCCGCGAACACCTGCCACCAGCCGCTCTCCGCGATGTCCGACGGCGAACGGAGCGACGACAGCAGCAGCCCCACCGTCGGCAGCAGCCAGAACAGACCGGTCAGGAGCAGGAAGGCGCGCACCGCGCCGCCGGCCGTACGGGCGGCGATCCGGGTGGCGAGCGACGTCGACGGCCTCACCTGCGGGCCTCCCTTCGCATGCGACGGATGTTGAGCACCATCACCGGCAGCACCAGGAGCAGCAGGACCACCGCGATCGCCGATCCCACCCCCAGGTCCGCGTCCGTTCCGAAGGACGACCGGTACAGCTGGAGCGCCAGCACGTTCGCGTCGTCCTGGGCCGAACCCGGCGCGATCACGAAGACCAGGTCGAAGATCTTCAGCACATTGATCATCAGCGTGACCAGGACGACCCCGAGGACCGGCGCGAGCAGCGGCACCGTGATCCGGCGGAACACCTGCCACTCGTTCGCCCCGTCCACCCGGGCCGCTTCGAGCAGCTCGCGCGGAACGGCCGCGAGCCCCGCCCCGATCAGCACCATCGCGAACCCGGCCCACATCCACACGTACGCGCCGATCACCGCCGGGGTCACCAGCGACGGACCGAGCCACTCCACGCCGTTGTACTGCTCACGGAAGTTGTCGGCGGGCAGACGCAGGACGGCTCCGTCCGCGCGGTCCGCGGGCAGCTCGAAGGTGCCGTCGGCACCCGCCGTGGCCGTGGCGACCACCTTCCCGTCCCGTACCGCCTCGATCCGCAGCCCCGCGAGCCCCTTCTCGGCCGGGTCGACGCGGTTCGGCTTTCCGCCGCCGCCCCGGGTGAAGTCCAGCCAGGCCGTCCCGGTGATCCGGTCCGCCGCCGGGCCGCCGTCCTCGGCGCCCGGGGCGCGCGCCGGCCGCGCCTCCTCCGGCATCCGGCCCGGCGCCACCCCGACCAGCGGGAGGAGCACCGGCACCCCGGCCCGTACCGGATCCTTCGTCACGTACGCCCCGCCGCCCGCCGCTTCCAGCGGGTGCACGGGCAGCGGACGGGCCCGCGGGAAGACGGAGGCCTCCGCGAAGGTGTCGTGGACGCCGACCCAGACCGCGTTGGCGATCCCGCGGTCCGGATCCTGCTCGTACACCAGCCGGAAGATGATCCCCGCGGCCAGCATCGAGATCGCCATCGGCATGAAGACGACCAGCTTGAACGCCGTCCCCCAGCGGACCCGCTCGGTCAGCACGGCGAAGACCAGGCCGAGGGCGGTGGCCACCGCGGGGGCCACCACCAGCCACACCAGGTTGTTGCGGACGGCCGTCCGCAGCGACTCGTCCGTGACGAGGGCCAGGTAGTTGTCCAGACCGACGAAGACCCCGCCGGAGCGGTCGAAGAACGAGCGCTGGAGGGAGTACCCGATCGGGTAGACGACGAGCGCGCCGAGGAGCAGGACGGCGGGCAGCAGGAACACCGCCGCGACGGTGGTGCTCCCGCGCCGGCCGCCGTTCACGCGTGCCATGGCCCGCGCCTCAGCTCTGCGGGGCCGCGGCCCGGTACGCCTTCGCCGCCTCCGCCTCCAGGCGCGCCTGGGTCCCCGCGACGTCCCTCGGGTTCTTCAGGAAGTCCTGGAGTGCCTTCCACTCGCCCTTCCCGGGAGTGCCGCCGAACGACTGCGGCATCTGGTCCGACATGTCGAAGCGGAAGTCGTCACCGGCCCCGATCAGCGCCTTCGCGATCTCCCGCTGGACGTCGTTCGGGTAGGCGGCCGGGTCCAGGTTCTTGTTCGGCGAGAGGAAACCGCCCTCGGCCGCCCAGATCCGCGCCGCGTCCGGCGAGGCCAGGAACGCCAGCAGGGCCTGCGCCCCCTTGGTGTCCTTCAGGGCCACGGCCGCGTCGCCCGCCGTCACCACGGGCGCCGCGCCCGGTTCGACCGCCGGGAACGGGAAGACCTTCGCGTCCGTACCGATCTTCGCCTCGGTCTGGGCGATGTTGACGGCGGCGAAGTCCCCCTCGAACACCATCGCCCCCTTCGGCCGGTCGCCGCCCGTGAACGTCTGCGTCACCGAGGCCGGGTACTCGGTCTGGAGCGCCCCGCTCGTCCCGCCCGCGAGCAGCTCCGGGCGGCCGAACAGTTCGGCGAGCGTCTTCAGGGCGGCGGCGACGGAGGGGTCGGTCCACTTGATCTCGTGCTTGGCCAGCTGGTCGTACTTCTCCGGGCCCGCCTGCGAGAGGTAGACGTTCTCGAACCAGTCGGTGAGCGTCCAGCCGTCCGCGCCGCCGACCGAGACCGGGGTGACGCCGGAGGCCGAGATCGTCTCGGCCGTGGACAGGAACTCCTTCCACGTCTTCGGCTCGGTGGCGCCCGCGTTGTCGAAGGCCGCGGTGTTGTACCAGACCAGGGACTTGTTGGCGGCCTTGAAGTACACCCCGTACGGGGTGCCGTCCACCGTGCCCAGCTCCCGCCAGCCGCGCGAGTAGTTCGCTTCGAGGGCCCGCCGCCCTTCCGGCCCCACCGGCTTGATCCACTTCTGGGCCGCGGCCTGCCGGATGGCGCCGACCTGCGGCAGCATCGCCACGTCCGGCGGCGAACCACCGGCGATCTTCGTCCCGAGGAAGTTCACGATGGGATCCTGGGCGGGCACGAAGGTGACGGTCGCGCCCGTCCGCTTCTCGAACTCCTTCAGCACCTTGGAGAAGTTCTCCTGCTCGGGGCCCGTCCAGACGGCCGCCACCTCGATCTTCTCGCCCTTCAGCGGTAAGGCCCCGGTGGGGCCCGCGCTCGGGCCGGCGTCCGTCGATCCCCCGCCGCCGCAGGCGGTGAGGACGAGCGCGGTGACGGCCGTGACGGCCGTGAGGGCGCCGAATCGTGTGCGTGGACGAAGAGTTGTACGCATTGCTGCCCCGTCTCTGTCGTGCGCGTCGCTGTACGTGCCGACAGGTCTACGCCGGGGCGCCGGAGCCCGCAATACCGCCTTCGGGGTCTCCCGGGTGATCGTGACTGGCTCGTGACGTGAGGTCAGGCCGCAGGGGCGGTGGGCGGCCGGTGGGCGGCCGGGGCCCGGCGGTCCGGGGCGCGGCGGGTGCCGGGCCGCCGGGCCCCGGACCGGGTCACGCGTGCGTGAGGGGTGGTACGGGCGCGGCCTCCACCGAGCGCGCCGCCCGTTCCAGCGCGCTCGCCAGGAGGGCCAGGTCCGTCGGGCCGTTGCCCAGCTCGCGGACCGGGCGCCGGGTCGGCGGATCGCCCATCCGCTCCCACTCCAGCGGGACGACGGTCGGGCGGAGCGTCGCCGTGCGCGGGATCCGCCCCGTCACCCGGCCCGTCTGGAACGGGGTCACCCGGCCGTCGGGGTGGCCGAGGCGGCCCCGCCCGGGCGCCGGAACGTCCGGACCGGGCACCACCGGCGGCGGGTCGAGCACGATCCGGAGCCGGGCGCCGTGGGCCAGCTCCGTGTCGGCGGTCCGGTCGGGACGGGCGGAGGTCACGACGAGGTGCACACCGAGGCGCTCGCCACTCCGGGCCACGGCCTCCAGCGCCCGTACGACGGAACCCGCCGCCGGACGGCCGGGCGCGCCGAGCGCCGGTGCGACCAGGGCGTCGAAGTCGTCCACCAGGACGACGAGACGCGGCAGCGGGCCCACCGCCGCCGGTGCCTGCACCTGCTCCGGGGCGGGGGACGGCACCTGGGCCTGGGCGTGCGGGACACGGGGGGACTCGGGGCCCGCCGGGCGCGGGATCACGGGCTCCCCGGCGCCGACGCGCAGGGTCCGTCCGCTCGACGGGGCGTCGAGCCCGCCGCTGCGGCGCGGCAGGCGCCCACTGGGCGTCTCGCCCAGGAAACCGTCCACGGCCCCCCGCGCCCCGCGCCCACCGGCCCGCCCGTCGACGTCGTCGTCACCGACCCGGAGCGTCCGCCCACTGGTCCGCTCGGGCAGCGTCCCGTCCCCGGCCCGGTGCACTCGGCCATCGGGCCGCGGATCGAGGTCACGACCGGCCGGACGGGCCACGCGCCCGCTCCCGCGCGCGTCGAGGTCGTCGGCACCCGGGTACGGGGTGCGCCCGCTCGGCCGGCTGTCGCCGTACTCCGTACCGGGGTACGGCGTGCGGCCGCTCGCGCGGCTGCCCGGGTCGGTGTCGCCGGGCCGCCCCACGCGCCCGCTCCCGCGCGCGTCGAGGTCGTCGGCGCCGGGGTAGGGGGAGCGCGTGCCGGCACGGCTCTCGGCGCGTTCCGCGCCGGGGGACGGGGCGCGCCCGCCGGCCCGGCCGGACAGCTGGTCCGTCCCCGGGTACGGGCTGTCCGGGTACGGGGTCCGGCCGCTCGCGCGGCTCTCCAGGGCGTCGACGGCGGGGTACGGCCGGCGGCCCGTCGTCGGGTCGGCGTCCCGCGAGGCGGCGCGGCCGTCGCCGTGGCGGGGGGACGGGAGGGAGCCGACCGGGCCGTCACCCGTGCGGAGGGTGCGGCCGCTGGGGCGGTCGGCGAGGTCCGTGGGGTCGGGGAGGCGCACGCTCGCGCGGGCGCCCTGGGGGACCGATTCCGCCGCGCTCGGGACGCGCTGGCCGACCACCGCCCGGGCGGTCCGCCGTTCGGCGAAGCCGCCCTCGCCGAGGATCTCCGCCCGCCGCTTCAGCTCCGCCCCCAGCGCCTGCGCGAACTCCCGCATCCGCACCGGGTCCGAGGCCACCAGGTGCTCGGTGACGTGCGGCAGCTCCGTACAGGCCGCGAGACCCTCGCCGCGCTCGCCGCCCGCGCCGTCGACCAGGAACAGGCCGAGCCGGTCGGGTCGGGCGGAGGCGGCGAGGGAGGCGGCGATCGAGCGGAGCAGCTCCGTGCGGCCGCTGCCGGCCGGGCCCTCGATGAGGAGGTGCGGGCCCTCCTGGGTGAGGTCCAGGGAGAGCGGCCCGCGCGGGCCGGCGCCGAGGACGGCGGTGCCCTCGCCGGCGGAGGCCCAGCGGGCCATCAGGGACGCGGGGGTGGCCCGGGCGAGCCCGAGTTCGTCGAGGAGCCGGGCGGAGGGCGGCAGCGCGGCGGCCCGGCCGTTCGGCGTCGCGGCCGCGTCGGTGCGCAGCGGGGCGAGCGCGCGCCCGAAGCGCTCCGCCCAGGCGACGGACACCGCGTCGACGACTCCGACCGTGCCGTGGCCGGCGGCCCGCCCGCCCGTGGTGCGCAGCAGCCGCAGCGCCGTGGCCACGTCCCCGCTGAGCAGGACGGCGGCCCCGCACTCGCGGAAGGCGAGGGAGGCCGCGCAGGCCGTCTCGTACGTGGCGGCCACGGGGGAGACGGGCGAGGCGGAGGGCGCCTCGGCGAGGCAGATCAGGTGGATGCCGGCCGCGGCGCCGGCCCCGGCGAGCCGGGCGACGGTCTCGCGCAGCGCCGAGGAACCGGGGTCGCCGTCGACGACCACGACCGTCGCGGGCCCGTCGTACCGGGCGGCGGCCTCCGCGACGGCCGTGCGGTCGGCGCTGGGCCAGCCGGGACCGAGCGGCCCGTCGTCCAGGCGCCGGGTCAGCTCCGCCGTACGGGCCTGGGCCTGCTCGCGGTCGTAGGCGAGGAGCAGCCGGCAGTCCTGCCCGTGCGCCGGGCGGACGTGCGGGAGCCAGCCGAGCCAGCCCCAGGCGCGCCGCCGCTCCTCCAGGGAGCGGTTCCGGTCGGCGCTGATCAGGACGATCTCGAGGTCGGCGGGGGAGTGCAGCGCGGCGAGCTGGGCCACCACGGAGCGGGCGAGCCCGGCGAGCCGGTCGGCGGGGCCGGCCAGGCCGAGGGAACCGGCCTCGCGCAGCCCGATGGTGACAGGCACCCCGGACAGGTCGGCCCGGTCGGTCGTGCCCAGCCGGACGACGAGGGCCTCGGCGTGGTCCCGGCCGCGCTCCCAGAGTCGGGGCCCGGGGCCGAGAGCGGTGAGGAGGACGGCCGACGGGTCGGGCCACGTGTCGGCGACGGGCAGGGGACCGGTGGCGTCCGGCCCGGTCCGTCCGTCCGGGGCGTGCCCGGCCGGCGGAGCACCGGCGGTGGCGGGCGCCGGTTCGTCGCGGCCCCCCGCCAGGCGGCGCGCCCAGGCGCCGAGTCCCCGCCGCGCGGCCGGGCGCCCGGCGGAGGCCGGCGCGTCGGAACGGCGCCGGCCTCCGCCGTGGGCCTCGTCGCCCTCGGAGGGCCCCTCCTCGCGCGCGTGCCCGGGGCTTTCGTCGTACGGCTCCGTGAGTCCGATGCCCCGCGCACCGCCGTGGGTGGCGCCGGCCGAGGGAGGCGCGGCGGGCGCCGCGTGCCCGCCGGGGCCCGGCCACGGGCCGCCGCTGCCGCCGTGCGGGGCGGCGGTGGCCGCGGCGGGACCGGGGGCGAGCCGCAGATGGCCCTCGCCGTCGGGCGTGGTCGCCCGCGTCTCCGTACCGGCCGGGTCCTCGCCCGGCCCGGTGAGGCGGAGGGCGGACTCGCCGAGGCGCAGCAGGGCGCCGGGGCGCAGCCGGACCGGGCGCGGTCCGACGGGCACGCCGTCGAGCGTGGTGCCGTTGGTGGAGCCGAGATCCGCGACGGTCACCCGGCCGTCCTCGCCGACGGTGACCGTGCAGTGGGCGCGGGAGACGTCGGGGTCGTCCAGCGGCACGTCGGCGTCGACGGAACGGCCGATTCTGATCGGTCCGCCGTGGAGCAGGTGGACCCCGCCCGCGTCGGGCCCGGCCACCACGTGCAGGCGCGCGGCGACGGCCGTGTCCACCCGGTCGTCCGGGCCCGGGGCCTGGAGCGAGAGGACGGCGCCGTCCACGAGCGGGGGCTCGCCGAGGACGCAGCGGCGGGCGTCGAGCCGCTCCCCGCCCGCGTACAGCACGACCGTGTTCGACGCGGGGGTGTCGGGGCCGGTGACGGCGGCGGCCAGGCCGGATGTCACGGCGGCGAGCGCCGTCCCGGGCGGGGCGGTGACGAGCACGTCGCACGCGCGCCCGGCGCCGTGGCCGGCGTGCGGCGCGAGGACGGTCAGCCGGATCTGCATCGCCGTCAGCGGTCCCTTCTGCGCGCGATGCCCGGCAGGGGGAACCGCCCCGTCCCTCCCCCCACCCGGCACGGACGCGTCGCCCGGTACAGGTCGGCACGGCGCGGGGGCTCCCGACCCCACCGATGCGACGTGCTGGAGGCATCCTCGCACCTGCCGCCGACAACCCGCCCCCGGGTCACCCATAAGTGATCTTGAACGATCGGAGGTGGCCGGAAAATCGCCTGCCTGTGCGCCGCCGCACACAAGGCGCGGCAACCGTAGGGCCTCATGGAGCGTCTTCTTCCGGACAAGTCCGGGCACCGTTCCGGACGTCAGGGACCCCGGGCGGACCCCGGACCGGACGTCCACCCGGTGTCCGCCGGGCGACCCGCCGGGTGGAGCCCGCGGGCCGCCGGAACCGTCAGGAACCGTCCGGGCCGGTCCGCACCGGCCCGGACCGCTCCGGAGTCGAACGGGCGAGCGGAATCCGCCTGTGGACAACCGGCCGGTGACCCGTTCGGCGGCACTAAAGTGGGTCGGACACCCGGACGGGTCACAAACAGAGACAAGGACCCCGGGGACCAGCAGACCGACCCCAGGACCACGATCAGCAGGGAGCGCGTGACGTGCGGCCTATCGGCAGCAAGTACCTGCTCGAGGAGCCGCTCGGCCGCGGCGCCACGGGCACCGTCTGGCGAGCCCGCCAGCGGGAGACGGCGGGCGCCGAGGCGGCCGTCCCCGGCCAGCCCGGGGAGACCGTCGCGATCAAGGTCCTCAAGGAGGAGCTGGCCAACGACGCGGACATCGTGATGCGCTTCCTGCGCGAGCGGTCCGTGCTGCTCCGGCTCACCCACCCCAACATCGTGCGCACCCGCGACCTGGTGGTGGAGGGGGACGTCCTGGCGCTCGTCATGGATCTCGTCGAAGGCCCCGACCTGCACCGCTACATCCGGGAGAACGGGCCGCTCACCCCCGTGGCCGCCGCCCTCCTGACGGCCCAGATCGCCGACGCGCTCGCCGCCAGCCACGCCGACGGCGTCGTCCACCGCGACCTCAAGCCGGCCAACGTGCTGCTCGCCGAGCGGGACGGCGGCATGCACCCGATGCTCACCGACTTCGGCATCGCCCGTCTCGCCGACTCGCCCGGCCTCACCCGCACCCACGAGTTCGTCGGCACGCCCGCGTACGTGGCGCCGGAGTCCGCCGAGGGCCGGCCGCAGACCTCCGCCGTCGACATCTACGGCGCGGGCATCCTGCTCTACGAGCTGGTCACCGGCCGGCCTCCGTTCGCCGGCGGCACCGCCCTGGAGGTCCTGCACCGGCACCTCAGCGAGGAGCCCCGCCGCCCCTCCACCGTCCCCGGCCCCCTGTGGACGGTCATCGAACGCTGCCTCAGCAAGAACCCCGACCTGCGGCCCAGCGCGGTCAACCTGGCCCGCGGCCTGCGGACGGTCGCCGCCGGCATCGGCGTGCACGCCTCGCCCGCGCAGATCGAGGCCGCCGAGGGCGTCGGCGCGCTCCTCGCCCCGGACCCGGCGCCCGCGCCGGTGCCGGTGACGCCCGGAGCCGCGGACCCCACGCAGGTGCTGCCCAGCGGCGCCGGTGCCGCGCAGTACGACCCGGCGGCGCCCACCAGTGTCATGCCGACGAGCCCGCCGCCCGGCGCGGCCGACGCGACCGCGGTCCTGCCCTCCACCGGCCCCGCCGGCCAGGGCGGGCACGGCGGGCACGGCCAAGGCGGCGCCGACCCGACCGCCGTCATGCCCCCCGTGCCGCCACAGCCGCCGCAGGGCGGGCCCGAGGACCCGCACCCCTGGCAGAACCAGCTGCGCGCCGCCCGCGACCGCAACGAGCAGACGCAGATCCAGTACCTCGACCCGTCCGAGGACCCGCTGCGCCGCCGCCCCCAGCGTCAGCCCCAGCAGCCCGCACGGCAGCAGCCGCACCAGCCGCAGCGCCCCGCCCCGCAGCGGCCCGCCCCCGCGCCGTACCAGCAGCAGCCTCCGCAGCGGCAGCAGTACGCGCCTCCGCCGCCCCCGCCCCAGCAGTACGCGCCGCCCCAGCAGCAGTACGCCCCGCCGCAGCCGCCGCCGCAGGCTCCCGCCCCGCGCGCCCCGCGTCCGCCGCGCGAGCCGCGCCGCAGCGCCAACCCGGTGCGGATCCCCGGCCTCGGCTGTCTCAAGGGCTGCCTGGTCATGATCGTCCTGTTCGTGGTGGCCGGCTGGCTCATCTGGGAGCTCACCCCGCTCCAGGGCTGGATCGCCGAGGGCAAGAGCTACTGGCAGGCCATCGGCGACGGCATCTCCTCGGTCACCGACTGGATCTCCAAAATCGGCGACAGCGCGGGCTCCAGCGGGGGTGCTACCGGCGGTACGGGGCAGTAATACTGCCGATTTATCGACTTCCGGAGGGTGATTTCCCTCCGGAAGTGACGTCCTGCCGCCGCGGACGCGTAACTTTGACGCGAACCGCAGCCGCTGAGGGAGCAGTCTTGGCACGGAACATCGGCAGCCGCTACACCGCCCACCAGATCCTCGGGCGGGGCAGCGCCGGAACGGTGTGGCTCGGCGAAGGGCCGGAAGGTCCCGTCGCCGTCAAACTGCTGCGCGAGGACCTGGCCTCCGACCAGGAACTCGTCGGCCGCTTCGTCCAGGAGCGGACCGCCCTGCTCGGCCTCGACCACCCCCGGGTGGTCAAGGTCCGCGACCTCGTCGTCGACGGCAACGACCTCGCCCTCGTCATGGACCTCGTGCGCGGCACCGACCTGCGCACCCGCCTCGACCGCGAGCGGCGCCTCGCCCCCGAGGCCGCCGTCGCCATCGCCGCCGACGTCGCCGACGCCCTCGCCGCCGCGCACGCGGCCGGGGTCGTCCACCGCGACGTCAAGCCGGAGAACATCCTCCTCGACATGGAGGGCCCCCTCGGTCCGGGCGGCGCCCACCCCGCCCTCCTCACCGACTTCGGCGTCGCCAAGCTGATCGACACCCCGGGCCGGACCAAGGCCACCCGCATCATCGGCACCCCCGACTACCTCGCCCCCGAGATCGTCGAGGGCCTCCCGCCGCGCGCCGCCGTCGACATCTACGCCCTCGCCACGGTCCTGTACGAGCTGCTCGCGGGCTTCACCCCGTTCGGCGGCGGCCACCCCGGTGCCGTCCTGCGCCGCCACGTCACCGAGACCGTCGTGCCGCTGCCCGGCATCCCCGAGGAGCTGTGGCAGCTGATCGTGCAGTGCCTGGCGAAGGCCCCCGCCTCCCGGCTGCGCGCCTCCGAGCTCGCCGTCCGCCTCAAGGACGTCCTGCCCCTGCTCAAGGGCATCCCGCCGCTGGACGTGGACGAGCCGGGTGCCGAGCCGGCCGCCCCGGAGCCGTACGAGGAGGACACGTACGCCACGGCCGCCGGCACCGGTCCCGGCGAGGGCCGGCCGCGCCGGGCCGCCGTCCCGCTGGTCCCCGGCGCCTCCGCCGACTCCCACCGGGACACCCACACCTCCATGCGGGTCCCCGCCCCCGACGAGCTGTCCGGCGGCCCCCTCGGCACCGCCCGCGCGCCGCGTCCGGCCGGCGCCCGCCGCCCCGGGTCCGCCCGCAACAGAGCCGGAGCGGTCCGCAAGCGGCGGATCACCCTGGCCGTCGCGGCGGCCGTGGTCGCCGGCGCGCTGGGCGCGGGCGGCTACCTGATGGCCTCCGGAAACGCCCCGACGCCGCCGCAGGACTCGAAGCAGTCGTCCCAGGAGTCCCGGCCGTAGTAGGGCTCCGGGCCCGGAGCCGTTACGCTGGACGCGTGGCAGTCGTCGATGTATCCGAAGAACTGAAGTCCCTCTCCTCGACCATGGCGTCGATCGAGGCCGTCCTGGACCTCGACAAGCTGAGGGCCGACATCGCCGTGCTCGAGGAGCAGGCCGCGGCCCCGTCCCTCTGGGACGACCCGGAGGCCGCGCAGAAGATCACGAGCAAGCTCTCGCACCTCCAGGCCGAGGTCCGCAAGGCCGAGGCGCTGCGCAACCGCATCGACGACGTCGCCGTCCTCTTCGAGCTCGCCGAGGAGATGGACGACCCGGACACCCGGGCCGAGGCCGAGACCGAGCTGACCGCCGTGCGCAAGGCGCTCGACGAGATGGAGGTCCGTACCCTCCTCTCCGGCGAGTACGACGAGCGCGAGGCCCTCGTCAACATCCGTGCCGAGGCCGGCGGCGTCGACGCCTCCGACTTCGCCGAGCGGCTCCAGCGCATGTACCTGCGCTGGGCGGAGCGCCACGGCTACTCGACCGAGGTCTACGAGACCTCGTACGCGGAAGAGGCCGGCATCAAGTCGACCACCTTCGTCGTCAAGGCCCCCTACGCCTACGGCACCCTCTCCGTCGAGCAGGGCACCCACCGCCTGGTGCGCATCTCGCCCTTCGACAACCAGGGCCGCCGCCAGACCTCCTTCGCGGGCGTCGAGATCCTCCCGGTCGTGGAGCAGTCCGACCACGTCGAGATCGACGAGTCCGAGCTGCGCATCGACGTCTACCGCGCCTCCGGGCCCGGCGGCCAGGGCGTCAACACCACCGACTCGGCGGTGCGCATCACGCACCTCCCGACCGGCATCGTCGTCTCCTGCCAGAACGAGCGCTCCCAGATCCAGAACAAGGCGAGCGCCATGAACGTCCTCCAGGCGAAGCTGCTGGAGCGCCAGCGCCAGGAGGAGCGCGCCAAGATGGACGCGCTCAAGGGCGACGGCGGCAGCTCGTGGGGCAACCAGATGCGTTCGTACGTCCTCCACCCGTACCAGATGGTCAAGGACCTCCGGACGGAGTTCGAGGTCGGCAACCCGCAGGCGGTCCTCGACGGTGAGATCGACGGCTTCCTGGAGGCCGGCATCCGCTGGCGCAAGCAGCAGGAGAAGTAACACCCTCGCCACGTCCCCGGGCCCCGCACCCCTCCAGGTGCGGGGCCCGGACGCGTGCCCGGCCGGACCGGGACCCGCACCCGGCGCCGTCCCGCGGCCCGTGTCCGGGACGCTCCGTGACGGTCGCGCGGATTCGCGGGCGCAAGCGGAAACACCGCCACCAGGCGCTTTGTCGACAAGGGAACTGGCTGTTCAGGGGCCGTAGTTAAGGGTTTACGTCACAGTTGCATCGCCCCATGGCAGGCAAGTCGTGATCTTTCGGGCATCGCACGCGCAACGACCTTGACGCTGCTTCGGAAACTCGGAAGGGTGGCCCACTGGCATGCGCAATTCTGGGGCGCGTGTGAACGGGGGCCGATCTAGTCGTGATGCCGCCCCTGCTGCGCGGGGCCCCGAGCGCTGCCCCATGACGAATTGAGCTACTGGGGGTAGCAGCCACATGACGAAGCAGATGCGTATCCGTGTCGCGCGCGTCGCCGCCGGCGCCGTGATCGCGGCCGGTGCGTCGCTCACCGCGGCCGGTGCCGCACAGGCCGTGGACATCTTCGGCGAGGACAACCCGACGCCCATCCCGACCTGCATCCCGGGTGAGCCGGGCTGTGACGTGACCCTTCCGCCGGTGACCACGCCGCCGGTCACCTCGGAGCCGCCGGTGACCACGCCGCCGGTCACCACCGCGCCGCCGGTCACGACGCCGCCGGTCACCACCGCGCCGCCGGTCACGACGCCGCCGGTCACCACCGCGCCGCCGGTGACCACGCCGCCGGTCACCACCGCGCCGCCGGTCACGACGCCGCCGGTCACCAACCCGCCGGTCACCACCGCGCCGCCGGTCACCAACCCGCCCACCGACGAGCCCCCGGTCGAGACGGAGGAGCCGGGCCCCGGCACCACCACCGACCCGGCCCCGGGTGACACCGACGAGCCCACCACCCCGAGCACCGGCGGCACGGGCACCGGTGGCACGGACAACGGCACCGGGTCCGGCTCCGACGAGCCCGGCACCTGCACCGTCGACCTCGACGGCGCGGAGTGCGTCGACACCGGCAACAGCAACACCGACACCAACAACGCCGGCTCGCAGCCCGTGCAGCAGGGCCAGGCCAAGGAGGAGCTCGCCGAGACCGGTGCGGCCGAGACCTCCTTCCTGGTCATCGGCGCCGCGACCATGATCGCGGGCGGCATCGGCTTCCGCCTGCTGCCGCGCGTCGTCGCCGGCGGCCGTACCGCCGCCTGACGCACCCGCGTCCACGCATGACGAAGGGCCGGGGAGCCACCGCTCCCCGGCCCTTCCTCATGCGCTTCGTCGTCTCACCCTTCCGGCCGGTGCGCGCGCCTTCCGCACACCGTCCGCCGTACCGCTACGCCGTACGGACGGCCGCGAGCAGGGCGATCGCCGCGAGCAGGGCGACCGCCAGCGTCAGCAGCGTCGCGGGGGACAGACCCTGCGGGCCCAGGCGCTCCCGGTTGGCGCGGCAGACGCGGCAGCGGCCCTCGGCGACCGGGGCCGCGCAGTTGGCGCACACCAGTCGGTCATAGGTCATGCGCTCTCCTCCTCCCGCACACTCCCGCACAGGGACACCAGGACAACGCCCGACGGGATCCGGACGTTCCCCCTACCACTGTGCCAGCTCCGCGGCGTTTCGGCGCGCCCCCGCCGGCCGCCGACGGGCCACTCGGAGGGCGAAAAAGGATAAAGCACGCAAGCCAGGACCGCGACTGCGCGGGACATCCCCGTTCGCGTAAGGTCACGCTCACCTACCCCCGGCCGACCGTGGTGCATCCGTGATCCGATTCGACAACGTCTCCAAGTCCTATCCGAAGCAGAACCGCCCCGCGCTCCGGGACGTCTCCCTGGAGATCGAGAAGGGGGAGTTCGTCTTCCTCGTCGGTTCCTCCGGCTCCGGAAAGTCGACCTTCCTGCGGCTGCTCCTTCGGGAGGAGCGCGCCAGCCAAGGCCAGGTGCACGTCCTCGGCAAGGACCTCGCCCGGCTGTCCAACTGGAAGGTGCCGCACATGCGCCGCCAGCTGGGCACCGTCTTCCAGGACTTCCGCCTGCTGCCCAACAAGACCGTCGCCGAGAACGTGGCCTTCGCCCAGGAAGTCATCGGCAAGCCGCGCGGCGAGATCCGCAAGGCCGTACCCCAGGTCCTCGACCTCGTCGGCCTCGGCGGCAAGGAGGACCGGATGCCCGGCGAGCTGTCCGGCGGTGAGCAGCAGCGCGTGGCCATCGCCCGCGCCTTCGTCAACCGCCCGATGCTGCTGATCGCCGACGAGCCCACCGGCAACCTCGACCCGCAGACCTCCGTCGGCATCATGAAGCTGCTCGACCGCATCAACAGGACAGGGACCACCGTCGTCATGGCGACCCACGACCAGAACATCGTCGACCAGATGCGCAAGCGCGTCATCGAGCTGGAGAAGGGCCGTCTCGTCCGCGACCAGGCCCGTGGCGTCTACGGCTACCAGCACTGACGGCGGGGGAACCAGAACACCATGCGCGCTCAGTTCGTGCTCTCCGAGATCGGCGTCGGTCTCCGGCGCAACCTGACGATGACCTTCGCCGTCATCGTCTCCGTGGCCCTCTCGCTCGCCCTGTTCGGCGGCGCGCTGCTCATGCGCGAGCAGGTCAGCACGATGAAGGACTACTGGTACGACAAGGTCAACGTCTCCATCTTCCTCTGCAACAAGACCGACGCGACCTCCGCGCCCAAGTGCGCCAAGGGCGCGGTCACCAAGCAGCAGAAGGAGCAGATCGAGGCCGACCTGCGGAAGATGGACATCGTCGAGACCGTCCACCACGAGACGGCCGACGAGGCGTTCAAGCACTACAAGGAGCAGTACAGCGACACCGCCATCGCGTCCGTCATCACCCCGGACCAGATGCAGGAGTCGTTCCGGGTCAAGCTCAAGGACCCGGAGAAGTACAAGGTCGTCGCCACCGCCTTCGCCGGCCGGGACGGCGTGGAATCGGTCCAGGACCAGCGGAACATCCTGCAGAACCTCTTCGACCTGATGAACGGCATGAACATCGCCGCCCTCGGCGTCATGGGCCTCATGCTGATCATCGCGCTGATGCTGATCGTCAACACCGTCCGCGTCTCGGCGTTCAGCCGCCGCCGCGAGACCGGCATCATGCGGCTCGTCGGCGCCTCCAGCTTCTACATCCAGATGCCGTTCATCATGGAGGCCGCCTTCGCCGGCCTCCTCGGCGGCGCGGTCGCCTGTGTGCTCCTCCTCGTCGGCCGCTACTTCCTCATCGACCACGGCATCGCCCTGGCCGAGAAGATGCAGCTCGTCACCTTCATCGGCTGGGACGCCGTGCTGGCCAAGCTGCCGCTCGTCCTCGCCATCGGGCTCCTCATGCCCGCCGTGGCGGCTTTCATCGCGCTGCGCAAGTACCTGAAGGTGTGACGAAACACCCCCCTCGGGGAACGGCGTCGTCCGGCCAAAGGCCGTGCGGCGCCGTTCGCTTGTCCTAGAGTGGGCGGCATGCCGGCCGGCACCGACGATCTCTCACCCCGGCCCCGCGGAGTCCTCCGTGGGGCCGCTCTGACGCTGGTCTTCGCCGGAGTCCTCGCCACGGCGGCCGCCACCGGCGCGCTGCCCCGGCAGGAGCCGGCCTCCGCCGAGCGGCGGCCCGCCGCCCCCGCCCCGCGCGGCTCGACGGTCGACCCCGCCGCCCTCAACCGGGCCGCGGCCGCGGCCATGGCCGACGGCAAGTCCGGCACCGAGGCCGCCGAGGAGTTCGTCAGCCGCAGCGGCGACCGCTGGGGCGCGGTGTACGACAAGAAGGAGTACGCCGAGTTCGAGCGGGCCCTGGACGGCACGTACACCGGTGTCGGCCTGTCGGCGGGCCGCGCCGGCCGGGACGGCGTCCGCATCACCCGGGTCCAGCCCGGCGGCCCGGCGGCGCGCGCCGGACTGCGGGCGGGCGACCGTCTCGCCTCCGTCGACGGACGCCCCGTCGCCGGACTCTCCGTCTCCGAGGTCGTGGCCCTCCTGCGCGGTGACGGGGTGCCCGGCACGTCCGTCGTCCTCCGCGTCGAGCGGGGCCGGACCGCCTGGACGCGAGAGCTCAGGAGGGCCCGGCTCGCCACCGAACCCGTCACCGTCCGCCGGTACGACGACGGCACCCTCCTCATCCGGGTCGCCGCCTTCACCAAGGGCGCGGGCGCACGGGTCCGGGAGGCGGTACGGGCCGCTCCCTCCGGCGCCGGCGTCCTGCTCGACCTGCGGGGCAACTCCGGCGGCCTGGTCTCGGAGGCGGCCGTCGCCGCCTCCGCCTTCCTCGACGGCGGCCTCGTCGCCACGTACGACGTGGAGGGCGAGCAGCGGGCCGTGTACGCGGAGCGCGGCGGCGACACCGGACGGCCCCTGGTCGCGCTGATCGACGGCGGCACCATGAGCGCGGCCGAACTGCTCACCGGCGCCCTCCAGGACCGGGGCCGGGCCGTCACCGTCGGCTCGCGCACCTTCGGCAAGGGCTCGGTGCAGATGCCGAGCACCCTGCCGGACGGTTCCGTCGCCGAGCTCACCGTCGGCCACTACCGGACGCCCGCCGGGCACGCGGTCGACGGCCGGGGCATCACACCCGACCTGACGGCGGGGGAGGGGGCCGAGGAGCGGGCCCGCACGGTATTGAGTGGCCTCGGAGGGGGCTCGTAGTGCGAAAATGACCGCACTATGGCAAAGGGACTCGTGAACGTGCAGGGCAACCCTGCGAAGAAGAAGACCCAGGACAAGGGGCCGGAGCGCAAGCTCATCGCGCAGAACAAGAAGGCGCGGCACGACTACCACATCCTCGACACCTACGAGTGCGGTGTGGTCCTCATGGGCACCGAGGTGAAGTCGCTGCGCATGGGCCGCGCCTCGCTGGTGGACGGCTTCGTCCAGATCGACGGCCACGAGGCGTGGCTGCACAACATCCATGTGCCCGAGTACACGCAGGGCAGCTGGACCAACCACTCGGCGAAGCGGAAGCGCAAGCTGCTGCTGCACCGCGCCGAGATCGACAAGCTGGAGCAGAAGGCGTCCGAGACGGGGCACACGATCGTGCCCCTCGCGCTGTACTTCCTCGGCGGCCGGGTCAAGTGCGAGATCGCGCTCGCCAAGGGCAAGAAGGAGTACGACAAGCGCCAGACGCTGCGCGAGAAGCAGGACACGCGCGAGGCGAGCCGCGCCATCGCGGCGGCCAGGCGCCGGGAGCGGGCGGCGAAGCTCGCCGCGGGTGGGTGACGCCCGGCCGGCCGCCGGGAATACGCTGGCACGCGTGGCCGTTGGTCACGTACGATGGGCCACGCACCCCACCGAGGGTGCGCGGTTTGAAAAATCAACATGGGGATGATCGGTTTCGACAGCGGATGTCGAAGCAGGGGAAGCGTGTCGAGGAAGCGGCAATGATCTCGTTAACCACGCGCCGAAACCAATAATCGCCAACACCAAGCGCGATTCCTTCGCCCTCGCTGCCTAAGTAGCGACTTGCGAAGTGTCAGCCCGGGGCTGTTCCCGACCCGGATCCTGGCATCATGCAGGGAACTAAACCTTGATCCCGGTCACGGGGTGAAGAGGGAAATCAAACAGTGACTGAGCCCGTTCCGGACTTGTCTGGGTGATCCGGAGGGCCGAGAAACTCGCACCAGACTGCACACGGAGAAGCCCTGGTTCCGCACCGTTGGACGCGGGTTCGATTCCCGCCATCTCCACTCATCCCATGTGGGCAGAGGCCCGGCAGTCGCGACGCGACCGCCGGGCCTCTGTCATGTCGGCCGTCAGTAGTGATAGCGGGCCTTGAGGATCTTCACTTCCTTGTCGTCCGCCCGGTACACCAGCCGGTGCTCGTCGTCGATCCTGCGGGACCAGTAGCCTGACAGATCACCTTCAGCGGTTCCGGTTTCCCGATGCCGGTGAACGGATCGCGCTGGATCTCGCCGATGAGGCGGGCGATGCGACGAGCCATCCGGCGGTCCGAGGCGAGCCGGAACAGGAAGTCCTCCCAGCCGGCCGGGTCGAAGTGGACGCTCCTCACTCCTCGCCTCCGGCCATCTCCCGCACTTCGTCCAGGGATACGGCGACCGTCGGCGCACCCTCCCGGTCCCGAGCGACGGCTTCCATGAGACGCCTGGCGTTCTCGGGGGAGCGCAGCAGGTAGACCGTCTCCTGCCACGAGTCGTAGTCGGCGGCGGACATCAGGACGGCATCGCCGTTCCTGGAACTGATGCGCACAGGGGTGTGGTCGTTGTTGACCCGCTCGATGAGAGGAAAGAGCGTGGCCCTCGCTTCACTGGCGCTTATCGACATCGCGTCCTCCGACGGCCGGGAGTGGTACGGGGAAATGGTGCCGGACTAGTCCCGCGCGGCGGTACCGGTGAGCGTCGCGGTCCGGAGCCCCGCCGTCAGGAGCAGGGCCAGGGCCGCCGCTGCCGCCGGGACGAGGAAGCCGAAGGCGGCGAAGGGGGCGTGGTCGGCGGCGAAGCCGCCGGTGGCCGAACCCGCGGCGATGCCCGCGAGCAGCGCCGTCACGGCGAGCGTCATGCCCTCGTTGAGCTGGGCGGGCGGCGTGAGGCGCTGGACCAGGCCCATCCCCGTCACCATCGTCGGTGCCGTGGCCATGCCCGCGATCAGCAGACCGCCGGCCAGGGCGGGGAGCGAACCGGTCGACGCGGCGAGCAGCGGCAGGGTCATCAGGACGGCCATCGCCGTCAGGCAGGTGCGCAGCCGGGCGGAGCGGCGGGCACGGCCGTAGACGAGCCCCGCCGCGCAGGAGCCCGCCGCCTGGAGGGCGAGGACGGGGCCGGCGACCGGGCCGTCCACGAACGCCAGCGTCACCACCTCCATCGACCCGAAGACGGCGCCCGTGGCGAGGAAGACCGCGAGGAGCGGCACCATGCCGGGCGCGCGGAGCGGCGAGCCCGCCGCCGTCCGCGCGGCGACCGGTGGTTCCGTGGACCGCTGCGCCGCGAAGAGGAGCACACCGGTCAGGAACAGGGCCGCGGCGGCCAGTGTCCCCGCCTCCGGGAACAGCGCCGCGCACAGCACCGCCGCCAGGACCGGGCCCAGCATGAAGCACAGCTCGTCGACGGCCTGCTCGAAGGAGTTGGCCGTGTGCAGGGCCGCCGGGTCACCCTTCAGCAGGTGCGCCCAGCGGGCCCGGGACATGCCCCCGGTGTTCGGGGCGGTCGCGGTCAGGGCGGCCGTGGCGAACAGGGCCCAGACGGGCGTCCGTTCGTGGACCCACAGCGCCATCAGGACGTGGCCCAGGACCGCGTACAGGGTGGCCGGGACCGCGACCCGGGCCTGCCCGTACCGGTCGACCAGGCGGGCGATCAGCGGGGCGGTGACCGAACCGACGGCGAGACCGGTGGCCGTGACGGATCCGGCCAGCGCGTAGGAGTCGTACGCCGCCGAGATCATCATCACGTCGGCGACGCCGAACATGCCCATCGGCAGCCGGGCGACGAGGTTGCCGGCGGTGAAGGCGCGGGTGCCCGGAAGGGCGAAGAGACGGCGGTACGGGCCGGCCGGGCGGGCGGGCGGAGCGTCGCGGAAGCGCGGTGCGAGGGCCGGGCCCGCCGGGGTGAGAGTGAGGTCCGGATGCGGCATGGATCAAGGTTCGGCCGCCCGGCCCGGTCCGGTCCAACACCTGATCGGTGGTGATTCACGCACCTGTGTTGTTGAATGCGGCGTGGCCACTCCGCACGACATCGAGCCCCGGCTGCTGCGCGCCTTCACCGCCGTCGCCGAGGAGCTCCACTTCACCCGCGCCGCCGGACGGCTCTACGTCGCCCAGCAGGCCCTCAGCCGGGACATCCGGCGCCTGGAGCGGGAGCTCGGCGCCGACCTCTTCCTCCGCACCACCCGGCAGGTGACCCTCACCCCGGACGGCGAACGCCTCCTGCCGTACGCCCGCCGGGTGCTGGCCGCCCACGACGAACTGCGTGACGCCTTCCGCGCCGAACCGCGGCCCCTCCTGGTCGACCTCAACAGCCCCGGCCTCGCCCACGAGCGCGTCCTCGCCCGCGCCCGCGAACTCGCCCCCGACCAGGAGCTGATGGCCCGCTTCGAGAGCGGACTCACCGGCGCCGCGCGGGACATCCTCGCCGGGCGGCTGGACGTCTCCTTCGGCCGGTACGGAGGTCTCGACGCCCGCTTCCGCGACCGGCTGGACGCGCAGTTCGTGCGGTACGAGCCGATGGCCGTGATCCTGCCCGAGGACCACCCGCTCGCCGGGCTCGGCGAGGTACCGCTCGGCCGGCTCGCCGGCGAGCACGTTTACGCCGGAGCCGGCAACGACCGCACCCCCGAGTGGACCGACCTCGCCGTCCGCCTCTTCGCCGGGCGCGGCATCGCCCTCTCCCCGCCCGCCCCGCTCGCGGTCGGCAAGGAGGAGTTCCGGCGCATCATGGCCAAGTACCGCCACCCGGTCCTCGCCGTGGTCGACTTCCCCTCCATGCCCGGCTGCGTCCTGCGGCCGCTCGTCGACCCGGTCCCCCTGTCTCCCGTGAGCCTGGTGTGGCGCAAGGGGCTCCGGCACCCCGGCCTCGACGCCCTGCGCCGGGCGGCCGCCGAGATCGGCGCCCAGGAGGGCTGGCTGCTGCGCCCGCCCGGCTCCTGGCTCCCCGACGATGAACCCGGACTGCCGCGGACCCCGCCGGGCGGGGCCTGAGCCGGAGCGCGGAAGGGGGCGCTCACAGGCGCGCCGCGCCCCGGGTGAGAGCAAGGTTCCGCCCCCGTCACCTCCCGCCACCGCCCTGAAACGCGGCCTCCCTAGCGTCGGTCACCTCAGGGATCCGACTCCGTGGAGGTACGTGATGGGTGGCCGCTGGATCGAACGCTGGGAGCCGGAGGACGAGACGTTCTGGCGCGAAGGCGGCGAACGCGTCGCGAAGAGGAACCTCCTCTTCTCCGTGTTCTCCGAGCACATCGGCTTCTCCGTCTGGAGCCTGTGGTCCGTGATGGTCCTGTTCATGGGACCCGAGTACGGCATCGACCCGGCCGGCAAGTTCTTCCTGATCGCCACCGCCACCGTCGTCGGCGCGCTGATCCGCATCCCGTACACCTTCGCCGTCGCCCGCTTCGGCGGCCGCAACTGGACCGTCTTCAGCGCCCTGCTGCTCCTCCTCCCCACGGGCCTCGCCTTCGCGGCGATAGAGCCCGGCACCTCGTACACCACCTTCGTCGTGGTGGCCGCCCTCACCGGCGTCGGCGGCGGCAACTTCGCCTCCTCCATGACCAACATCAACGCCTTCTTCCCGCTCCGGAAGAAGGGCTGGGCCCTCGGGCTCAACGCCGGCGGCGGCAACATCGGCGTCCCCGTCGTCCAGCTCGTCGGCCTGCTCGTCATCGGCACCGCCGGCGCCCTGCACCCCCGGATCGTGCTCGGCGTCTACCTGCCCCTGATCGTCGTCGCCGCCGTCTGCTCGGCCCTCTTCATGGACAACCTCGCCCCCGTCCGCAACGACACCGGCGCCGTCAGGGAAGCCGTCCGCGCCCGCCACACCTGGATCATGGCCTTCCTCTACATCGGCACCTTCGGCTCCTTCATCGGCTACAGCTTCGCCTTCGGCCTGGTGCTGCAGACCCAGTTCGGCCGCACCCCCCTCCAGGCCGCCTCCCTCACCTTCATCGGCCCCCTCCTCGGCTCCCTCATCCGGCCCGTCGGCGGCGCCCTCGCCGACCGGCACGGCGGCGCCCGCATCACCCTGGGCACCTTCGCCGCCATGGCCGCCGCCACCGGAGTCGTCCTGTACGCCTCCGTCACCGCCTCGCTCGCCGTCTTCCTCGTCGGCTTCATCGCCCTCTTCGTCCTCAGCGGCCTCGGCAACGGCTCCACCTTCAAGATGATCCCGGCGATCTTCCTCGCCCAGGGCCACCGCAAGGGCCTCACCGGCGAGACCGCCGAGGCCTACGGACGTCGGCTCTCCGGCGCCTCCATGGGCCTCATCGGCGCCATCGGCGCCCTCGGCGGACTCGGCATCAACCTCGCCTTCCGCCAGTCCTTCCTGACCGTCGGCAGCGGCACCGGCGCCTTCGTCGCCTTCCTCGCCTACTACGCGGCCTGCATGGCCGTCACCTGGGCGGTATACCTTCGAAGGACGAGCCCCGTTCCCGACACCGCCGAGGGCGCGGAGCAGCCCGAGACCCGGCCCGGATACGCGAAGGTGTGATCTGCCGTGCACGGCGCGGACCGTAACGACCAGGAAATACGCGTGAACCCGGACCGTCACGCGGCCGCGTCAGGCTCGGGCCCCATGGACGAGAACCACGGCGAGAACCACGGCCCCCTGGCCGGCTTCACGGTCGGAGTCACCGCCGCCCGGCGCGCGGACGAGCTCATCGCGCTGCTGCGCCGACGCGGCGCGGCCGTCGTCCACGGGCCCGCCCTGCGGATCGTGCCGCTGGCCGACGACACCGAACTCCTCGCCGCCACCAAGGAACTCATCGGCCACGCGCCCGACGTCGTCGTCGCCACCACCGCGATCGGCTTCCGCGGCTGGGTCGAGGCCGCCGAGGGCTGGGGATGCGGGCAGGAACTCCTCGACGTGCTGCGCGGCAGCGAACTCCTCGCCCGCGGGCCGAAGGTGAAGGGGGCGGTACGGGCCGCCGGCCTCACCGAGTCCTGGTCCCCCACCTCCGAATCCATGGCCGAGGTCCTCGACCGGCTCCTCGCCGAGGGCGTGGCCGGGCGGCGCGTCGCCCTCCAGCTCCACGGGGAGCCGCTGCCCGGCTTCGTGGAGGCCCTCACCGCCGCCGGCGCGCAGGTCGTCGGCGTCCCCGTCTACCGCTGGATGCCGCCCGAGGACCCCGCGCCGCTCGACCGGCTCCTCGACGCGGTCCTCGCCGGCGGGCTCGACGCCGTCACCTTCACCAGCGCCCCGGCCGCCGCGTCGCTGCTCTCCAGGGCGGCGGAGAAAGGGGTACGGGACGGGCTCGTCACCGCGCTGCGGCAGGAGGTCCTCGCGGTGTGCGTCGGGCCGGTGACCGCGCTGCCGCTCCAGGCCGAGGGCATCGAGACGCACCAGCCCGAACGCTTCCGGCTCGGGCCGCTCGTCCAGCTCCTGTGCACCGAACTGCCCGCCCGGGCCCGGGTCCTGCCCGTCGCCGGGCACCGCGTCGAGATCCGCGGACACGCCGTCCTCGTCGACGGCGCGCTGCGGCCCGTACCGCCCGCCGGCATGGCCCTCCTCGGCCTCCTCGCCCGGCGGCCCGGCTGGGTCGTCTCCCGCGCGGAACTGCTGCGGGCGCTGCCGGGGGCGGGGCGGGACGAGCACGCCGTGGAGACGGCCATGGCCCGCCTCCGCGCGGCCCTCGGCGCCCCCCACCTCATCCAGACGGTCGTCAAACGCGGCTACCGCCTGTCGCTGGACCCGTCGGCGGAGTCGAAGTACGGGGCGTGACGGGCCGGGCCCGAGCCCCGGCCCGTTACCGTACCGGCGTGATCCCCGACGGTCTTCGCGTGCGACGCGCCCGCCCCTCCGACGCCCCGGCTCTCGCCGCCGCGCTCTCCCGCAACCGCGCCCACATGCGGCCCTGGGAGCCGCACCGCCCCGACCGCTACTACACCCCGGCCGGGCAGGCGGAGCGGCTCGGGGACGGGGCCGTGCGTTGGATCGCCCTGGACGGCGGGCGGGTCGCCGCGTGCGCCACGCTCTCGGGGATCGCCCTCGGCCCCTTCCGCAGCGCGTCCCTCGGATACTGGGTGGACGCGGAGTACACCGGCCGGGGCCTGGCGACCGCGATGGTGGAGGAGGCGTGCCGGGCGGCGCGGGAGGAACTGGGCCTGCACCGGGTCGAGGCGGGGACCGTCCTGGACAACCACGCCTCCCAGCGGGTCCTCGCGAAGGCCGGCTTCGAGCGCTTCGGAACCGCGCCCCGCTACCTCCACATCGACGGCGCCTGGCGCGACCACCATCTCTTCCAGCGGATCCTCCACGACGATCCGCCGCCCCACGCCTGACAGGGCGGCCCCGGTGGCGTACGCTCGACGGCTGCCCAGTGCACGTCAGAAGGGGGCCTCGGTGGCCGCGCAGGAAGCCGTGGACACGGTCAGGGACCGTGAGATCGGTGTCGAGCAGGAACATCTGGACCACGTCTACCGCCGTCTGGAGGAGAAGATCCACGAGGCGGAGTTCCTGATGAACGACGCCGCCCAGCGCGCCCAGGTCGGCACGCCCGGCGCGCTCGCCGAGCGCGACGCCCAGGTCTTCCGTGCCGGGATCCACCTCAACCGGCTGAACAACGAGTTCGAGGACTTCCTCTTCGGACGGATCGACCTGTTGTACGGCAAGGACGGCAAGAAGGGCCCCGACGGGGCCTACACCTCCCTGGAGCCCGCCGAGGACGCCATCCGCCCCGACAACACGGCCGAGATCGGGGAGACCCTCCACATCGGCCGCATCGGCGTCCTGGACTCCGACTACTCCCCGCTCGTCATCGACTGGCGCGCGCCCGCCGCCGCGCCGTTCTACCGGTCCACGCCCGTGGACCCCGGCCGGGTGGTGCGCCGCCGGGTCATCCGTTCCAAGGGCCGCAAGGTGCTCGGCGTCGAGGACGACCTGATGCGCCCGGAGCTGAAGGCGACCCTCGGCGGACGCGAGCTGCCCGCGATCGGCGACGGCGCCCTGATGGCCGCGCTCGGCCAGGCCCGCAGCCACACCATGCGGGACATCGTCTCCTCCATCCAGGCCGAGCAGGACCTGGTCATCCGCGCGCCCGCCGCCTCCGTGACGTACGTCGAGGGGGGCCCGGGCACCGGCAAGACGGCGGTCGCCCTGCACCGGGCGGCCTACCTGCTCTACCAGGACCGGCGCCGGTACGCGGGCGGCATCCTCATCGTCTCGCCGACCCCGCTCCTCGTGTCGTACACGGAGGGCGTCCTGCCCTCGCTCGGCGAGGAGGGCCAGGTCGCGATCCGCGCGCTGGGCTCCCTGGTCGACGGGGTGGAGGCCACCGCGTACGACGAGCCGGCCGTCGCCCGGATCAAGGGCTCCTCCCGCATGGTCGCCGTCCTCCGCAAGGCCGCCCGGGGCGCCCTGGAGACGCCGCAGCCCAAGGCCCAGCCGGAACTGCCGGAGCCGGCCGAGGACGAGCGGGCCGCCCCGGCCGGCACGCCCACGCGGCTGCGGGTGGTCGCCTTCGGCCGCCGCCTGGAGCTGGAGGCCGACGAACTGCGGCGGATCCGGCAGAACGTCCTGTCCGGCACCACCCCCGTGAACCTGCTCCGCCCGCGCGCCCGCCGGCTGCTCCTCGACGCGCTGTACGCCAAGTCCGGCGCCGTCGGCCGGCACAGCGACCCGGAGCTCGCCGCCGAGCTGCGGTCCTCCTTCGACGAGGACGTGTCGACCGAGGACTCCTTCCTCGGCTTCCTCGACGCCTGGTGGCCCGAGCTCACCCCGCGCCGGGTCCTCGACGCGATGGCCGACGAGAAGCGCCTGGGCCGCTGGGCCCGCCGCGTCCTGAACCAGGGGGAGGTGCGGCGGCTCGCCCGCTCGCTGCGCCGCCCCGGCCTGTCGGTGCACGACGTGGCCCTCCTCGACGAGCTGCACACCCTGCTCGGCGCCCCGGCCCGCCCGCGGCGGAAGCGGGAGTACGACCCGCTGGACCAGCTCACCGGCCTGGAGGAGCTGATGCCGGTACGGGAGGAGACGCAGCGCGAGCGGGCCGAGCGGCTCGCCGCCGAACGCACCGAGTACGCGCACGTCATCGTGGACGAGGCCCAGGACCTCACGCCCATGCAGTGGCGGATGGTCGGCCGCCGCGGCCGGCACGCGACCTGGACGGTGGTGGGCGATCCGGCGCAGTCCTCCTGGTCCGACCCGGACGAGGCCGCCGCCGCCCGCGACGAGGCCCTCGGCAGCCGTCCGCGCCGCCGCTTCGAGCTGACCGTGAACTACCGCAACCCGGCGGAGATCGCCGAGCTCGCCGCACGGGTCCTGGCGCTGGCCATGCCGGGCAAGGAGTCCCCGCGCGCGGTCCGCTCCACCGGTGTGGAGCCCCGCTTCGTCGCCGTACCGGAAAACACCCACCTGGCCGAAACCGTACGGTCCGAGGCGGAGCGGCTGCTCGGTGAGGTGGACGGCACGGTGGGCGTCGTCGTCGCCATGAACCGGCGCGGTGAGGCCGCCCGCTGGCTCGCGGGGCTCGGCGACCGGGTGGTGGCCCTCGGCTCCCTGGAGGCGAAGGGCCTGGAGTACGACGCCACCCTCGTCGTCTCGCCCGCGGAGATCGCGGACGAGTCCCCGGCCGGCCTGCGGGTCCTGTACGTGGCGCTGACGCGCTCCACGCAGGCCCTGACCGTGCTGTCGGGCCCGCGTGACCTGCCCGACGCCGCGGGCGTACCGGACCTGCTGCGGGATTGATTTCAGGTCAACCTGTGGCGCTGGAATCACCGGGCGGGGTGGTTTGTTAGCCTGGGTGTGGCACCGGCTCGATCCAAGCCCCCGGGCCCAACCTTCGTCCCTCAGAGGGACCACTTGCCGCGAGGCGAGCATGGCGGGTCGGTGCCACTTAGACGTACATACAAAGTTGAGGCCCCAGGTCACCTCAGGTGACGGGGGCCTCTTCTGCTTCCCGGCCATCTCTCGTATGGTGGAAACTACTTTCCGAAAACAAAATGACCGCATTACCTGCTACCGGCAGGTAGGTGCGACCATCGGAGGGCGCCGCCGGGTCAACCAGCCGGAGCGGCGTAGCAACGAAGCTAGGGAAAGCAGAGGAACTCGGCCATGGCAACGGCGCCCAGCGTCTCGTACTCGATGACGGTCCGCCTCGAGGTACCCGCGAGCGGGACCGCGGTCTCCCAGCTCACCACCGCGGTCGAGTCCCACGGCGGGTCCGTGACCGGCCTCGACGTGACCGCCTCCGGCCACGAGAAGCTGCGCATCGACGTCACCATTGCCGCGACCTCCACCGCGCACGCGGAGGAGATCGTCGAGCAGCTGCGCGGCATCGAGGGCGTCACCCTCGGCAAGGTCTCGGACCGTACGTTCCTGATGCACCTCGGCGGCAAGATCGAGATGGCGTCCAAGCACCCCATCCGCAACCGTGACGACCTCTCGATGATCTACACCCCCGGCGTCGCCCGCGTCTGCATGGCCATCGCCGAGAACCCCGAGGACGCCCGCCGCCTCACCATCAAGCGCAACTCCGTCGCTGTCGTGACCGACGGCTCCGCCGTCCTCGGCCTCGGCAACATCGGCCCCAAGGCCGCCCTGCCCGTCATGGAGGGCAAGGCCGCCCTCTTCAAGCGCTTCGCCGGCATCGACGCCTGGCCGATCTGCCTCGACACGCAGGACACCGACGCGATCGTCGAGATCGTCAAGGCCATCGCCCCCGGCTTCGCGGGCATCAACCTGGAGGACATCTCGGCGCCCCGCTGCTTCGAGATCGAGGCCCGGCTCCGCGAGGCCCTCGACATCCCCGTCTTCCACGACGACCAGCACGGCACCGCCATCGTCGTCCTCGCCGCCCTCACCAACGCCCTCCGCGTCGTCGGCAAGGGCATCGGGGACGTCCGCGTCGTCATGTCCGGCGCCGGCGCCGCCGGCACGGCCATCCTCAAGCTGCTCATCGCCGCCGGCGTGAAGCACGCCGTCGTCGCCGACATCCACGGTGTCGTCCACGCCGGCCGTGAGGACCTGGTGGACGCCCCCGCCGACTCGCCCCTGCGCTGGATCGCCGACAACACCAACCCGGAGGGCGTCACCGGCACCCTCAAGGAGGCGGTCGTCGGCGCCGACGTCTTCATCGGCGTCTCCGCCCCGAACCTGCTGGGCGCCGAGGACGTCGCCGCGATGGCCGAGGACGCCATCGTGTTCGCGCTCGCGAATCCCGACCCGGAGGTCGACCCGGCCGCCGCCCGGCAGACCGCCGCCGTCGTCGCCACCGGCCGCTCGGACTTCCCCAACCAGATCAACAACGTGCTGGTCTTCCCGGGTGTCTTCCGCGGTCTGCTCGACGCCCAGTCGCGCACGGTCAACACGGAGATGATGCTGGCGGCCGCCAGCGCCCTCGCCGACGTCGTCACCGAGGACGAGCTCAACCCGAACTACATCATCCCCTCGGTCTTCAACGACAAGGTCGCCGGAGCGGTCGCGGGAGCGGTCCGCAACGCGGCCAAGGCGGCGGGCGCGGGCGCCTGACGCCGAGCCCCCGTGCGGCCCCGAAGGCCCCGCGCGGCACCCGCCGGGCCCCGGCCGAGCCGGCCGGGCCCCCGGGGCCGGTCGGGGCCTCCGCCGTGCCCACGGTCCGTGACCGGGCGTGTCGTGGGTCGCGGCACCATAAACCCGCCTTTAGGGTGGATCTCCGGCTCGGCGTACCTCACGCGGAGTCGACGCTGTGTCACCACCTGGGGACTCTGGCGCTTTTCGTGTGACCCCAGGGGGTGCCGGATTGGCGTTCCCGCCGCTGGTGGGGGCAGGATGCGTGTTTGGGCGCGAGGGTCCGTCAAGGGACCCGGGTCCGGGGACTGTCCGAAGGCCCTGGCAGCATCGGCTTCGCTGTACCCAGTCATGCGGCTCTCGCCGCGTGGCACGCCTCACAGGCAAGAAGAACACGGGAGTAACAACATGAACCGCAGTGAGCTGGTGGCCGCGCTGGCCGACCGCGCCGAGGTGACCCGCAAGGACGCCGACGCCGTCCTCGCCGCCCTCGCCGAGACCGTCGGTGAGGTCGTCGCCAAGGGCGACGAGAAGGTCACCATCCCCGGCTTCCTGACCTTCGAGCGCACCCACCGTGCCGCTCGCACCGCTCGTAACCCGCAGACCGGCGACCCGATCAACATCCCGGCCGGCTACAGCGTGAAGGTCTCCGCGGGCTCGAAGCTCAAGGAAGCCGCCAAGGGCAAGTAAGCCGTCGCGGGCGGGCCACACCGCCCGCCGGCAGCGTGCCGGGGCCGCGGGACGGCCCGGGGCAGGCGCAGAGGGCGGCCACCCCTGTCAGGGGGTGGCCGCCCTCGTCGTACGCCCGCACGGGGCGTTGTACGGCGGCGCCTCCCGGCGGACCCATCACAAGAGCCCCCGGTACGCCTCCGGGGAAAAGAACCTCCGCTACGCCCCCCGGGGACGCGAGAGGGCCCGTACGGCGTCCGTACGGGCCCTCTCGGCGTGCGATCGGGAGCTAGACCAGCGCGCCGCCCGGCAGCTCGACCTTCGCGCCGAGCTCGACCAGCTTCGCCATGAAGTTCTCGTAGCCGCGGTTGATCAGCTCGATGCCGTGGACCCGGGAGGTGCCCTGGGCCGCCAGCGCCGCGATCAGGTACGAGAAGCCGCCGCGCAGGTCGGGGATGACCAGGTCGGCGCCCTGGAGCTTGGTCGGACCGCTGACGACGGCCGAGTGGAGGAAGTTCCGCTGGCCGAAGCGGCAGTCCGAGCCGCCCAGGCACTCGCGGTACAGCTGGATGTGCGCGCCCATCTGGTTCAGGGCGGAGGTGAAGCCGAGCCGCGACTCGTACACCGTCTCGTGGACGATGGAGAGACCCGAGGCCTGCGTCAGGGCCACCACCAGCGGCTGCTGCCAGTCGGTCTGGAAACCGGGGTGGACGTCCGTCTCCAGGGCGATCGCGTTGAGCGAGCCGCCCGGGTGCCAGAAGCGGATGCCCTCGTCGTCGATCTCGAAGGCGCCGCCGACCTTCCGGTACGTGTTGAGGAAGGTCATCATCGAGCGCTGCTGCGCGCCGCGCACGTAGATGTTGCCCTCGGTGGCGAGCGCCGCGGAGGCCCAGGACGCCGCCTCCAGGCGGTCCGGGAGGGCCCGGTGGGTGTAGCCGTCGAGCCTGTCGACACCGGTGATCCGGATGGTCCGGTCGGTGTCCATGGAGATGATCGCGCCCATCTTCTGCAGAACGCAGATCAGGTCCTCGATCTCGGGCTCCACGGCCGCGTTGGACAGCTCGGTGACGCCCTCGGCGAGGACGGCGGTGAGCAGCACCTGCTCGGTCGAGCCGACCGAGGGGTACGGGAGGCGGATCTTGCAGCCGCGAAGACGCTGCGGCGCCTCCAGGTACTGGCCGTCGGCCCGCTTCTCGATGGTCGCGCCGAACTGGCGGAGCACGTCGAAGTGGAAGTCGATCGGCCGGCCGCCGATGTCGCAGCCGCCGAGGCCCGGGATGAAGGCGTGGCCGAGGCGGTGGAGCAGCGGGCCGCAGAAGAGGATCGGGATGCGGGACGAACCGGCGTGGGCGTCGATGTCGGCGACGTTCGCGGACTCGACGTGCGTCGGGTCGAGCACCAGCTCGCCGGGCTCCTCGCCCGGGCGCACCGTCACACCGTGCAGCTGGAGCAGTCCGCGAACGACCCGGACGTCACGGATGTCGGGCACGTTGCGCAGCCGGCTCGGCCCGCTGCCGAGGAGCGCGGCGACCATCGCCTTGGGCACGAGGTTCTTCGCGCCGCGGACGCGGATCTCGCCCTCCAGCGGGGTTCCGCCATGGACGAGCAGTACATCATGGCTGTCTGTGCCGGTCATGAATCTCGCGTTCCGGAGTTGTCGGTCGGGTGGCCAGAGAAAAGGGTAAGGGTCCATGACACCCCCTCCCGGCGTGTCGGGGGGCTTCTCAGATGTAATGAATTCGGCACAGCACCCTCCGTCCCCGTGATCTTGCGGAGCGTCACGGTCCGGTTCGATGGTCGGGGAGGTATCGCGGTGGTCTCGGCCCTGCTGTCCCCTCCCTTCCGACCTGCGAGAGTCCATCGTGTAACCGGCATTGCGCCCGACAACCCCCGCAAACGCCGAAGATGCGGGATCATGTGTCGCATGACCGAGGTGTCCTCGCTCACAGGACGGCTGCTCGTGGCCACCCCCGCGCTGGCGGATCCGAATTTCGACCGCGCGGTGGTGCTGCTGCTCGACCACGACGACGAGGGTTCGCTCGGCGTGATCCTCAACCGGCCCACGCCGGTGACCGTCGGCGACATCCTCGCCCCGTGGGCGGATCTGGCCGGCGAGCCCGGGGTCGTCTTCCAGGGCGGCCCCGTCTCGCTCGACGCGGCCCTCGGGGTCGCCGTGATCCCCGGCGACGAGGGCCCGCTCGGCTGGCGGCGGGTGCACGGCGCGATCGGCCTCGTCGATCTGGAGACCCCGCCCGAACTCCTCGGCCCCGCCCTCGGCTCGCTGCGCATCTTCGCCGGGTACGCGGGCTGGGGCCCCGGCCAGCTGGAGGACGAACTCGCCGAGGGCGCCTGGTACGTGGTCGAGTCGGAGCCCGGCGACGTGTCCTCCCCGCGGCCGGAGACCCTGTGGCGCCAGGTCCTGCGGCGCCAGCGCGGAGACCTCGCCATGGTGGCGACGTACCCGGACGACCCCACGCTGAACTGACGCGGACCGGGTGCGGGCAGGGCTCGGGGCCGAGCCGTGGGACCGTGCCCCACGGCTTTCAGTACCCTGGGTGCCATGAGCACTCTCGAGCCCGAGCGCGGGGCAGGTACGGGAACCCTCGTCGAGCCGACGCCGCAGGTGTCCCACGGTGACGGCGACCACGAGCGCTACGCCCATTACGTCCAGAAGGACAAGATCATGGCGAGCGCTCTCGACGGCACGCCCGTCGTGGCGCTGTGCGGAAAGGTCTGGGTACCGGGGCGCGACCCCAAGAAGTACCCGGTCTGTCCGATGTGCAAGGAGATCTACGAGTCCATGGGCTCCGGCGGCGGAGACAAGGACAAGGGCGGCAAGGGCGGCGGACAGGGCAAGTGACCCGCCGCTGACCGGACCCCCCGAGGTCGGGGACGGCCCCCGTCGTACGCGCTTCGGCGCCTGCGGCGGGGGCCGTTTCGCATGTCCGGGAGACGGTGGGGCGCGCCTCCCGGCGGGTGCTGCCGGGGACGGAAGTGGTCGAGACCTCTTGTGGACGGGCGGGAACGGCCCCTAACCTCACGCGTGTTGTGCAGCACGAAACGCACGTTGCGTATGTTGCAACGCACGCTCGGAGGGGTCCGTTCCATGAAGCTTCCTGCCCTCCCCCACGCTCTCGGCTTCGCTCGAGCAGGGGGGACCCTCGTCACCGCCAAGGCAGCCGCGCTCCTGCTCGCCGCCCTCACCGCCACCGCCTGCGCGCCCGGAACCTCCGGCGGCACGGCCGCCGGCGACGAGAAGTCCGGCACCCTCCGCGTCTGGCTGTTCCAGGAGGTGAACAACAAGCCCAAGGAACAGGTCGTCGACCAGGCCGTCACCGCCTTCGAGCAGCGGCACGCCGGCACGGAGGTCGAGGTCGAGTACATCCCCGTCGAGACCCGGGCCCAGCGCGTCAAGGCCGCCTTCAACGACCCCGGCTCCGCCCCCGACGTCATCGAGTACGGCAACACCGACACCGCCGGTTACGTGAAGGACGGCGGACTCGCCGACGTCACCGCCGAGTTCGCCGCCTGGCCCGAGGCCAAGGACACCGACCCCACCGCGAAACGCTCCGTCACCGTCGGCGGCAAGGTCTACGGAGCCCCCCTCTTCGTCGGCGTCCGCGCCCTCTACTACCGCACCGACGTCTTCCGCGAACTCGGCCTCGCCGTCCCCAGGACCCAGGCCGAGCTGGTCGCGACCGCGAAGCGGATCCACCGGGCCAGGCCCGAGCTGTACGGCATCGCCGTCGGCGGCGCCTACACCTACGGCGCCCTGCCCTTCGTCTGGGCGGCCGGCGGCGAACTCGCCACCGGAGAGGGGCCGGACACCCGCGCCGCGATCGACGGCGAGGCCGCCCGGCGCGGCATCACCACGTACACCTCCCTCTTCGGCGACGACAACTGCCCGGCGGCCAAGTGCGCCCAGATGGGCGGCAACGCCACCGTCACCGCCTTCGCCTCCGGCAAGGCCGCCATGGCCATCGGCGGCGACTTCAGCCACGCCGCCGTCGAGGCCGGCGCGGTGAAGGGCAGGTACGCGGTCGTCCCCCTCCCCGGTACCACCCCCGGCTCCATCGCCCCCGCCTTCGCCGGCGGCAACAATCTCGGCGTCCTTCGGAGCACCTCGCACCGCAGCCTCGCCGTGGACCTCATGAAGGCCCTCGCCGGCAAGGACACCCAGGCGAAGCTGTTCGACGCGATGGGCTTCCTGCCCACGTACACCGACGTCCGCGCCGACGCCGCCCGCCGCAAGCCCTTCGTGAAGCCGTTCACGGACACCCTGGCGGCCGGGACCCGCTTCGTCCCCGCCTCCGCCGGATGGGGCAGGATCGATTCCTCTCTCGTCCTCCCGACGATGTTCCAGGAGATCGTCAGCGGCCGGAAGGACGTCCGGACGGCCACCGAGGACGCGGCCGGGAAGATGAACGCCGCCTTCACGTCGGCGGGCTGAGCCGATGCCGAACCCGTACGCCCGGAAGTTCCGCGAGCCGCCGGCGGGCGGCCCGGTGGGGGCCGGCGGTTCCGGTGGTACCGGTGTCGCCCCTTCCCCGGAGGCCGCCGCTGCCTCCGCCGCCCCGCTCCCGGGAGCCACGGGCCCGCGCTCCCCGGACCGGCGCTCCCCGGCTCCCCGGAGCCGTACCCTGCGCCCCGGCCTGCCCGGGACGCCCGGCAGGTGGACGCCCTGGCTCTACCTCCTGCCCGCCCTGCTGGTCCTCGGCGCGCTGCTCGTCTACCCCGTCTACCAGCTCGGCCTCATCTCCGTCCTGGAGTACACCCAGGCACAGGTCAGCGGCGGCGAGCCCACCACCTTCCGGGGCCTCGCCAACTACACGGCCCTCTTCACCGACCCCCAGTTCCGGCAGGTCCTCCTCGCCACGGTCCTCTTCGCCGCCGCCTGCGTCGTCACCACCCTCGCCGTGGGCTGCGCCCTCGCCGTGCTCCTGACCCGCGTCCGCGCCCTGCCCCGGCTCGTCCTCATGCTGGCCGCGCTCGGCGCCTGGGCGACCCCGGCCGTCACCGGCTCCACCGTCTGGGTCTTCCTCTTCGACCCCGACCTCGGACCCGTCAACCGGCTCCTCGGCCTCGGCGACTTCTCCTGGACGTACGGGCGGTACAGCGCCTTCGCCCTGGTCCTGATGGAAGTCGTCTGGTGCTCCTTCCCGTTCGTGATGGTCACCGTCTACGCGGGCATCCGGGCCGTCCCCACCGAGGTCCTGGAGGCCGCCGCCCTCGACGGCGCCTCCCAGTGGCGGATCTGGCGCTCCGTCACCGCGCCGCTGCTCCGGCCGATCCTGGTCGTCGTCACGATCCAGTCGATCATCTGGGACTTCAAGGTCTTCACCCAGATCTACGTGATGACGCACGGCGGCGGCATCGCCGGCCAGAACCTCGTCCTCAACGTGTACGCGTACCAGAAGGCCTTCGCCTCCTCCCAGTACAGCCTGGGCGCGGCGATCGGGGTCGTCATGCTGCTGATCCTGCTGGCCGTGACGCTCGTGTACCTCCGGCTCCTGCGCCGTCAGGGAGAAGAACTGTGACCGCCTCCGTCCCCCCTGTCCCTGCCCCCGGCGGCCACGTCCGTACGCCACCGCGGGCCCGTGCCCGCGTACGGATCCGGCGGCCCGGACGTCTCGCCGCCGAGGCCGTCACCCTCCTCGTGGCCGCCGCCGTCGCCTTCCCCCTCTACTGGATGGTCCTCTCCGCCCTCAAACCGACCGGCGAGATCCAGTCGGCCCGGCCCCGGCCCTGGACGCTCTCCCCGACCCTGGACTCCTTCCGGCGCGTCTTCGAGCAGCAGGAATTCGGCCGTTACTTCCTCAACTCGCTCGTCGTGGCCGTCAGCGTCGTCCTCGCCTCCGCGCTGATCGCGTTCCTCGCGGCGACGGCCGTCACCCGCTTCCGCTTCCGCTACCGCACGACGCTGCTCGTCATGTTCCTGATCGCGCAGATGGTGCCGGTGGAGGCGCTCACCATCCCCCTGTTCTTCCTCATGCGGGACCTCGGCCAGCTCAACACCCTGGGCTCGCTGATCCTGCCGCACCTCGCCTTCTCGCTGCCCTTCGCGATCTGGATGCTGCGGGGCTTCGTCAGGGCGGTCCCCGAAGCCCTGGAGGAACAGGCGCAGATCGACGGCGCGAGCCGCACCCGCTTCCTGTGGCAGATCCTCTTCCCGCTGGTGCTGCCCGGCCTCGTCGCGACGAGCGTCTTCTCGTTCATCTCCACCTGGAACGACTTCCTCTTCGCGAAGTCCTTCCTCATCAGCGACACCTCGCAGTCGACCCTGCCGATGGCGCTGCTCGTCTTCTTCAAACCGGACGAGAACGACTGGGGCGGCATCATGGCCGGTTCCACCGTCATGACCGTCCCGGTGCTCGTCTTCTTCGTACTCGTACAGCGCCGACTGGTCTCCGGACTCGGCGGCGCGGTGAAGGACTGACGCGTGAACCCCGACCCGACGGACCTGATCCCGGCCCCCGCGCGCGTGGAGGGGCCGCACGACCGCACCCGCGCCCTCCGCCTCGACGCCCGGACGACCCTGGACGCCGCCCCCGGCACCGGCACCACCGAACGCTGGCTCCGCGCCACCCTCGGCGCCGCCTTCCGCCTTCCCCTGCACCCGCCGCCCGCCGCCGGGGCCCCGGCCGCCACCGGAATCCGCCTCCGCCTCGACGGCAGCCTCGCCCCGGAGGCGTACCGGCTCCGCGTCTCGGTGGCGAGCGGCACCGCCGAGATCACCGGCGGCGGCCCCGCGGGCGTCTTCTGGGGCGCCCAGACCCTCCGCCAGCTCCTCGGCCCCGAAGCCTTCCGGCGCGCGCCCCTGACCGCCGGCCCCCCGCCCGCCCTCGCGGAGTGCACCGTCGAGGACGCCCCGCGCTTCGCCTGGCGCGGCCTCATGCTCGACGTGGCCCGCCACTTCATGCCGAAGGACGACGTCCTGCGCCAGCTCGACCTGCTCGCCGCGCACAAGCTGAACGTCCTCCACCTCCACCTCACCGACGACCAGGGCTGGCGCGTCGAGATCCGGCGCCACCCGCGCCTCACCGAGGTCGGCGCGTGGCGGAGCCGTACCAAGTGGGGCCACCGGGCCTCCCCGTACTGGAACGACACCCCGCACGGCGGCTTCTACACCCAGGACGACATCCGCGAGATCGTCGCCTACGCCGCCGACCGGCACATCACCGTCGTCCCGGAGATCGACCTCCCCGGTCACTCGCAGGCCGCCATCGCCGCGTACCCGGAACTCGGCAACACCGACGTCGTCGACACCACCGCCCTGACCGTCTGGGACACCTGGGGCGTCAACCCCCACGTCCTCGCCCCCACGGAGGCCGTCCTCCGCTTCTACGAGGGCGTGTTCGAGGAGATCCTGGACCTCTTCCCGGCGGAGACCTCGCCGTTCGTGCACATCGGCGGCGACGAGTGTCCCAAGGACCAGTGGAAGGCCTCACCCACCGCGCAGGCCCGCATCGCCGAACTCGGCGTCGGCGACGAGGACGGGCTCCAGTCGTGGTTCGTCCGCCACTTCGACCGCTGGCTCGCCACCCGGGGCCGCCGCCTCATCGGCTGGGACGAGATCCTGGAGGGCGGCCTGGCGGAGGGCGCAGCCGTGGCGTCCTGGCGGGGGTACGCGGGCGGGATCGCCGCCGCCGAGGCCGGCCACGACGTCGTCATGTGCCCGGAGCAGCACGTCTACCTGGACCACCGTCAGGCCCCGGGCGACGACGAGCCGATGCCCATCGGGTACGTCCGCACCCTGGAGGACGTCCACCGCTTCGAACCCGTCCCGCCCGGACTCTCCGCCGCGGCGGCCGCCCGCGTCCTCGGCGCCCAGGCCAACGTCTGGACCGAGGTCATGGAGAACCGCGCCCGCGTCGACTACCAGGTGTACCCGCGCCTCGCCGCCTTCGCCGAGGTCGTCTGGTCCGCGCTCCCCGCCCCCGCCGACCGCGACCACGCGGACTTCACCCGGCGCATGAAGATCCACTACCGGCGCCTCGACGCCCTCGGCGTCGACTACCGCCCGCCCGCCGGCCCCCACCCGTGGCAGCGCCGCCCGGGCGTCCCGGGCCGCCCGCTGGAGGGACCGCCCCCGAACGTCTGACACCCGCCCCGCGTCCCCGTCGGCGCGGTGTGAGCGACCTCGCTTCCCCACCTCACCCAAGTGCGGCGAAACGGAAGTTACCGTCACTCCCGGGACGTCACGGACGGAACAGTCCTTCGTGGACCCTCGCGCCGGACGGCTCGGAAGATGTGCCAGAGTTGCCCCGTCCGGCCTGTGAGCACGTACGGTACGCCCACACGCAGGCGCGAGGGCCGGGCACAGTCGGGGACCACCGGGACACCGGGAAGGGGCAGCGGGTTGACCACGCACGCACCACAGACGGCGCAGTCCGTGACGCTGCCCGTCTCGCTCGACGAGGCCGTGGCGGCCCTCACCGCCATGCCCGCCGCCGTGCCGGTGGCGGGCGGCACCGACCTGATGGCCGCCGTCAACCGAGGTCAGCTCCGCCCCGCGGGTCTCGTCGGCCTCGGCCGCATCAACGAGATCCGCGGCTGGCAGTACCAGGACGGCCACGCCCTCCTCGGCGCCGGCCTCACCCACGCCCGCATGGGCCGCCCCGACTTCGCCGCGCTCATCCCCGCCCTCGCCGCCGCCGCCCGCGCCGCGGGACCGCCGCAGATCCGCAACGCGGGCACCCTCGGCGGCAACGTGGTCACCGCCTCGCCGACCGGCGACTCGCTGCCGGTCCTCGCCGCCCTGGAGGCCGACCTCGTCGTCGTGGGCCCGCTCGGCGAGCGCGAGATCCCCGTCTCGCACCTCCTCGCGGGCCGCGACCTGCTGGCCCCCGGCGAACTGGTGGCCTTTGTCCGCGTGCCGCTGCTGCACGCGCCCCAGGTCTTCCTGAAGGCCACCGGCCGCACCGGACCGGCCCGCGCCACCGCCTCGGTCGCCGTCGTCCTGGACCCGGCCCGGCGCGGAGTGCGCTGCGCGGTCGGCGCCGTCGCGCCCATGCCGCTGCGCCCCCTGGAGGCCGAGCGCTGGATCGCGTCGCTGGTGGACTGGGACAACGCGCGCGGGCTGGCCCCGGAGGCGCTGGCGGCGTTCGGCGAGTACGTCGCCGCCGCCTGCGTCCCGGACCCGCAGGGCGACGAGCAGTTGCCCCCGGCCGTACTGCACCTGCGGCGCACCGTCGCCGCACTCGCCCGACGGGCACTGGGGAGGGCACTCGCGTGAGCGGCACCGATCGCAACGAGCAGCAGTACGGACAGCGGCCCGGGCATCACCACGGGCAGCAGGAACAGCGGTCCGAGCAGCCTGAGCAGCACGGGCAGCAGGCCGGCAACCCGGGTGGGTGGCAGCCGATCCCGCAGAGCGAGGGGTACGACGGCGACGCGACCGCCTTCGTCCAGCTGCCGCCCGAGTTCATGCTGGACGGCATCCCGCTGGAGGCCCCCGGCCACGGCTACGTACCGCCGATGATCACGCCGCTCCAGCCCCTCCCGTCGTACCAGCAGCAGATGCGGAGTCAGACGCCACCCGAGCCGGTGACCGACCCGGCGGCGGACCCCTCGGGCGCGGACCCGTGGGCGGAGCAGCAGGCCGGACCCTTCACGCCGTACGGACGGACCGCGCCGTACGGACACGCCGAGCCGTACGGGCGGAGCGACGCGTACGGGCAGGCCGAGCCGTACGGGCACGCGGAGCCGTACGGCGGGCAGCCGTACGCGCCGCCCCGCGCCGACGACGGGGTCGCGTACTTCACGCAGGCGGAGCAGGACGAGCGGTACGGCGCCGAGGAGCGGCACGAGCCCGGCGGGGAGCCGGGCGCCGAGGACCCGCAGGCGACCGCCGAGTGGCGTTTCGAGGCGCCGCCCGAGGCGGGCGTGGATCCGGGCGTGGGCCCGACGGGACAGTGGCAGTTCGAGGTGCCCACCGCCCCCGTGTCGTACGCCGAGGCCCCGCCGACCCTTCCGGGCGGTGCCGCGGCGCCCTGGGCCGTGCAGGAGGTCCCGGCGGGCTCGGAACCGCCCGTGACGGACGAGCCGGTCCCTGCCGCCGCCGCTGAGAGCGAGACCGAGGCCGGCGTCGAGGCCGAGGTCCGGGCGGAGCCGGAGGCTCCCGCCGCCGAGGGGGCCCCGGACGTGCCCCCGAGTGCCGAGGCCCCGCTCGCCGATGTCCCGGCCGCCGATGTCCCGCTCGCCGAGGAGCCGGTCCAGGCCGCCACGTTCCCGGACTCCGGACCGGACGAGGCGCCCTCGGCCGACGTGGCGCCCGTGGAGGCCCCGGCGGACGACGCCCCGGTGGACCAGGCCCCGGCAGGTCGGGCCCCGGTGGACGAGGCTCTGGCGGACCAGGTCCCGGACCCCGGGTCCGTGGAAGCGGCGCTCCCGCCTCCGCCCGCCGAGAGCGACGAACACCCGAACATCTCGTACACCCTGCGCGTGAACGGCACCGACCGGCCCGTCACCGACTCCTGGATCGGCGAGTCCCTGCTCTACGTCCTGCGCGAGCGCCTCGGCCTCGCCGGGGCCAAGGACGGCTGCTCCCAGGGCGAGTGCGGCGCGTGCAACGTGCAGGTCGACGGCCGGCTCGTGGCCTCCTGCCTGGTCCCGGCCGCGACCGCCGCCGGCTCCGAGGTGCGGACGGTCGAAGGCCTGGCCGTGGACGGCGAACCGTCCGACGTCCAGCGGGCCCTGGCCCGCTGCGGCACCGTCCAGTGCGGCTTCTGCATCCCGGGCATGTGCATGACGGTGCACGACCTTCTGGAGGGCAACCACGCCCCCACCGAGCTGGAGACCCGGCAGGCGCTCGCCGGCAACCTCTGCCGTTGCTCCGGCTACCGCGGCGTCCTCGAAGCCGTACGGGACGTCGTCGCCGAACGCGAGGCGAGCGCCGCCGCCACCTCGCCCGAGACCCCCGGCGAACCCCGCGTCCCGCAGCAGATTCCCCACCCGCACGACGGAGGCATGGCGTGAGCAGCGACGCGATCACCGCGGCTCCCACGGCTCTGGACCACCCCGCCCCGGCCCCCGGCGAGGAGCAGGCCGCCCACGGCCTCGGCACCTCCCTCCCGCAGGCGGAGGCCCGGGCCAAGACCGAGGGCACCTTCCCGTACGCCTCCGACCTGTGGGCCGAGGGCCTGCTGTGGGCCGCGCTCCTGCGCTCCCCGCACGCGCACGCGCGGATCGTCTCGGTCGACACGAGCGCCGCAGCGGCGATGCCGGGCGTACGGGCCGTGGTGACGGCCGCCGACGTACCGGGCGCCGCCACCTACGGCCGCCGGGTCGCCGACCGTCCCGTCTTCGCCGACGGCCTGGTCCGCCACCACGGCGAGGCCATCGCCGCCGTGGCCGCCGACCACCCGGACACGGCCCGGCTCGCCGCGGCCGCGATCCACGTCGAGTACGAGATCCTCGAACCGGTCACCGACCCGGAGAAGGCCTTCGCGGCCGAGGCCCTCCACCCGGACGGCAACCTCATCCGGCACATCCCGCTCCGCTTCGGCGACCCGGAGGCGACCGGCGAGGTCGTCGTCGAGGGCCTCTACCGGATCGGCCGCCAGGACCCGGCCCCCATCGGCGCCGAGGCCGGCCTCGCCGTGCCCCGCCCGGACGGCGGCGTCGAGATCTACACGGCCTCCACCGACCCGCACACCGACCGCGACCTGGCCGCCGCCTGCTTCGGCCTGCCGCCCGAGCAGGTCAAGGTCGTCGTCACCGGCGTCCCCGGCGCCACCGGCGACCGCGAGGACCCCGGCTTCCAGATCCCGCTGGGCCTCCTGGCGCTGCGCACCGGCTGCCCGGTGAAGCTCACCGCCACCCGGGAGGAGTCCTTCCTCGGCCACTCCCACCGCCACCCCACCCTCCTGCGCTACCGCCACCACGCGGACGCGGACGGCCGCCTGGTGAAGGTGGAGGCGCAGGTGCTCCTCGACGCGGGCGCGTACGCGGACTCCTCCTCCGAATCCCTCGCGGCGGCCGTGGCCTTCGCCTGCGGTCCGTACGTCGTCCCCCACGCCTTCGTCGAAGGCTGGGCGGTCCGCACGAACAACCCCCCGTCCGGCCACGTGCGGGGCGAGGGCGCGATGCAGGTCTGCGCGGCCTACGAGGCCCAGATGGACAAACTGGCCGCCAAACTCGGCCTGGACCCGGCCGAGTTGCGCATGCGGAACGTCATGGCGACCGGTGACATCCTGCCCACCGGCCAGACGGTGACCTGCCCCGCCCCTGTGGCCGAACTTCTGGCCGCCGTACGGGACTTCCCGTTGCCGCCGCTGCCCAAGGACATCCCTGAGGAGGACTGGCTGCTGCCCGGAGGCCCCGAGGGCGCGGGCGAGCCCGGAGCCGTACGCCGGGGAGTCGGCTACGCCCTCGGCATGGTGCACATGCTGGGCGCGGAGGGCACGGACGAGGTCTCCACGGCGACCGTACGGGTCCAGGACGGCGTCGCGACGGTCATCTGCTCGGCCGTGGACACCGGTTCGGGCTTCTCGACCCTGGCCCGCCAGATCGTCCAGGAGACCCTCGGTATCGACGAGGTCCACGTCGCCCCCGTCGACACCGACCAGCCCCCGGCCGGACCAGCCGCCCACGGCCGCCACACCTGGGTGTCGGGCGGAGCCGTCGAACGGGCCGCGAAGATGGTCCGCACCCAGCTCCTCCAGCCGCTGGCCCACAAGTTCGGCATGTCCACCGAACTGCTCCAGATCACCGACGGCAAGATCACCTCGTACGACGGCGTGCTCTCCACCACGGTCACGGAAGCCCTGGACGGCAAGGAACTCTGGGCCACCGCCCAGTGCCGCCCGCACCCCACCGAGCCGCTGGACGACGCCGGCCAGGGCGACGCCTTCGTCGGCCTCGCCTTCTGCGCCATCCGCGCGGTGGTGGACGTGGACATCGAGCTCGGCGCCGTCCGCGTGGTCGAGATGGCCGTCGCCCAGGACGTCGGCCGCGTCCTCAACCCGGCCCAACTGGCCACCCGCATCGAGGCCGGCATCACCCAGGGCGTCGGCGCGGCCCTCACCGAGAACCTCCGCACCACCCGCGGCCTGGTCCGGCACCCCGACTTCACCGGCTACGCACTCCCGACATCCCTGGATGCCCCGGACATTCGCATCGTGAAACTGGTCGAGGAACGCGACGTCGTGGCCCCCTTCGGCGCCAAGGCGGCGAGCGCCGTCCCCGTCGTCACCTCACCCGCCGCAGTGGCCTCAGCCGTACGCGCGGCGACCGGACGCCCCGTCAACCGCCTGCCGATCCGCCCGCAGGCAGCCGTGGCGGCGCCCAATTCGTAACGGCGTGATGTGCGTTGCTTGTGCAACCGGGAGGTGCGGACTGTCGTCGTCCTTGACTACAGTGAACTACTAGACACACGCACGGTTGTTCACACGGGGGAGGAGCGTGGGCATGGAAGCCTACATGGGAGGCCTGGCGGCCGGGATGCGGACGCAGGCTGTGAAGTACAGCGCCGACTCCATGGAGACCTTCCGCAAGGGCGTCGACGACCTCATCACCCAGCTCCAGAATTCCGAGGCCGGCCCGGACAAGCTGAAGACGGACTCGGTCACCCGCAGCCAGTTCGGCGGAGGCGGGGCGGCATGGGGTGAGGCCCAGAGCGCGTACGCGGCCTACGACGAGGTCCTCGGCAAGCTCGTGCAGCTCTCGGGGCTGCTCAAGGACTGTCTGGAAGGGCTCGGAATCGCGGTCGTCGCCTCCAAGAACGGCATGGAGGAGATGGACGACGACATCAAGCGCAAGATGATCGCGATCCACCAGCGCACGTACGAGGCGAAGCAGCAGGCGGAGAAGGAAGCCGGACGGGATACGCCCGGGGAGGGTAGCCGGGGGCTCGAGGACGCCAAGTTCAACTAGGTCGCGCTGACGGAATTTCGGGGACACGGGGAAGAGGCGAAGGATGAGGCCTGCAGAGGGCGGCGGAGGCGGCGCGACCAACTTCGCCGGCATGACGCACGAGCAGATGCTGGAGTGGCTGAACGAGGCGAGCAGCTACAACGTCGGCGAAGCAGCGCGGCGTTTGAAGGCGGTCGGCGAGCAGATGGCCAAGATCGCCGAGGATCTGCGTGCCAGGATGCGCAACATGGACTGGGAGGGCGAGGCCGAGAAGGCCTTCGTCGAATGGGCCACGAATGTGGCGAACTCGACGACTGCCCTCTCCGAGTACAGCGCGCGTGGCGCGGGGTGGATGGAGCAGAACTCCACCGCAATCGCCGCGGCGCAGAGCGCCATGCCGCCGTACACCTCCCACGAGGCCGCCAAGGCGAACCTCAAGGCGGCGATCGAGCACCGTAACGACCCGGATGCGCAGACCGTCGCCAACAAGGCGCGCAGTTCCATGGCCGCCAGCGAGGAACTCCAGGCGATCCAGGCAAAGGAGAAGGCGAACCAGCAGGCGGCGGCTGACGAGATGTACCGCCTTTCGAGCACGTACCAGTGGTCGAGCTTCAACATGAGGGGCCAGGAGCCGCCGACGTTCCCGCCGCCGCCCGGCGCGTTCGTGCCGGACCGCAGGGACGTCATCACGGACGACCGCTCGTATGTCGGCTCCACGCAGCAGAGTGACAGCCGTTCCACCGGTACGGACACGGGGACCACGCAGCCCTCTCGCTCCCGGCACGACGTTCCGCCCGCCACACCCGACCGCTACGTCCCGCCAGCCGACGACAAGGACGGTCCGACGTACACCGTCCGTCCCGATGTCCGCCCGGACGTCCTCCCCGAGGTGCGTCCTGACGAGCCCGTCGACCTGGGCATCGACAGCGTGAACACGCTGCCGCCGCCGACCACGACCGGCCCCGCTCCGGTACCGGGCCCCCAGCCGCCGCTCACCAAGCCGGACGGCTTCACGCCCCCGTTCGTGACGACGGGCGTCCCGCCGTTCACCGGCAAGGGAGGGACGACGCCGCTGCCGCCGACCGCACCGACCAACGGCGGCGGTCGCGGTCCGCTGTCCAACGGGGGTCTGCGCGGTCTCGCGCCGGGCCACGGCCCGCTGGGCGGCGGCCCCCGTGAGGGCATCAGCGGCGGTCGCGCGGTGCCCAGCACGCAGGCCGGTCGACCCGCGACCGGCATCCCGCGCAGCACGGTGATCGGCACGGAGCAGGGCGGGCGCGGCGCGGGCGTCGGCCGTGCCCCCATGGCCGGTGGCATGGGAGCGCCCATGGGCGGCGCCATGGGCGCCGGTCAGAGCGGTGTCACCGGCGGTCGCCGACTCGCCGGTGAGACCGGCGGTGTCGTCGGAGGCCGGCCGCAGTCCACCGGCGCGGCGGCCGGCCGTCCCTTCACGCCCGGAGGCTCCGGGCTCGTCAGGGGCGGAACCACCCCGGCGGGCGATCAGCGCGAGGAGCAGAAGGGCGAGCGTCCCGACTACCTTGTCGAGGACGAGGAAACCTGGCAGCGCAACCGCCGTGTGGCGCCGCCCGTCATCGACTGATCAGCGCGAGGAAGCGGAAGCAGATGCGTACCAGCAGTGTTCGTCGGAGCCGGGCCCGAGTCGCCGCCTCGGCCGCCTTGGGGATGCTGCTGGTGGGCATCGCTTCCGCGCCCGCCCACGCGGAGAGCATCCGAGACCAGCAGTGGCACCTCGACGCCTTCGGCGCCGAGGAGATCTGGAAGCGCAGCACGGGCAAGGGCGTCACCGTCGCGGTGATCGACTCGGGTGTGGACAAGAACAACCCGGACTTGCGTGGTCAGGTGCTCACCGGCAAGGACTTCGCGGCAGCCGAGGAAGAGGGCGATCAGTTCACCGACTACATGGGTCACGGCACGGGCATGGCGGGTCTGATCGCCGGCACCGGAGCACGAGACGGTGGAAACGGCGCCTTCGGCCTGGCACCAGGATCCAAGATTCTGCCGGTCCGCGTTCCTGGGCTCGACGCGGGCGAAGGCAGCATGGCTGACAGCGACAAGGTCTTCAACCGTGTCGTTCCTCCGGCCATCAAGTACGCGGCCGACTCCGGTGCCAAGGTCATCAACATCTCCCTGAGTGCCACCGCCGGTTCGCAGGAACTCACCGATGCGGTCGCATACGCGCTGGGTAAAGGCTCCCTTGTCTTCGCGGGCGTCGGGAACACCGGCGACAAGGGCAATCAGGTCGAGTACCCCGGAGCCACCCCCGGTGTCGTCGGCGTCGGTGCCATCGACAAGAAAGCCAAGCACGTGCCACTCTCGCAGTACGGCGATCAGGTCGACATCGTGGCCCCCGGCAAGGACGTGGTCGCTGCCTGTGGTGGCGGTACCGGGCTCTGCAAGTCCACCGGTACGAGCGATGCCACGGCGCTCGCCTCCGCTGCAGCAGCACTCATCTGGTCGAAGCACCCCGACTGGACCAACAACCAGGTCCTGAAGGTCATGCTCAACACGGTCGTCAAGCCCGCCGGTGGTGAGAAGCGCAGCGACTACCTCGGCTACGGAGGCATCCGCCCGCTCCGTGCCCTCAAGACCCCCGGCGACCCCGGCCCCGCCGACGTCCGCCCCATCGACGACCTCACCGAGGCCACCGCCACCCCCGGGGGAGCCACGGCGTCGGCCACGCCCTCCGGCAACGCGGCCCCGCCGAGCCCCGCCCCCACCGGTTCCTCCGCCGCGCCCGCGCCGGCTCCCGCCGCCCAGGCGAGCGCCGACGACGGCGGCAACACCGGCCTGTGGATCGGCCTCGGAGTCGGTGCTGCCGTGCTGCTCGCCGTCGGGGTCGCCGTACCGGTGCTCAGGTCGCGTCGCGGTTGAACCGACGACTGCTGTCCGGTTCGACGCGTACATGATGGAGGACTGACATACGGTCTGCGCGTGCCGGGATCGTTGCCGCCCTGTTGGTGACTTCCTTCCTCGTCGGCTGTTCTGGGAGCGGGGACGGTGGTGACGGTACGGCGGAGACGAAGGGCCGGACGGCCGCGCGGGTGCGGCGGCTTCGCCTCGGAGGCCCCCGTGGCGAAGGCGCTGGCGGCCATCGCCGGTGAAGGCGTGTCCCTGTCGAGTGACACGGTCCGGCCGGAGAAGGTGATCACCGACCTCCGGAAGGCCGCGCGCACCTGGCAGAGAGGCAAGCGATGGATGAACGGAGTGCCGTTCTGCGAGCTGGAGCAGGCCCAGGACGGACGGCGCATCCTGGACATCACCTTCCGAGAGGCGCTCTCCGTGCCCACGGAGGATGAAAAGGTCCACACGGCTTACTCCTCAGGGCTGCGCGCGACGTCCTCCGACCTCTTCGCCGCCGTCTACTTCTCCTGCCGCCTGAAGGCACCCGCCCACGAGATCGTCATCGTCGCCGAACTGCAGCGCCCCCTCGACGACCCGGCCGATCATCCGGGGCTCCGCGACGATCAGGTCACCCTGGTCAACGCCGCCGCCCGCCGCGTCGCGGCAGACCTCGGCTGCACGGACACCCGGCTGGCGGCGGGGGCGCCTGTGGTCCGCTGAGGACTGCTGAAAGGCTCGGGGCGGGAAGCCGGGGACCCTGCCGCCGTGGGTGAGGAGAACCTGCGGCGGGGCCGCCGCGCCCGTGGCCACCGCCCTCGCCGTTCGCGCGGTCAACGGCATCCGGCCATCGTCCGGTGGTGTCCGTTCGTTCCGGCGTCGCCCCCGGGCGATCCTGTCGACCGGAACAGCGATTCGGCTGTCGGCCGCCCGAGAAGGGCCGGGGTGTCCGAGTTGCGAAGGTGAAGCGCTCGCGAGGGCATCGCAGAGATCTTGTGTGCGTCCGTTTTCCCCACGGGGGAGTGCTCGAACGGCCTTCCGTGAGGCTACGATCGCCATGTTTCCGGCGGCTCCGCGCGTGCGGAACCCGGCGGAATTCAGCGGGACTTAGCTGAGGCGAATCAGGAACGATCACCGTCCGAGGGTCACGGGGGAGAGCATGTCGTTCGAAGAGGAGTGGGCGTCCGCCCGGTCCACGTCCACGTCCGGCGTGAGCATGCGGCTCAATCAGGTCGCTCCCGAATCCGGTGGCGGGAGCGGCGGGAACGCCGACCTCAGCGTCGACCAGGACAAGCTCGGCGCCATCGGCAGCGCCGCCTACGCGCTGCACGGCCGGCTCGCCAAGGACGGCAAGCACGCCGAGGCGAGCACGGGCGAGGCAGCGACCCAGCTGTCCGGCCACGGGTTCCTCACCGGCTCCGCGATGTCGACCGTCCAGCGCACCTGGAGCTCCCAGCTCGGCACGCTCCTCGACGCCTGCGCCAACATCTCGAACCACCTCGACTACAGCGCGGCCTCGCACGCGAAGGAAGAACAGGACATCAAGGCGGCGCTCGCCGCCTCCAGGATCGACCAGTACTTCAAGTAACGGGCGGGGAGAGCCACGGTGTTGACCTACGAGAACGTCATGCAGGCGCAGCTCGACAAGCTGAAGACCGCCGCCGACGACTGGTCCGAGATGAAGGGCAAGCTGGACAAGCTGGCCGACGACGCCCGGACGACCATGGCGGCGAAGGCCAAGGACGACTACTGGCGCGGTGTGAACGCCGAGGTCACCAAGCCCTTCGTGGACAAGACGGCGAAGGAGTTCGAGGACGCGGCGAAGGCCGCCGACGGGATCCACAAGATCCTGGAAGACGGCTACCAGTCCTTCAAGAAGGCCAAGGACGACCTGAAGAAGATCGCCGAGACGGAGGCTCCCGGGCGGGGCTTCCACGTCAAGTCGGACGGTACGGTCGTCGCCCGCGAACCGCTCTCCGAGATCAAGGACCCGGCGGCCCGGCACGACCCCGACTTCCAGGACCTGGTGCGCAAGGAGCGCGCGGACATCCAGGCGATGGAGGACCGGATCAAGGCCATCCTGGAGGTCTGCACCGAGGCCGACGTGGCCTGCTCCAACGCCCTCAAGGCCAACATCACCGGCGACCAGCACAACTTCAGCGCCCCGAAGTACGGCAGCCTGGACGCCGAGGAGGCGCAGCGTGCCGTCGACCTGGCGAAGAAGGGCCGGGACATCTCCCACGAGGAGCTGACGCGCCTCAACGAGCTGCTGAAGGACAACGCGGGCTCGAAGGCGTTCTCGCGCGGTTTCTACGACGGTCTCGGTCCGAAGGGCGCCCTGGAGTTCTTCGGGCAGCTGTCCACGGACACGTACGACTACACGAAGGTCGACAAGGAGCGCCTCGCCGACGTCCAGCAGCTCCAGAAGAACCTGGGCATGAACCTGGCGACCGCCACACAGGGCGGCGACGCCTGGACCGACAAGTGGTCCGCGGACATGCGCAAGCTCGGCACCGAGCGCATCCCGCTGGTCAAGTACGACAACAACCCGGCCTTCGGGTACCAGTTGCTCGGCGGCATCATGCGCTACGGCAACTACGACCCGAAGTTCCTGGTCCCCATCGCCGAACACGTCACGCAGCTGCACGCGAAGGACCCGTACCTCTTCGCCAACAGCAAGTCGATGATCGCCGGCGGGCTCAAGAACCAGTACAACCCGTCGGGCGTCAACGGTGCGGGCTACGACCCGATGATCTCCATGCTGGAGGCGCTGGGACACAGCCCGGAGGCGGCGAAGGAGTACTTCTCCAAGGAGCCGACCGCGTACAACAAGGACGGCAGCGTCGGCGGGACGGTGGACCTGGACCCGAAGAAGGACGGGGACCAGAAGGGCTACCTGGACTACTTCGCGAACGACAAGTACACCTTCTTCCCCGACATCGACGGCCACGACCCCGACGACGCCAAGAAGTCGGCGGACTACATGCCCGACGCGTTCGGTCACGCGCTGGAGGCGGCGACGCTGGGCCACGCCTGGGACGACCCGACACCGGAGCTCAAGCGGGACGAGACCTCCGCCGAGATCATGACGCAGGTCGTCGAGAAGTACGGGAGCGACCCCGAGCTGCTGAAGAAGTACCAGTCCACCATGGCCGACAGCCTCGGCAACATGGGCGCCGGTTACATCGACGACCTCAACTGGGCGCTGGCGAAGAACGACTCGGAGAGTCCCTTCGCCCCTTCGAAGATGCCCGGCGCCCATCCGCAGTTCGGCCGCGAGACCGCGATCGACTTCCTCAGCACGCTGGGCCAGCACCCGGACGCGTACGCCACGGTGTCGACGGCCGAGCGCCTCTACACCACCAGTGTCCTGGAGGCACAGGTCGGCCCCGGCGGGAAGATCGACGAGGGCGCGGCCCGCGCGACCGTGTACACCGGGGCCACCCTCCAGGGCGTGCTCGACGAGTCCCGGGCCAACCAGGTCGAGGCCGAGGGCATGAAGAAGCACGAGGAGTACGAGAAGGCCCAGGCGGCGAAGGCCGGCTGGGTGGAGCTCGGTGCCACGGTCGGCATCGCGGCGGGCGTCGCCTTCCTGCCCGCCACCGCCGCGGTCGGTACGGCGGCCGTCCTCGTACCGCTCGCCGTCGACACCGGCTCGGGAGTCATGGAACAGCTCGCTGGGCAGGTCATCGGCGACTGGTCGGACAAATCCGTCGAGGACCACAAGGACAAGACCGAGGACGAGATCCACGAGGACCAGAAGGCGCTGTACACGGCGGGCCGGTACAGCGCCGAGTCCCCCATGGAACGCTTCCTCGCCCAGCACAGCGACAAGGTGAACAGTGACTTCAGGCAGGACATGATCGAATCGGTCGACGGCGGTTACGCGAAGGGCAACGACCACGCGAACCAGACGGGCAACGACCCGGAGACCGGCTGACCGTCCGCTTCCGACCCCGGAGGAATCCCGATGCGAAGAGTCTCCCTGTCCGCCGCCACAATCGCGCTCGGTCTGCTGCTCACCGCCTGCGGGAGCGACGAGAAGGAGCAGCCGCGGATCACCGCCGCGCAGCAGTGTGACGGCACGCTGTCGCCGGCGGCGGCGAAAGCGCTCGAATCGGTGCTCCGGGCCGAAAAGTTTCTGGAGGCCGGCAGCGGCGGGTTGAAACGGACGGTGGACCAGCTCATCGAGGATCAGGCCAGGGAAGGGCGGCCACCGGGGCACCCCGCGATGTGCGAGGTCACCACCGGCCAAGGGCTCGAGATGCGTGTCGAGTTCCGCCTGTACGAGCGCGACGACCTGTACGACGACGGCCGGGATTGGACGACCTCGGGACGGCATCTGTACGCCTTGGGTCGAGAGGCCAGCTCCGACAACGAGACGGCCAGGCTGTTCGTCGGCTGCACCAGTCCGAGGCTGAAGGGGGCGAGCGAACGGCCGGCCCCCATCCAAGGCTTGCTCCGGTTCGGCAAGCCCCTGAAGGGGGCGCTCCCCGACAACACCCCGGCCACCCGCGAGGCGTACCTCACCGTCCTCCACTCCGTCACCCTGGCGGTCGTGAAGGAGCTGGGCTGCGAGAACAACGCGGGGCTGCCCGAGAAGCCGGTCCTCACGGAGAAGAAGTGGCGCGGCCAGCGGTAGGCGTCGGGGGACGGGCTGTGGCGGGGGCGGCCGGTCTGCTGCTCGCCGCTACCGCCTGCTCGTCCGCGGCGCAGCCCCCGCCCGCGCCCGAGCCGGCCGCGCTGCGGGCCTGTCAGGACGCCTTCGGAGCGGAGAGTGTCGACGTCCTGCGTGCCGCTCTCGGCGACGGGTTCCGGCCGCACGGGCCGGCAGGGGCGGACGTGAAGGGCCGGCTGGTCGCGGAGGCGCGGGAGTGGCGGGCCGGGGCGGACGATCTGCGGCGGCAGGTCCAGCACCCTTGCGAGATCGAGGGCGGCGGGAGCGGGCGGGTGATCACCGCGACCGTCGGGTGGTCGATGTACGACATCGACCACGTGAGCGCGGGGAAGGGGAGGTTCCGTTGGCGTACCGTCGCGGACGGCGTGTACGTGGCGTCCCGGCCCGACATCTGGGGGACGCCGCTCGTCATGCCGTGCACCGTGCCGGGCACGGCCCCCGGCCAGGGCAGGGAGCTGCCCCTGGAAATCGCCGTGCTCCACAAGGCCACCGGGGAGGCGGCAAAGGTGCCGGAGGAGCGGCTTCTCGCCGCCCTGGCGCGCGGTACTCGGGAGCTCCTCGGCTGCCGGGAGCAGGTGGACGTGCCGGGCGACCTGCTGCCCTGACGCGCCCGGTCGGGTGGGGCTCTCAGTCCTCGGCCGTGCGGGGCTGTGGGGGCAGTTGGGAGACGAGGAGGACCGCGCCCCGCGTGCAGAGGGCCGCGAGGAGGATCGTCGTGAAGCCCTCGATGTGGAGCGTGGAGAACTTCGGGCCCAGCCAGGACAGCAGCCACCAGATGAGCGCGTCCTGGACGAAGCCGGCGAGGCCGAAGGCGGCGAGGGCCGGGAGGGGGACGCGGCCCGAGGGGCCGATGAAGACCAGTTGGGTGAGCACCGCCAGGACCACGGAGGCCACCAGGACCGCGAGGACGGCGTCGGCCGTCTCCGGGCCGAGGGTGATGCCCGGCAGCAGCGCCCCGGCGAGGGCCGTGCCGGCGACGATGCCCACCTTGCGTCTTCCTTGATCGCTCATGCGCGGACTGTGGCACAGGCGCCGGGCGCCTGTGAAGATCCGCGAGCGACCTGGCGGTGACCAGGAATCGTCAGAGACCGTGACCGGAATCGAACCGGCGTCACTCGCTTTGCAGGCGAGCCCCTCAACCACTCGGGCACACGGTCGTGTCGTGCGTGCTGGTACGACCGTAGGGCGGCGCCCGGATGGGCCTCAAGGGGCGCGGCCGCGGTGCCATGCGACTGCCATGCCGCTGCCACACGCCGTTCACAGAAGGGACCGAAGGGCCCAGGAGGGCTCAGGAAGACTCAGGAGGGCGCAGGAGGAGTCGGGGCTACGCGGGCGCGGGCCCGGGCGGAGGGCGACCGGCCCCGGAGTCGTACGTCGCAGGGCCGAGGAGAACCGGGACTCCTGACAGGGGTCACTGGCTGCTTCACCTCTTACTCTGGGGGGATGAGCGCCCTCGAACCCCACGACGCCGCGACCGGCGCCGACGACACCGTCCCCCCGAAAACGCCGGTCGAGCCCCCGCGGGGCTCCGTGCTCGACTCCGCGCACCGGGCGCTCAGCATCGGCATCGTCTCCGTCGTCCTCCTCATCGCCTTCGAGGCGACCGCCGTCGGCACCGCGATGCCCGTCGCCGCCCGCGAACTGCACGGCATCCCGCTCTACGCCTTCGCCTTCTCCGCGTACTTCACCACCAGCCTCTTCGGCATGGTCCTCGCCGGTCAGTGGTCCGACCGCAACGGGCCCCTCGCCCCGCTCGCCACCGGCATCAGCGCCTTCGCCGCGGGTCTGCTCCTGTCGGGGACCGCCGGGGCCATGTGGGTCTTCGTCCTCGGACGGGCCGTGCAGGGGCTCGGCGGCGGGCTGGTGATCGTCGCGCTGTACGTCATCGTCAGCCGCGCCTACGCCGAACACCTGAGGCCCGCGATCATGGCCGCCTTCGCCGCCAGCTGGGTGGTGCCCTCGGTCGTCGGCCCGCTCGCCTCCGGCACGATCACCGAGCACCTGGGCTGGCGCTGGGTCTTCGTCGGCATCCCCGTCCTCGTCGTCTTCCCGCTCGCCCTCGCCCTCCCGGCGATCCGCCGCACCGCCTCCGGACCCGCCGACCCCTCCGCGCCGGTCGCGCCGTGGGACCGGCGGCGGATCCGGCTGGCGCTCGGCATCTCGGCGGGCGCGGGACTCCTCCAGTACGCCGGGCAGGAACTGCGCTGGCTCTCCCTGCTGCCGGCCGTCGTGGGCGCCGCGTTCCTCGTGCCCGCCGTCCGCGGTCTCCTGCCGCGCGGCACCGTCCGGGCGGCGCGCGGGCTGCCCTCCGTCGTCCTGCTGCGCGGCGTCGCCGCCGGTTCCTTCATCGCCGCCGAGTCCTTCGTGCCGCTGATGCTGGTCACGCAGCGCGGCCTCAGCCCCACCCTGGCCGGGCTCTCCCTGGCCGCCGGCGGCCTCACCTGGGCGCTCGGTTCCTGGATCCAGTCGCGGCCGTGGACGGAGCCGTACACCGAGCGGCTCGTGGTCGTCGGCATGATCCTCGTCGCCGTGGCGATCGGCACCGCTCCGGCGGTCCTGATCCACGCCGTGCCGGTATGGGTGGTGGCGGTGGCGTGGGGCCTGGGCTGTCTGGGCATGGGGGCGGTGATCTCCTCCACGAGCGTGCTGCTGATGAAGCTGTCGGCCCCGCACGAGGCCGGCGCCAACTCCGCCGCCCTCCAGATCTCCGACGGCCTCTCCAACGTGCTGCTGCTGTCCGCCGGCGGAGCCGCCTTCGCCGCCCTCGGCGGCGGGGCCGTGGGCCACGCGGCCGCCACCCACGCCTCGGCGGCCACCAGCTCCCACCCGGCCGCCTTCGCCGCGGTCTTCCTGCCCATGGCGGGGGTGGCGGCGGTGGGTGCCTGGGTGGCGACCCGCCTCCAGCCCTCCCGGAAGGGCGCGGAAATCCCCGGCCAGGGACGTGGCGGTCAATGAGAACGGGCCGGGCGAACACGGGCGCGCACCCTCCGCGCCCGCGTTCGGGGCCCGACGTGAGGTGGATCGCAACCGCCGCGGCACCGTCCTGTTTCGTACGAGGTTCGGGGCGGGCCGCCGGTAAGGTGGCCCGGTTGTCATATCTGGACGAGCGTCGAACCGGAGATCGTGACTACCACCGCCCCCTCCTCACACCACCTCTCTCCCGCCTTCCCCGGCCGCGCCCCCTGGGGCACCGCCAACAAGCTGCGCGCCTGGCAGCAGGGGGCCATGGAGAAGTACATCCAGGAGCAGCCTCGTGACTTCCTCGCGGTCGCCACGCCCGGCGCCGGCAAGACCACCTTCGCGCTGACCCTCGCGTCCTGGCTGCTCCACCACCACGTCGTGCAGCAGGTCACCGTCGTCGCACCCACCGAGCACCTGAAGAAGCAGTGGGCCGCGGCGGCCGCGCGGATAGGGATCAAGCTGGACCCGGAGTACAGCGCCGGGCCGCTCAGCAAGGAGTACGACGGCGTCGCCCTCACCTACGCGGGTGTCGGCGTGCGGCCCATGCTCCACCGCAACCGCTGCGAACAGCGCAAGACCCTCGTCATCCTGGACGAGATCCACCACGCCGGAGACTCCAAGTCCTGGGGCGAGGCCTGCCTGGAGGCCTTCGAGCCGGCCACGCGGCGCCTCGCCCTCACCGGCACCCCGTTCCGTTCCGACACGAACCCGATCCCGTTCGTGACGTACGAGGAGGGGAACGACGGCATCCGCAGGTCGTCCGCCGACTACACCTACGGCTACGGCAACGCCCTCGGCGACGGGGTCGTCCGGCCGGTCATCTTCCTCTCCTACAGCGGCAACATGCGCTGGCGCACCAAGGCCGGCGACGAGATCGCCGCCCGCCTCGGCGAGCCGATGACCAAGGACGCGATCTCGCAGGCCTGGCGCACCGCGCTCGACCCGCGCGGCGACTGGATGCCGAACGTGCTGCGCGCCGCCGACCAGCGGCTCACCGAGGTCCGCAAGTCCATCCCGGACGCCGGTGGCCTCGTCATCGCCTCCGACCAGGATTCGGCCCGCGCCTACGCCAAGCTGATCCGGGAGATCACCGGCACCAAGGCCACCGTGGTCCTCTCCGACGACGCCGGAGCCTCCAGCCGCATCGACGAGTTCAGCGAGAACAACGACCGGTGGATGGTCGCCGTCCGCATGGTGTCCGAGGGCGTCGACGTGCCCCGCCTCGCGGTCGGCGTGTACGCCACGACGATCTCGACCCCGCTGTTCTTCGCCCAGGCCGTCGGGCGTTTCGTACGTTCCCGCAGGCGCGGCGAGACCGCCTCGGTGTTCCTTCCCACCATCCCCAGCCTCCTCGGTTTCGCCAACGAGATGGAGGTCGAGCGCGACCACGTCCTCGACAAGCCCAAGAAGGAGGGGGAGGAGGACCCGTACGCCGAGTCCGAGAAGGAGATGGCGGAGGCCGAGCGCCAGCAGGACGAGGACACCGGTGAGCAGGACATGCTGCCGTTCGAGGCGCTGGAGTCCGACGCCGTCTTCGACCGCGTGCTGTACAACAGCGCCGAGTTCGGCATGCAGGCCCACCCCGGCAGCGAGGAGGAGCAGGACTACCTGGGCATCCCCGGGCTCCTCGAACCCGACCAGGTGCAGTTGCTCCTCCAGAAGCGCCAGGCCCGGCAGATCGCGCACAGCCGCAAGAAGCCGGACAGCGAGGCCGACCTCCTGGAGCTTCCGGCGGAGCGGCGGCCCGTCGTTTCCCACAAGGAGCTCCTCGAGCTGAGGAAGCAGCTCAACACGATGGTCGGCGCGTACGTGCACCAGAGCGGCAAGCCCCACGGCGTCATCCACACCGAGCTCCGGCGGGTCTGCGGCGGCCCGCCGAGCGCGGAGGCGACGGCCGGGCAGATCCGCGAGCGGATCAAGAAGGTCCAGGAGTGGGCCACCCGCATGCGGTGACCCTCTCCCGCTCCCCGGCCGGTGAGAACCGGTCGGGGTGATCGAGGCGGCCGGGGAGGACGAGGCCCGTACGACGGCGTGCGTACGGGCCTCACGCGTGTCCGGGTCCCGGGGACGGTGTCCGCCTGGCTCAGGCGGGGGATCGGGTCGGGGTCGGTCGGCTCAGGCACCGGACCGGTCGGGATCCGGCTCCTCCGGCGGGTGGGGGACGGGTGGCCGACGGGCCGGACGGCCTCCGCCCGGCCCGGGCCCGGACGAAGGCGCCGACATAGCGCGTCTTGTCCGCCGAAGTCCCACGTCCGCGGGACTTTGCTCCCGAACCGCCATCCTTCCGCCCGCCTGCGCCCGGATTCTGGACGAGGTCTTCCGCTGAGCGGAGCGGGTCGCTACTGTCCCGGCTCAAAGCTATCGCCCCGTGGCAGCGCCGCCGCGGAGCGCAGCCGGTGTACCCCTTCCTGCCGGCGGCCTCTGACGTGCGTCGCCGACGGGACCGGCGTCGCAACCCCGTAGGAGTCCGCCGCCACTCACTCCGAAGGAGAGGGCGTCGTGACCGCGGAGACCTCCCAGACGCTCGACCGGGGACTCAGAGTCCTCAAACTGCTCGCCGACACCGACCACGGCCTGACCGTCACCGAGTTGTCCAACCGACTCGGCGTCAACCGGACCGTCGTCTACCGACTGCTCGCCACGCTCGAACAGCACGCCCTGGTCCGACGCGACCTCGGCGGACGCGCCCGCGTCGGTCTCGGTGTGCTCCGGCTCGGCCGCCAGGTCCACCCGCTGGTGCGCGAGGCCGCGCTGCCCGCGCTCCGCTCGCTCGCCGAGGACATAGGCGCCACGGCCCACCTCACGCTCGTCGACGGCTCCGAGGCGCTCGCCGTCGCCGTGGTCGAACCCACCTGGACCGACTACCACGTCGCCTACCGGGCCGGCTTCCGCCACCCGCTGGACCGGGGCGCCGCCGGGCGCGCGATCCTCGCCGCCCGCCAGGGCGGACTGACGGAACCGACCTACACCCTCACGCACGGCGAGCTGGAAGCCGGCGCCAGCGGTGCCGCCGCCCCCCTCCTCGGCGTCACCGGCATCGAGGGCAGTGTCGGCGTCGTCATGCTCACCGACGCCGTCCCGGAGCGGGTGGGCCCCCGGGTGGTCGACGCGGCCCGCGAGGTCGCCGACGCCCTGCGGTAGTACGGCGCCGGCCGTCTTCGCGGTCAGTCCCGTCCGCGTCCCGCCCCGGGCGGGCGGCCCTCGGCCGGCCCGGCCAGGAGGGAACCCAGGCCGGTGCGCGCGTGGTGCACCGAACGGCCCGTCCGCACCGTCGTGATCAGCCCCGCCGCCCGCAGCGCCGCGGCATGGGCCGAGGCGGTCGCGTCGCTGACACCGGTACGGCGCGCCAGCTCCGTGGTCGTCCGGGGCTCCGCCAAGGCGTGCAGCACCTCCGCCCGGGTACGGCCCAGCACGCCCGCCAGACCCTCACCGGACGCGGCCGCCTCCGGGGGTACGAGGGGCAGGCCCGGGCCCGCCGGGTAGGCGAGGACCACCGGCCGGCCCGGCAGGTCCTGCACGAGCGGGCCACCCCGCCAGTGGAAGGTCGGCAGCAGCACCAGCCCCCGTCCGCCGAGCCGCACGTCCCGGCCACCGGCGCCCCGCGCGCCCGCACCGGCCGCCTCCCAGATTCCGTCCCGCAGGCGCGAACCCGGCACCAGGGCGGTCAGGGCCTCCCCGAGGCCCCGCTCCGCCACGGCGAGCGCGTGCCGGGCGAACTCCGCCCGGTGCAGGTCCTGGACGAGTGGCCACACGGGGGCGAGAACCGTCCCGTACGCGGCTCGCTGCGCCCGGTCCACGGTCCGCCACGCCTCCGCCTCGCCCTCGTACAGGCCCCGCACCCAGCGCGGTGGGGCGCCCTGCCCCGCGTACACCCGGGCCAGCTCCGCCCGTACGAGCTCCGGGGGCGCCGACCGGATCCGCTCGAAGCCGTCCCGCCGCGTCTCGCCGAGGACGTCCAGGAAGACGGGGGCGCGCCCGGCCGGCGCCAGCTCCGCGAGCGGCGCGGCCACCCCCGGCAGGGCCCGCAGCAGCCTCCCGCGCCACCGTCCGAACAGCGCGCGCTCGTGCGGCGCGCCCAGCATCATCAGGGCCGCGTGCAGCTCGGGCACGGGGGAGGGACGGGGTGCGAACCGCACCCGGGCGTAATCGTCCGTCGTGAAGTGCAGCCGCATCCCCGCAGATTCCCCCGTCCGCCGCCAGCCTTTCGGCCAGGGCCGGAAGCTTCGCACCGGGGCCCGGCCCGCCCCCAGGATGCCGGGCATGACCGACACACGCACACCCGGACGCCGCTCCCTCGTCAAGGGCGCCCTCGCCGGGGCCGCCGCTCTCACCCTCGCCTCCGCCACCACCCGGGTCGCCTCCGCCTCCGGCCCGGCCGGTCAGGTGCTCCGGCTGCCCGCGCCCACCGGCCCGTACGCCGTCGGTGCCACCGTCCGCCGTCTGACCGACCCCGCCCGCAACGACCCCTGGGCACCGGAGATCGGTGTCCGGGAGGTCATGATCACCGTCCTGCGGCCCGCCGCTCCCGGCCGTGGCTTCCCGCGCGTCCAGCAGCTCACCCCCGACGCGGCCGCGGCCTTCACCGTCCTCGCCCCACTGGTACGGCCGCCGCTGCCGGGTGCCGGGGTCGACTGGGCCGCCACGCTCACCCACGCCCGGGCCGGCGCGCCGGCTCTGCCCGGCCGGCGGCCCGTGCTGCTGTACAGCCCCGGTGGCGGCGACTCCCGCTGCATGGGCAGCTCCCTGGCCGTCGACCTCGCCTCGCACGGCTGGACCGTCGTCACCGTCGACCACCCCGGTGACGCGAGCGAGGTCGAGTTCCCGGACGAGCGGCCGGGCCGCGAACGGATCCGGACGACGGTGCTGCGCCCCGACATGGGCGCCGCCGCCTTCCGCACCATGATCGACACGAGGGTCGCCGATCTGCGGTTCGTCCTCGACGCCCTCGGCCTCGACCGGGCCGGCCTGTACGGGCACTCGGCGGGCGGCGCCGCCGTCGCACAGGCCCTCCACGAGGACCGGCGGGTCGTCGCCGCCGTCAACCTGGAGGGGTACCTGGACCGCGCGGACGGCGAACTCCTCCCCGTCGCCCGCCACGGCACCGACCGGCCCCTGCTCCTCGCCGGCACCGACGGCTTCCGCGACGAACGGCTCGACCGCTCCTGGGCGGCGCTGCTCGGCCACGGCGGGCCGGTCACCCGGCGGCAGCTGGCCGGCGGCGGCCACTGGGTCTTCACCGACCACGCCTCCCTCGTCCCGCAGCTCCAGGCGGCGGGCCTCATGACGGCGGCGGAACGGGCCGAGCTGGTCGGCACGGTCGCGCCCCGGGAATCCGTGCCCGCCGTGCGCACGCTCCTGCGCTCCTTCTTCACCCGCCACCTGCCCGTGCGCGCGGGTGGCTGAGCGGTCGCGGTCCGGCCCGGGCGGGTTCCCCGGCGGGGCAGCGCGCCCGGGTCGCCGCCCTCGGGCCCGTACCGGAGGCCGCCCCAGTAGATTGGGGGCGTGCTTTCCCGTCTCTCCCGTCCCCGCGCGCTGGCGCTGAGCGCCCTGCCCATCGCCGCCCTGTTCGCCGTGGTCGGGCTCGCGCCGCTGCCGTACGCCGTCGCCCAGCCCGGCTCGACCGCCGACGTGCTCGGTGTGGACAAGGGGCGGGAGGTCATCAGCGTCGCCGGCGCCCCGGTGCAGAAGACCGAGGGGCAGCTGCGGATGACGACGATCGTCGCCAGCGGGCCGTCCGTGGACGTGGGTCTCGGCGAGGTCGTGGACGCCTGGTTCCGGACGGACCGGGCGGTGATGCCGATCCATTCGGTCTACCCGCCCGGCAAGTCGGACGCCGAGATCGAGAAGCACAACCTGGGCCAGATGAAGGAGTCGCAGGACGCGGCCACCCTGGCGGCCCTCCGCTACCTGAAGAAGGACCCGGCGAAGGTCAAGGTCACCCTGCACCTCGCCGACATCGGCGGGCCCAGCGCCGGGCTGCTGTTCTCCCTCGGCATCGTCGACAAGCTCGACGGCGTCGGACGGGCCGGTGATCTGACCGGCGGGCGGATCGTCGCCGGGACGGGCACGATCGAGGCCGACGGGAAGGTCGGCGCCGTCGGCGGTGTCTCCCTCAAGACGCAGGCCGCCGCCCGTGACGGTGCCACCGTCTTCGTCGTGCCCAAGGACGAGTGTGCGGAGGCGAAGGCCGAACTGCCGGAGGGGATGCGGCTGATCCCGGTCACGGCGCTGGACGACGCGGTGTCGTCCCTCCGTGCCCTCGCCCAGGGCCAGGAGGCACGGGTCCCGTCCTGCTGACCCCCCGGTCGCGCTCATGCGACCAGGGTGACGGGCCGGTCGGCGGGTGTCGCCAGCCGCAGTCCCAGTTCGACGAGCCGCCACCCCACCCGCACCCGGACGGAGCCCGCGGCCCGGGCGGCCGGGCCGGCGGTGCCGGAGACGACCGAGGCGGCGGCGGAGGCCCGTGCTGCGGCCGAGGCCTGCCGCTGGAGCGCGGCGGCGTTCAGAGCGTGCAGTTGAAGATGGATGTCTGCGTGCATGGTGCTCGTTCCTTCCGTGGGTGGGGCTTCCCTGGGGTGACGTGCAGTGCCGTGCCGTGCCGTGTGCGAACCGCGGGCGTCAGTCCTCGCGCTGCGGGAAGGCGTGCAGGTGGATCCGCACGCGCTCGGCGTCCGGCGCACGGCTTTCCTCGCCGTCCCGGTACGAGTCGATGAGGGCGTGCAGTCTCTCGTCGAGTTCACGGAGCTTCGCGGGCGGCAGCCGCAGCGTGAAGTCGCTCATGTCGGAGGCGCCGAGCCAGCTCTCGCCCCAGTCGTGCCGGGTGCCGAGGTAGGTGTTCAGCTCCTGGGTGTGGATGGTCGCCACCTCGTGGAAGTACACGTCGATGGCTCCCCGGACCTCGGGGTCCGTGTGCTGGTGGAGCGACTCGTCGACGGTCGTGCCCTGATGGGCCGATCTCCACCACCGCTCCCTCCCCTTGCCGCGCGTCGGGTCGTCCTCGACGAAGCCGTGCGCCGCGAGCTGGCGGAGGTGGTAACTGGTGGCGCCGCTGGATTCGCCCAACCGCTCGGCCAGTTGGGACGCGGTGGCGGGGCCGTGAAGGCGCAGCGCCCGCAGCAACTGGATGCGGAGCGGGTGGGCGAGCCCGCGCAGGGAGCGCGGGTCGAGTGCGCGGCTGAGATGTTCCTCGGGCTCGGACATGGTTCCACCCTAGAGATGCAAAGAAGCCGTTGCAACACTTTTTTTGCAATGACTTCTTTGCGGTCCTCCGTCCCCCACCCGGACGGAGCAGGGGGACGTCAGACCGGTTCGCCGCCCGCCGCCTGTTCCACCAGCGGGATGATCCGCAGCGGGACCGGGTTCTCCATCACGATCGCCGTCGACGCCCGCACGATCCCCTCGAACGCCACCACCTTGTCGATCACCCGCTGCAGATCCGCGTTCGACCGGGCGACCAGCCGGCACAGCATGTCCCCGTGCCCCGTCGTGGTGTGCAGCTCCAGCACCTCGGGCACCGTCGACAGATGGCCCCGCACGTCCGCGCCCTGGCCCTGTTTGATCTCCAGCGTCGCGAAGGCCGTCACCGGATATCCGAGCGCCGCCGGGTCCACCTGCGGCCCGAACCCCCGGATCACCCCGCTCGCCTGCAGCCGGTCGAGCCGTGCCTGCACCGTGCCCCGCGCCACCCCGAGCCGGCGCGAGGCCTCCAGGACGCCGATGCGCGGTTCACGCGCGAGGAGCACGATCAGCCGGCCGTCCAAATGATCGATCGCCACGAGGGCCTCCCGATGGTCAGGATGTACAAGTCGCCCGCCGATGCTGGCGCATCGCTGTACACATTGACCAGGCTCTGAGCAAACTATTGCGCACCTTGCCGTACGGCGCGACGCTGCTCCCATGACTGAGACCATTGACCACACCCCGAGCACCGCGCGTGAGGCCGATCCCTTCCCGGTCAAGGGAATGGACGCGGTCGTCTTCGCCGTCGGCAACGCCAAGCAGGCCGCCCACTACTACTCCACGGCCTTCGGCATGAAGCTCACCGCCTACTCCGGACCGGAGAACGGCAGCCGCGAGACCGCCAGTTACGTCCTCACCAACGGTTCCGCCCGTTTCGTGTTCACCTCCGTCATCAAGGCCTCCACCGAGTGGGGCCACTTCCTCGCCGAGCACGTCGCCGCGCACGGCGACGGCGTCGTCGACCTGGCGATCGAGGTCCCGGACGCGCGCGCCGCCTACGCCTACGCCGTCGAGCAGGGCGCCACCGGCCTCACCGAGCCCTACGAGGTCAAGGACGAGCACGGCACCGTCGTCCTCGCCGCCATCGCGACGTACGGCAAGACCCGCCACACCCTCGTCGAGCGCTCCGGCTACACCGGCCCGTACCTCCCGGGTTACGTCGCCGCCGCGCCGATCGTCGAGCCCCCGGCCAAGCGCACCTTCCAGGCGATCGACCACTGCGTCGGCAACGTCGAGCTCGGCCGCATGAACGAATGGGTCGGCTTCTACAACAAGGTCATGGGCTTCACGAACATGAAGGAGTTCGTGGGCGACGACATCGCGACCGAGTACTCGGCCCTGATGTCGAAGGTCGTCGCGGACGGCACCCTCAAGGTGAAGTTCCCGATCAACGAGCCCGCGATCGCGAAGAAGAAGTCGCAGATCGACGAGTACCTGGAGTTCTACGGCGGCGCCGGCGTCCAGCACATCGCGCTCGCCACGAACGACATCGTCGCCACCGTCCGCGCGATGCGGGCCGCGGGCGTCCAGTTCCTGGACACCCCCGACTCGTACTACGACACGCTCGGCGAGTGGGTCGGCGACACCCGCGTCCCGATCGAGACCCTGCGCGAACTGAAGATCCTCGCCGACCGCGACGAGGACGGCTACCTGCTGCAGATCTTCACCAAGCCGGTCCAGGACCGCCCGACCGTCTTCTTCGAGATGATCGAGCGCCACGGCTCCATGGGCTTCGGCAAGGGCAACTTCAAGGCCCTGTTCGAGGCGATCGAGCGCGAGCAGGCCAAGCGCGGCAACCTGTAACCGCCGCGCCGTGCACGGAGGGGGTCCGGGGCGAGCGCCCCCGCCCCCCCCGCCGCGGGGGGCCTGGGGGAATGGTCAATAAAAACGGGCCCGCCCCCCGCGGGGGGGGGTTGGCGGGGGGGTGCGGTGGGG
>NZ_JBEORS010000025.1:0-92641 GCF_040302405.1 Streptomyces sp. NPDC126503
GTCGCGCCGGCCGCGCCCCGGGGGTGGGGGGGGCGTGGGGGGGGGGGCTGTCGCGGGCAGCTCGTCGTTTTGTCCGGCGGGCTGGGGGGCGGCCGGGCGGCGGGGCCCCCCCCCCACCACCGGAAGGGGTGAATGCGCGTAACTTTGCCTGCGGGGCGGCGTTCCGTCGCGATACGCGTCCGGATGGTCACCCACCGTCAACCCCGGGCCGGTCCTCGGTCGGGCTGTCGAACGGCGGGGCGGCGCGCGAAGCCTCAGCGGCCGGGGTACACCCACGGGTTGGGCCGGCACTTGACGCCGTCGATCTCCAGGGACTTCGTCTGCTGCTGCATGACGGGGGCGAGCGCTCCGGGCGTGCGGCAGTTGACGTGGCCGTTGCCGAGCCGGTGTCCGACCTCGTGGTTGATGAGCATCTGACGGTAGGCGTGCATCGCCTTGGGTCCGAAGGTCTCGGAGCCCTGGGCCCAGCGGAAGGCGTTGATCATGACGCGTTCGGTGGAGGCGGAGTCGCAGGAGACGTTGTCGACGGTCGTGTCGAGCCCCGACATGGAGCACCACTTCGCCGTCGTCCCGGGGCTGGCGAGGGTCACCACGAACTCCGGCTCCCCGGTCGCGATCCGTTCGAAGGTCATCGCTCCCCGGCCGGCCCAGCTGCGGGGGTCGTTCAGGGTCTTGTGGACGGCGTCGGCGAAGAGGGCGGGGTCGAGTCCGATGCCCTTCTCGACGTCGATCCGGTAGCGGATCAGCCGCCCCTTGCCGGGCGCCTTCTGGAAGCCCGGCACCGCCTGGAACTCCCCGTTGCCGGTGAGTTTCGGGTCGATCGGGAACTGGCGGGTCATCAGCTGCTCGTACGTCGGCGCGGCCGTCCTGCGGGGGGCGGGGGCGGCCGGCGGGGTCCTGGGCGTGGACCGCCCGTCGGAGCGGGAGGCGGCGTCGTCGGAGACCCGTCCCCCGGCGGATTCGGCGGCGCGCGGGGCGCCCGGTCCCTTCTGCCGTTCGGCGACCTGTCCGGCGACGACGACGGCGAGGACGGTGGTGACGGCGGCCGCCGCGATCCCGGCGTAGGTGAGGCCGCGCCCCCGGCCGGTGCGCCCACCGGTCCCGTCGCGGCCGTCGCCCTCCTCGCCGGGGGTGCCGGCGGCGCCGTGGGAATCCTGGGGGGCGCCGTCCGTGCGGGGGCCGGGGACGGATCCGGCCCGGCGGCCGGATGCCCCGGCGGCGTCCGGGCCGGTCAGGGGGGTACGGGGTGCCGCGCGCCGCGCGGGCGGAGGGGCGCCGCCCTCGTCGTGGGCAGGATGCCCCCCGCGCACCGGGCCGCCGTGCGCGGGAGGACGCGAACCCTGGGCGTGGGCTGCGGGGCCGTACGCCGGGACGCCGTGGGCGGGGGTGCCGTGGGAGCCGGTGCCGTAGGCCGACGTCCCCTGGGAGGGCGTTCCCTGCGCCGGGGTGCCGTACGGGCCGGGCGTGGCCGTCGCCCCGTACGGACGGGGGTTCTGCGCCGGGGCGGCCTGGGGCTCCCGGTCGGCCGGACCCTGCGGCTTGCGGCGCCTGCCCGTTCCGGTGCCCGCTTCCACCACGGGCACGCGGCCGGTGTCGGCGAGCGAGGGCGCGGCGCCCTTGCGGCTGTGTCGTCCCACGCCCCTGGTCAGCTCCCGCCGTGGTCCGCGATCAGTTCCCGGGCGGCCTGCGCGACCGTCTCGGGGTACTCCATCATGGCCACGTGCCCCGCGTCGGGGAGGGTCAGCAGGCGCGAGCCCCGGAAGGCGGCGGCGGCCCGCCGGGCCATCCGGTACGAGACGAGCCGGTCGCGCCGCCCGTACACGAGGAGCGTCGGGGCGAGGACGCGTTCCGCCTGGCGCCACAGGCCTTGCTGCCCGCCCAGGGTGTACGCGTCCACGATGCCGCGCGAGGAGCGGGCCATGACGTCCCAGAAGTACGGGAGCGCCATGCGGCGCTCCATCTCCTCCACGGCGTGCCGCAGTCCTTCGTCGGTGACGCGGCCCGGGTCTCCGTAGCAGAGCCCGAGGACGCCGCGGACCCGCTGCTCGGCCGTCCAGTCCCGGGTGAGCCGGGAGAAGAGGGGGGCGATGCCCGGGAGGGCGAGGAGCGCGGTCGGCCAGGCGCCGCGCTGGGCGCGCAGCTCGGGCAGGGCCGGGGAGATCAGGGTGAGGGTGCGGACCAGGTCCGGGCGGACGGCGGCGACGCGGGTGACGACGGCGCCGCCCAGCGAGTTGCCGAAGAGGTGGACGGGGCCGCGGCCGCCGGCGTCCAGCAGGCGGATGACGGCCCGGGCGTGCCCGGTGACCGAGTAGTTGCCGTCGTCGGGCGGCGGGGAGTCGCCGAAGCCGGGCAGGTCGACGGCCTCGCCGTCCACGGTGTCCGCGAGCAGCGGCATCAGGGCCGACCAGTTCAGCGAGGAGCCGCCGAGACCGTGGACGTACAGGGCGGGCGGCAGTCCGGGCCGGTCGCCGGGGCGCGCCCGCACGGTGAGCGTGAGCCCGGGGAGCGCGACGGAGCGGAGCTCCTCGCCGTCGACGACCCTTACGGTGCGGATCCGCGACGCCGGTGACGCGGCGGCGCTCCGGGTTTCGGGCAGCTCGGTCGAGGACATGGCCGCAATATTACGAGACGATCACGCGGCGGCGCGTGTGGGTGCGGTCACACGTGCGTGTGCGGCGGGGCGTTCCTGCTCATACGCTCGAGGAGAGGGGCCGTCGCACCGGCCCGCCGCTCCCGTGCCGGAAGGAAGCGCATGACTGTCGATCCGACCGAGCCGGACACCTTCGCAGAGGAAGAGGACGCCGTGCTCGACGAGGAGATCCCGGAGGCCGACGCCGCCGAGCAGCAGACCGAACTGCAGCAGCGGGAGGACGATCCGCTCACGCACGTCGCGCACGAGTCGGCGAACGAGGCGGACGCGACCGAGCAGGCGCGGGTGGTCGCGCTCGACGAGGACGACTACCGCTGAGGCCGGACCCCGCGCGACGGCGGCCGGGGGCCGCTCCCGGACGTCGCGAGGGCGCCGGGCGGCGGGCCTCGGCCGGTCGTCCGGCGCCGGGGGACGGATCGGGAAGGGGCGCCCGGCGCCGTGGTGGCGGGTGGTCGGGGGCGGTCGTCCGACCGCTCCGTTCGTCTTCCTCGCGCAACCGGCTGTCGACCAGGGCGTCCGGTCCGTGAAATTCTGCGTTCGCACCGCGCACAGCCGCGTTACCCAAAAGTACGATGGCGGCGCGTCGCGACAGCGCGCATGGATCGATTTTTGGGAGGCCGCGTGAGCGCCATCGAGCAGACAGAGGCAGCACGCCCTCGGGGCACGCGCCTGCCGCGACGTGCCCGACGGAACCAGCTCCTCGGCGCGGCCCAGGAGGTCTTCGTCGCCCAGGGCTACCACTCGGCCGCCATGGACGACATCGCCGAGCGCGCGGGCGTCAGCAAGCCGGTGCTCTACCAGCACTTCCCCGGGAAGCTGGAGCTCTACCTGGCCCTGCTCGACCAGCACTGCGAGGCGCTCCTGCAGTCCGTGCGGACGGCCCTGGCCTCCACCACGGACAACAAGCTGCGGGTCGCGGCCACCATGGACGCGTACTTCGCGTACGTGGAGGACGAGGGCGGCGCCTTCCGGCTGGTCTTCGAGTCCGACCTCACCAACGAGCCGGCCGTGCGCGAGCGCGTGGACCGGGTGAGCCTGCAGTGCGCCGAGGCGATCTCCGACGTGATCGCGGAGGACACCGGCCTGTCCAAGGACGAGTCGATGCTGCTGGCCGTGGGCCTCGGCGGCGTCTCGCAGGTCGTCGCCCGCTACTGGCTCTCCAGCGAGTCCCCGATCCCCCGCGACAAGGCCGTGGCGCTGCTGACCTCGCTCGCCTGGCGCGGCATCGCCGGATTCCCGCTGCACCCGTCGGAGGGCCAGCTGAGCGCCGAGGGCCACTGACCCCTCCGGGCCCCCGCCGCCGGGAACATTCCCGCCGGCTGTTCGCTCCTGGCGTGCTGCGGCGGAGCCGTACGCGTCCCCTCACCGGGCTAATGTGTGCAGCGTACGGCGCGGCAACCGCGCAACGCTGACCGTTCGGAGGGACATAGCCGTGGAGGTCAAGATCGGCGTGCAGCACGCACCCCGGGAGATCGTTCTGGAGAGCGGGCAGTCCGCCGAGGAGGTCGAGCGCGCGGTGGCCGACGCGCTGGCCGGCAAGGCGCAGCTGCTCAGCCTCTCGGACGAGAAGGGCCGCAAGGTCCTGGTCCCGGCCGAGAAGATCGCGTACGTGGAGCTCGGTGAGCCCGCGGTGCGCCGGGTGGGCTTCGGCGCGCTCTGAACCCCGATCCCGGCCCGGTCCGTGGATCCGCACGGAAAAGGCCCGGTGGACCGTCTCGGTCCGCCGGGCCTTTTCCGTCGGCGCTCGGGGGCCGCTCCGGAGCGGGATGGCGGGGGGTTCGTCCGCATGTCCCCCTTTTGCCGCGTTCGGCCACGTCAGGGCGTACGGGGAGGATTGCCCGCGGAACGCGAGGGGTAGGTACGGCTGTGACCGCACCACCCGCCCCGCACCACTCGCGAGGTGATCCACCGTGTTCCTGGAAGCCCTCGGTTCCGCGCTGCTCGGTTTCGCCCTGGCCTGGGTGTTCGCGCATCGCCTGGCCGACCGCCTCCCCGTCCGGGGGATCGTTCTCACCGCGGGCACGCTCGGCGGGGTCTTCGGGGCACTGGTGACGCACGGGGCGCTGGGCCCCGGTCACTTCCTGGCCACCCTCGTCGGGGCGGTCGCGGTGGCGGCGGTGCTGCTGTCGCTGCTGGTGCGCCCGTCGTCACGGCGGCTGCGCCGATCAGCCGGCCTCGGCCGGGGCGTGAACGGCGCCGCCCGGCCGTACCACCTCTGACGTCCCGCTCACGCGCGCTCCGGGCGCGCCCGCTCGGGCCGGTGCGCGGGTGCCGTACCGCCTCCGCCGCGCCGTACCGCTTCCGGCGCGCCGTCCGACGGCCCGACCCGTGCGGCACGGGCCGCGGGGGCCCTACGCGGCGAGGCCCAGCGCGGCCATCCGCTTGGTGTGCGCCTCGGTGATGCGGGAGAACATCCGGCCGACCTCCGCGAGGTCGAAGCCGTCCGCCACCCCGCCGACCAGCATGGTCGAGAGGGCGTCCCGCTCGGCCACGACGCGCTGCGCCTGCGAGAGGGCCTCGCCCATCAGGCGGCGCGCCCAGAGGGCGAGGCGTCCGCCGACCCGCGGGTCGGCGTCGATCGCGGCGCGGACCTTCTCCACGGCGAAGTTGCCGTGGCCGGTGTCGTCGAGGACGGAGAGCACCAGGGCGCGGGTGTCGGAGTCGAGACGGACGGCGACCTCCCGGTAGAAGTCGCTGGCGATCGAATCGCCGACGTACGCCTTGACCAGGCCCTCCAGCCAGTCGGAGGGGGCAGTCTGGCGGTGGAAGTCGTCGAGCGCCTTGGCGAAGGGCTCCATCGCGGCGGTCGGCTCGGCGTCGACGGCGGTGAGCCGGTCGCGGAGCCGCTCGAAGTGGTGGAACTCGGCGGAGGCCATCTTCGCCAGCTCGGCCTTGTCCGCGAGGGTCGGCGCCAGCTTGGCGTCCTCGGCCAGCCGCTCGAAGGCCGCCAGCTCGCCGTAGGCGAGGGCGCCGAGGAGGTCGATCACGGCGGCGCGGTACTGCGGCTCGGCAGCTGCCGTAGTCCAGTCCTTGGCGGCGATCCCGGTGGGTGTGGCGTTGTCAGGCGTCTCCATGCAGCGCACAATAGCCCGCCCGCGCGGCACCCGAAGGCCCTGGTCAGTCAGTGTGACCGTGCCCTCATCACGTTTTCTCCCAACACACCTGCGCGATTCCGGGGTACAGTGATAAAGCGCCTGCTGAGTATGCGGACATGCTTTCGCACGTTCGGACGTATTCGGTGGGCCGACTCATGAATGAGGATGCCCGGTCGGTGGCCCGATCGGCTCCGGCCCGACAGCCCTTCCGGCGGACCCGCGGAAGGGTCACCCTCAGCGGTACGACGCTCGAGCGACGGCAGTGGTCCCGTGTCACCCGGCAGTGATCTTCCCGATCCGGCCGGAAGCGTCCCGGCACGGTGAGACCCCCTTCGTTCGCCTCGTCCCGCGTCTCACAGAAGAGGCAGCACCCTGACTACGACTTTCCGAGAGCTCGGAATCCTTCCTGAGACGGCCGAGGCCCTTGAGGCCGTCGGTATCGTCACCCCCTTCCCCATCCAGGAGATGACCCTGCCGGTCGCCCTCACCGGCACCGATGTCATCGGCCAGGCCAAGACCGGTACGGGCAAGACCCTCGGTTTCGGTCTCCCCATCCTGGAGCGCGTCACCGTCCCCAGCGACGTGGAGGCCGGCCGCGCCACGCCCGAGCAGCTGACCGACGCCCCGCAGGCGCTCGTCGTCGTGCCCACCCGCGAGCTGTGCCAGCAGGTCACCAACGACCTGCTGACCGCCGGCAAGGTCCGCAACGTCCGCGTGCTCGCCATCTACGGCGGCCGGGCGTACGAGCCCCAGGTCGAGGCACTGAAGAAGGGCGTCGACGTCGTCGTCGGCACCCCCGGCCGTCTGCTCGACCTGGCGGGCCAGCGCAAGCTCGACCTCTCCCACGTCAAGGTCCTCGTCCTGGACGAGGCGGACGAGATGCTCGACCTGGGCTTCCTGCCCGACGTCGAGAAGATCATGAACATGCTGCCGCCGAAGCGTCAGACCATGCTGTTCTCGGCCACCATGCCGGGCGCGGTCATCGGCCTCGCCCGCCGCTACATGTCGCAGCCGACGCACATCCGCGCCACCTCGCCCGACGGCGAGGGCGTGACCGTCGCCAACATCAAGCAGCACGTCTACCGCGCGCACAACATGGACAAGCCGGAGATGGTCTCCCGCATCCTGCAGGCCAACGGCCGCGGGCTCGCGATGATCTTCTGCCGCACCAAGCGCACGGCCGCCGACATCGCCGAGCAGCTGGAGCGTCGCGGCTTCGCCTCCGGCGCGGTCCACGGCGACCTCGGCCAGGGCGCCCGTGAGCAGGCGCTGCGCGCCTTCCGCAACGGCAAGGTCGACGTGCTCGTCTGCACCGACGTCGCGGCGCGCGGCATCGACGTCGAGGGCGTCACGCACGTCATCAACTACCAGTCGCCGGAGGACGAGAAGACGTTCCTCCACCGCGTGGGCCGCACCGGCCGCGCGGGCGCGAAGGGTACGGCGGTGACGCTGGTCGACTGGGACGACATCCCGCGCTGGCAGCTCATCAACAAGGCGCTCGGTCTGGACTTCCACGACCCGGTCGAGACCTACTCGAGCTCCCCGCACCTGTTCGAGGAGCTGGACATCCCGGCGGGCACCAAGGGCATCCTGCCCCGCGCCGAGCGGACCCGTGCGGGTCTGGGCGCGGAGGAGCTGGAGGACCTGGGCGAGCCGGGCGGCCGGCGCGGCCGCGGTGGCCGCGAGCAGAAGCCTGCGGCCGAGGAGCGTCCGGAGGAGCGCACGCGGACCCCGCGCCAGCGTCGCCGGACCCGGGGCGGCACCGCCGACGCGCCCGCGACGGCCGACGCCGCGGTGACCGCCGCTCCGGCGGACGCCCCCGCGGCCCCCGCCGAGGAGGCTCCGGCCGGTCCCCGCACCCCGCGCCGCCGTCGCCGTACGCGCGGCGCCGGTACGGGCACGGTGCCGGTGGCCCACGCCGCCGCGCCCGCCATCCCCGTCAAGGAGACCGCTTCGGTGGCTCCGGCGGTGGAGACCCCGCGGACCGAGGTACGCCAGGTGATCGAGGCCCCGCAGGCCGCCGAGACGCCGAAGGCCGCCGAGGTTCGCAAGCCCGCCGAGGCGCCGAAGGCCGCTGACGCCGCCGAGATGCCCGATGCCCCGGTGACCGAGGCTGTCCGGAAGCCCGAGGCCGCCGAGGCCCCGGTCGACGAGCAGCCGAAGCGGGCCCCGCGCCGCCGCAACCGGGCCGCCCGCCCGGAGGCCCCCGCAGCTCCGGCGCAGGCCGCCCCGGCTCGCGCGCAGGCCGCCCCTGCTCGGGCCGCCGAGGCCGCGGCTCCTGCGCCGCGCCGTCGCCGGCCGCGCATCGTGCGCCCTGCGGAGGACACCGTGTCCTTCCAGACGGTCGAGACCGCCGCCGCAGCGCTGCGCGCCGAGGCCGCTGCCGCCGCCGCGGCCCGTACCGAGGCTCCGAAGGCCGCCCCCGTGGCCGCCGAGGCACCGCGGGCCGTCCAGACCCAGGCACCGGCTCAGGCACCGGCGGAGGAGGCCCCGAAGGCTCCGCGCACCCGCCGTACCGCCCGCCGCGCCGCCGGATCCCCCGTCACCGCCACCGCGACGGCCGAGGCCGCCGTCGTGGCGGAGGCCGCCGAGGCACCTGCGGAGGAGGCCCCGAAGGCTCCGCGCACCCGCCGTACCGCCCGCCGCGCCGCCGGATCCCCGGTCACCACCACCGCGCCGGCCGAGGTCATCGTCGTGGCGGCCGCCCCGGAGCAGGCCGCTCCCGAGCAGCCCGTCGCCGAGGTCCCGGCTCCGCGCACGCGCCGGACCACGAAGAAGGCCGTGGCCGCCGAGGCTCCCGAGTCCGTCGAGGTGACGGAGGAAGCCCCGAAGTCCACCCGGCGCCGCACCGCCAAGAAGGCCGCCGAGGTCACCGAGGTCACCGAGGAAGCCCCGAAGACCACCCGCCGGCGCACCGCCAAGAAGGCCGTCGCCGCCGAGGTCACCGAGGCCCCCGAGGTCACCGAGGAAGCCCCCAAGGCCACCCGCCGGCGCACCGCCAAGAAGGCCGTCGCCGCCGAGGTCACCGAGGCCCCCGAGGTCACCGAGGAAGCCCCGAAGACCACCCGGCGCCGCACCGCCAAGAAGGCCGTCGCCGCCGAGGCCCCCGAGGTCACCGAGGTCACCGAGGAAGCCCCCAAGGCCACCCGGCGCCGCACCGCCAAGAAGGCCGTCGCCGCCGAGGCGCCCGACGCTTCCGAGCCCCAGACGGCGGCCCCCCGCCGCCGGGTGACGAAGAAGGCCGCCGCGGCGGAGTCCGCCCCGGTGGCGGCCGAGGAGGCCCCGAAGGCCGCGCCTCGTCGCCGTACGACCAAGAAGGCGGCGGCCGAGCCGGAGAGCTGATCTCCCGCACGTCACGCGCCTCGCGGCCCGGTTCCGGATGCTCCGGAACCGGGCCGCGGCCATGTGCGCCGTGGGTGCAGCGCGTGTGTGCCGTCCGGTCGGGCCGCCCCTGGTGGCCGGGGCTACAGTCCAGATATGAGCAAGCCCCGGTCCCTCGTGCTCCCGCCCCGCACCCGTGCCCGCCGTCTCGTCACCGCGCGGGGTGACTTCGCGGTGCTCGACACCGCGCCGGACGGCGAGCGGCTCGGGACGGTGCTGCTGCTGCCGGGCTACACCGGCAGCAAGGAGGACTTCCTCGCGCTGCTCGGGCCGCTCAGCGAGGCCGGATACCGGGCCGTGGCCGTGGACGGCCGCGGCCAGCACGAGTCGCCGGGCCCCCGGGGCCGGGCCGCGTACCGGCGGCGGGCGCTCGCCCTCGACACGGCGGCGCAGGCGGCGGCCCTCGGCGACGGCCCGGTGCACCTGCTCGGCCACTCCTTCGGGGGTCTCGTGGCCCGCTCGGCCGCCACCCTCGCGCCGGACGCCTTCCTCTCGCTCACCCTGCTGTCCTCGGGCCCCGGCCGGGTGGCCCGGCCCCAGCGGATCAGGGTCCACGCCCTGCGCGCCGCCCTCGCGGTCCTGCCGAAGGAACGGGTGTGGGAGGCGACGCGGTGGCTCGACAGCCGGGGCGAGGAGCCGGAGGCCGCCGACCCGCCGGAGATCGTGGATTTCCTGCGGCGGCGCTGGATGCGGACGCGCGTCTCCCAGCTCTCCGGGGCGGGACGGCTGCTGCTCCGGGACCCGGACGGCACGGCGGAGCTGGCCGCCCTGCGGATGCCGCTGCACATCGTCTACGGCTCCGAGGAGATGGTCTGGCCCACGGCTGATCTGGCGGCCGCGGCGGCCCGTACGGGAGCACACCACACCGTTCTGACCGGCGCGGGCCACTCCCCCAACGTCTCCGCGCCGGAGGAGCTGGCCCGCCGTCTGACGTCGTTCTGGCAGCGGGCCGACGCCCCCGTCCGGGTCGGCACCGCGCCCTGAGCGCCGCCGTCAGTACTGCGACCGGAGGTGCTGCCAGAAGCCGTCGCGCAGCGCCCTCCGCAGGGCCGCGTGGCCGCGCAGTGAGCGGCTGAGCAGGCCCTCGGCCTCCATGAGCAGGTCCTGGTCGACCGGCCCGGGGAGGTACGGGTCACCGGGCAGGATTTCGGCGAGCTGTTCGCGGCCCCGCTCGGCGAGCCAGGTGGCGGCGATCCGGGCGCCGATGAAGCGGACCTCGTCGCGGGAGGGCGGGGGCTCGCCCTCGTTCTCGTACATCGTGACGGGCCGCCGGGTCACGTACGGACGGCAGAAGTCGAGGTCGAAGGTGCGCTGGCTGTCGACCTCCCAGAGCAGCGCCTCGGCCTGATTGCGCCCTTCCGCGGCCTCGATGCCCCACAGGTGGACCCGGGCTCCGTAGCCCTGCGCGGCCTCCACGGCGGAGACCAGGTCCTCGTCGCCGCCGACGAGCGCCGCGTCGCTGATGGCGCGGTGGCGGGCGAGGGACTCCAGGTCGCTGCGGATGAGGGAGTCGACGCCCTTCTGCTGGTTGTTCGCGTTGAGGTTGCCGAGGCGGACCTTGACGTCGGGGAGCTCCGCGATGGCCTGCTGCTCGGGGGTGTGGATGCGGCGGCGGGCGCCGTCGTACCAGTAGACGCGCAGCAGACGGCTGTCGGCGAAGATCGTGCGCGCCTTGTCGATGAAGGCGTCGATGAGGCCCTCGGCGTCGAGGTCGAAGGAGCGCCGGTCCTCGGTTCCCGCCACCAGCAACCCGGCCGCAGCATGGACGTAACCCGCGTCCACGAAGATGGCGTGCGTGGAGGGCGTCTTCGCGACCTCCGCCAGCATCCGCTGCAGGAGCTCATTGGTGCGCTCCAGGCGGGCGTCGAGCTCGCGCAGGCGGGCGTCGGCGGCCGGGTCGCCCGGAGCGGAGGGAGGGGTGGGGCCGGGGCCCTTGTCACCGGCGGGGCCGGGAGGCGGTGCCGCCGGCGGGTCCGAGACCGGGGGGCCGGTCGTGGCCCGGGTCGTGGGGGCCGTCGTGGCCCTGGCCGGCGTGGCGGAGGAGGTGGTCCGAGCGTCGTCGTTCATACGCGCCTCATTCTCCGCCGGGCGCGCCGTACCCGCCAGTAGTTAGCCATCCGAAAATTTTCCTTAGCGTAAGGAATGTTTGCAGGATGCATCTCGTTGAACCCGTATGTCACACAGTTCTCCACCAGGAGGATCAACTCAGACGAAGGGAGAAGCCTGTGCGCTTCGAAATTCTGCGACTCGACGACGTCGACGGCACGCCCGTGGACAGGACCGTCGTGGACGCCGCCTCCGTCAACGGGATCGTGCAGCAGGCCGCAGCGATCGGCCAGCGCATCTGGATCCGACCCGCCGAGACCTCGGCCTTGTAACAGGCCCGACGGTCCACACCACGCACCGCGCCCCCGCGCGGACTCCGCTCGGCGGAATCCGCACGGGGGCGCAGTGGTGTCCGGGGACGGATGGGGCGGGAGCCCTGACGGGTCAGGCGCCCTGGATCACCTGGGTGACGCCGTTGATGATCTGCTGCACGGCGATGGCCGAGAGCATCATCCCGGCGAGGCGCGTCACGAGGACCACACCCCCGTCCTTGATGACCCGGATGATCAGCAGCGAGTAGCGCATGGTCAGCCAGAGGACGAGGTGCATGGCGACGATGGCCGCCCAGACGGAGACCTGGGCGCTCGCGCTGTCCGCGTGCTGCACGGCGAGGATCACGGACACGATCGCACCCGGCCCGGCCAGCAGCGGCATGCCGAGCGGGACGAGCGCGACGTTCACGTCCTTGGTCTGCTTGGGCTCGTCGGTCTTGCCGGTGAGCAGGTCGAGCGCGATGAGCAGGAGCAGCAGACCGCCCGCGATCATCAGGGCGGGGACGGAGACGTGCAGATAGGCGAGGATCTGCTGCCCGAGGATGCCGAAGACGGTGATGACACCGAACGCCACGGCGACGGCCTGCCACGCCATCCGGCGCTGCACCTTGGTGGCGCGGCCGGAGGTCAGGGCGAGAAAGATCGGGGTGATCCCCGGGGGATCCATGATCACGAAGAGGGTCAGGAACAGCGAGCCGAAGACGGCGACGTCGAACACGGTGGGGTGCCTTGCGGGGAGAGTGGATCGATTGGGGAGGACGCGCCCCACCGCCGGAATCTCTAATTCCGGCCCGGGGGCGCAGGTGCCCGCCGCAGGCGAACACGGCGTGTGCTGCCGTGCTCACCCGCGTCGAGCGGACGTGAAGCGGTACGGGGCGGGGCGCGGGCGCCGGGACGCCGCGGGACCCCTCGGGTGGGCGCTTCGGCCCGGCCGGGCCGCGAGCCCTCGCGGGCGGAGCTCCGCACGGGAACGGGCGGGCGCCTTCCGTCGCGAGCCGCGGGGCCCTGCCGGACGGGCCCGTGGCGAGACCGCAGGGCTGGAGGCCCGTACGACCCCGACCGACGGAGCCGGGATCCGGAGGCCTGTACGAACCGGCCGCCGGGGCCCGGAGCCCGCGAGCCCCGTACACCGGCGTCCCGCCGGCCTGGCCGGCCGCCTGCCGACACGGACCGAGCGGACCATCCGGCGGACCGGCGTCCGCACCCGAACGGGCCGCCCCGGTCTCGAACGGGGAGCCGCACAGGACCACCGGCAGGACCCGAGTCCGCCACCGTGCCGAACGGCGGAGCGACGGTCCGGTCCGACCGTCCGGGTTCCCTCCCCGGCTGGTCGGGCGACAGGCTCACGAGCAGGACCGCCTCCCGGCCCGAGCCCCGGCCTCCAGGTCCGAACCCGGAGCCGGAACCGGTCCGGGCGCGACGAGCGAGCCGTGGCGCCGGCCGGGACCGGGACCCCGCCGCGTACGGACCGCGAAGCGGACCCGGTGGCCGGAGGGTGCTCCCGTGTGCGTCACGACGGCCCGGCCGGGACCGAGCGTCGCGGCCGTACGGCCGAGGAGACGAAACGTCCCGCCAGAGGCGCCGCGCCCCTGGAGGGCTAGGCGGCTCCCCCGGTGCCGGGGACCGGGAACGCGCCGGTGGCGCGGCGGATGATCTCGCCGTAGATCTCGGGGTCGGTGGTGTACTCGCCGAGGCCGCACGTCTTGCGGCTGCCGTGGTAGTCGCTGGAGCCCGTCGTCAGCAGACCCAGCTCCTTCGCGAGGCCCCGCAGCCGGGCGCGTGTCGACTCGTCGTGGTCCATGTGGTCGACCTCGATGCCGTCGAGACCCGCCTCGGCGAGCCGGGCTATCGCGGCCTCGGGGACGCACTCGCCGCGCTTGACCGCCAGGGGGTGCGCGAAGACGGTGACCCCGCCGGCCGCCTTGACCAGGCGGATCGCCTCCACCGGGTCCAGCTCGTGCTTCTGGACGTGGGCGCGCCCGCCGTCGGCGAGCCACTGCGGGGTGAACGCGCCGGACACGTCCGGTACGACGCCGAGCTCGACGAGCGCCTCGGCGACGTGCGGACGGCCGACGGAACCGTCACCGGCGATGCGGGCGACCTGGTCCCAGGTGAGGGGCACGCCGAGGTCCTGGAGCTTTTCGACCATGGCGCGGGCGCGCGGCACACGGTCGTCACGGACGAGTTCGCGCTCGGCGAGGAGCGCGGGCTCCGCCGGGTCGAAGAGGTACGCGAGCATGTGGAGGCCGATGCCGTCGAGGCGGCAGGACAGCTCGGCCCCGGTGACGAGGGTGAGGCCCTCGGGCAGGGTGGCGATCGCCTCGGCGTGGCCCCGGGTCGTGTCGTGGTCCGTGAGCGCGACGACGTCGAGGCCGGCCGCGGCGGCCTTGCGGACGAGTTCGGCCGGGCTGTCGGTGCCGTCGGACGCCGTGGAGTGGGTGTGCAGGTCGATGCGCACGACGCGGGACTCCAGGGGCTCGGCACGGACGGAGGGACACTCCAGCATAACGGGCGATTCGCACGCTCTTGTACGGAGCCGGTGGCACCCACGCCTGTTACGCGGACGCCCCGTCAGGACCAGCGGCCGGACCCCCGGGGGGGGCGCACCGCCCTCGCGGGGCGGTGCCGACGGCGGAGCTCCGGGGGCCGCGAGAGAGCGGGCTCGCCGCAGAGGAGTGGGCTCGCCTCAGGAGAGCAGTCTCGGGGTGAGCGCCCCGCACGGCAGCAGCTCGACCTCGGCGCCCGCGTCGCGCAGATCCGTCAGGACCAGCTCGTCGTACATGAGCAGGCCGGACTGTTCCGGCCAGACGATCGCCCACAGCCAGAGGCCCCGCGCCTCGCCGGCGAAAACGGCGCGGTCGTGCGGGGCGCCGCTGACGTGCCAGAGCGGGGTGGGACGCCCGGCGGCGAGCACTTTCGCCTGGGGCGGTTTGTCGATGGCCATGCCGGGGCCGGGGTCGGGGCCGTCGATCCCGGCGTACCGGGCTCCGAGGCCGACGCCGAGCTCCTCGGCGATCAGGAGCAGCTCGCCGATTCCTCCGAGCGGGCCGGGCCCCGAGCAGGCGACGGCGGTCGCGCGTCCGCCGCTGCGGTCGTCCCCGGCGTACGCGACACCGGTGAACAGCCAGCCGACGGGCAGCGGCCACGGCATCCAGACCGGGACGTGGGACCGGTGGACGACGACGCCGAGGGCTTCGACGCTGGGCGGGATCACGGGCTGGAGCGGATGCACCGAGCCGTGCACATCACACTGCCAGGAGTCGGCGAAGAGACCGGGCGCCCTGACCCGGCCACCGCACTTCGGGCAACTGGGTTCGCCCCTCATAGGGCTCAACGGTCCTACCCCATCCGCTCCGCGTCAAGGACGCCTCCGGATGATCACCCGTCCGGCGGGAGCCGTTCACCCTCGGTACTCTCCGCTGCGGCCGGGCGGGACGGACGCGCAGCGCGTCCGCCTCTCACTCCCGGTGACCGCCGCGGCCGGGCGGGAGGTGCCGCCCCGCGGCGGCCGGCGCCGGCCGTGCCCCAACTCGGCCCGGCGGCCGGGCCGTTCAGTCCAGGTTCACGGAGCGACGCAGCGGATCGCGCAGGTCGGTGCCCTGGATGAGCCAGCGCTCCTCCAGGGCCTGGGCCCCGTGCACCCGCTTCCAGGCGGCCTCGTTCGCGGTCATGGGCAGCAGCGGCAGGAAACGCACCGGGTCCATGGGGTGGTCCAGCTCCAGGTCCTCGACGAGGCCGCCGGACTCGGCGACGAGGACGGAACTGAAGGGGGCGCCCGGCCAGAGCGGTTCGCCGACGTCGAGCGACGCGCCCGGGGCGACCACCACTCCCTCGACCTGGGGGGTCGCGGCGAGGACGGCGAGCGGGCGCAGGACCTTGTCGGTCTCGGCGAGCCCGCCGCGCACGGTGAGGACGAGCTCCGCGCGGGGGCCCTTGACGGGGTCGGCGAGGGCGGCGGTGGGGTCGGCCATCGGCTGGGCGGACATGCCGAGCGTGGCGTACCGCACGAGATCGCCGTCCATGAAGCGGAGCACCTCGATCCGGTCCGTGCCGAGGAACGTCACCGCGGCCCGCGCGTCCGGTTCGCCGAGCGCCGTGCGCAGCCGGGTCTCGACCAGTGCAAGAACTTCTCCCATGCGGCGAGCATAGATCCCGTCAGGAATGGGCAAGGGACGGGATTGACCCTCGGTCGGCTGATAGTGTTGGCCACTGGTCGGGATTCCCGACTGCTCGTCACACGTCATCCCTCACGAGGGACCGGCCGGAGGAGGTGGGACTGCGATGGACCGAAGTCGGTCGGGCAGTACCAGCCGCTCTTTCGCCGCTCCGTACTCGAGCCCGGTGCGCTGCACCCTCCGGTGACCCGGGGTCCGCTCGGACCCGCCCTCTCCGGCATCTCGCACGACGGAAGAGCACTTTCGCCTTTGCCTGTCTGTAGCGAACGCCGTCACCGCGCCCTGCCGGTGCCGCCCGCTTTGTGGACGACGTAGCTCCACGTCCTCATTCCGGGCTGTGCCACGTGTCGCGCACCGACGGCCTCTCCGTGAAGGAGCATGCCCATGTCGATGATTCGTGACCTGCGCGCCGCCGTCCGTCCGGGCCTGCGCCACTCCCTGCGCAAGACGCCCACCACGTACACCGCTTACGACCCGACGCGTGACCCCTCCGCCTCCAGTGCCGTGGTCGACTGCGCCGTCTACCGCGACGGGCTCCGCGTCGAGGACGGCGACTGCCTGACGCCCCGGGGCGCGATGCGTCACGTCCGGGAGAGCGGCGGTTTCGCGTGGATCGGTCTGCACGAGCCGACCGAGGCCGAATTCGCGGTCATCGCCGCCGAGTTCGGGCTGCACCCGCTGGCCGTGGAGGATGCCGTGCACGCCCACCAGCGGCCCAAGCTGGAGCGGTACGACGACACGCTCTTCACCGTCTTCAAGACGATCCACTACGTGGAGCACACCGAACTGACCGCGACCAGCGAGGTCGTCGAGACCGGTGAGGTCATGTGCTTCACCGGCCCCGACTTCGTCATCACCGTCCGGCACGGCGGCCAGGGTTCCCTGCGCAACCTCCGCCACCGCCTCCAGGGCGAGCCGGAGCTCCTCGCCAAGGGGCCGTCCGCCGTCCTGCACGCCATCGCCGACCACGTCGTGGACGGTTACATCGCGGTCGCCGACGCCGTGGAACTGGACATCGACCAGCTGGAGATCGATGTCTTCTCGCCCGCGACGAAGGGCTCCACGCGCGGCACGGACACGGGACGCATCTACCAGCTCAAGCGCGAGGTGCTGGAGTTCAAGCGGGCGGTGACCCCGCTGCTGCGCCCGATGCAGCTGCTGAGCGAGCGCCCCATGCGGCTCGTGGACCCCGACATCCAGAAGTACTTCCGGGATGTCGCCGACCACCTCGCCCGCGTCCAGGAGCAGGTCGTCGGGTTCGACGAGCTCCTGAACTCGATCCTCCAGGCCAATCTGGCGCAGGCCACCGTCGCCCAGAACGAGGACATGCGCAAGATCACCTCGTGGGCGGCCATCGTGGCCGTCCCGACGGCGGTCTGCGGTGTGTACGGCATGAACTTCGACCACATGCCCGAGCTGCACTGGAAGTACGGCTACCCGATGGTCCTCACCGGCATCATCGCGGTCTGCTTCACCATCCACCGCACCCTGAAGCGCAACGGCTGGCTGTAGCCCCCGGGGGCCGCCGCTCCTCAGGCCTGGAGGGCGGCTCTCAGCAGTCCGTACACGTGGTCGGCCTCGGGCACGAGGGCGGCCTCGATCTCGTCGTTCGTGCGGCCGGCCAGGGTGAGCTCCTGTATCCGCCGGAACAGGAGGCGGTCGGCCGCCGCGATCTGCGCGGCGGCCGCCCGGGCCCGGATCGCCGTGGCGCCCCCGGAGGCGTCCTCACCCTTCCCCTCTTCCCCTCCCCCACTCTCCTTCCCTTCCTCCTTCTCGGAGGCCGCGACGAGCGCCTGCGCGAGAGCCTCCTCGCGCAGGTCGTGCAGCTCGCGCAGGCGAGCGGTGAGCGTCGGACTGTCCGCGACCATGCGGGCGAACTCGGGGCCGGTGAAACCGGCGACCGGACTGTGCTCCGCGAGCGTGGCACGGAACGCCCGCTCCAGCGCCGTGAGCGGCGCCTCGCCCTGCTCCCGGTCGGCGACCGTACGCGCGAGGCCCTGGGTGAACGCCTCGTGGTGGTCGAGGGCCAGGTCCTCCTTGCGCGGGAAGTAGTTGGTCACCGTCTTCTTGGCGACGCGGGCCGCGTGCGCGATCTCGGTGATGGTCGTCTGCTCGAACCCCTGCTCGACGAAGAGCCGGGTGGCGCAGTCGGAGATCAGCTGTCGCGTCTCCTGCTTCTTGGACTCCCGGAGTCCCAGCTCGTTACTCATGAGGGAATCTTACACCCGTCGCAAAAATAGTCTTGCGCTACTCACGTGCCTCTGCGTAAAGTTACGTCCGTCGCAAAGTTCTCCTCGAACGAAAGGGCGTCATCCTTCCATGCGTGCCATCGACACCGTCCCGTTCACCTCCCGGACGCTCACCAGCCCTCGACCCGTCGCGGCCACCGTCCCCCTCGGCGCGGTGACGCATGCCGCCACGAGCCCGTCGACCCTCTCCGGTCCGTCCCCCGTACGGGAGCGGGGCGCCGGGCTCCGCGCCGCCACCCCGCTCCCGATACCGCGCAGCGACCGCACCAAGGCCGCCCGCCCCCGGCACCAGGCCCCGCGTCGCACGTACTGAGCCGCCCTCTCCGTCCCACGGCGCTCACCGCCACCCGCGCCACCCGCAGCCACATCCGCCACACCACGCCAGGAGCCGCCGTGAACGTCACCACTTCCACCCTCTCCCTCACCGTCGCCGATGTGGACGCCTCGCGTGAGTTCTTCCGGACCCACCTCGGCTACGAGGTCGCCATGGCCGCCGACGGCTTCGCCTCGCTGACCCGGGGCGCGGCCGACCCGGCCGCCGACATCGTGCTGCTGCGGACGGGCACGGAGGTACTGCCCCCGGAGCAGCGGGACCGGCGGGCGGAGGGCGTCATCCTGGCGTTCACCGTCAGCGGCCTCGACGCCGAGGAGCGCCGGCTGCGCGAGGCCGGAGCGCCAATCACCATGCCGCTGCGCGAGGAGCCGTGGGGCGAGCGGCTGTTCCAGATGACGGACCCGAACGGCATAGTCGTCCAGCTCGTCGAGTGGGTCACCCCGGCGGACCCCGCCTAGGCGCCGCACGCGCCCGGGAGGGGGACCGGCGGCTTCGGGGCGGAGGAGCGGGGGCCGGGCTCGGTCGGCCCCGGCACCTCCGGGCGGGCTGCCGATAGGCTGCCGCCATGACCGACACGCTGCTCACCGGCGCCCTCGTCGAGGAGGCCACGAAGAAGTCCGGCCTCGTGTGGGTGCGGGGCACCGGCCCCGCACGCGCTCTCTGGCACGTCTGGCACGACGGTGCCGCGTACGTCGTCGGCGACGGCCCCGGCGAGCAGCCGCTGCCCGGCCTGGCGGACGGGGGTACGGCTGAGGTGACCGTCCGCAGCAAGGACAAGGGCGGCCGGCTGGTGTCCTGGACGGCCGCGGTGCGGGAGATCCCCGCCGGCTCCGAGGAGTGGGACGCCGCCGTGGCCGAGTTGAAGGGCAAGCGGCTGAACGCTCCGGACGGCGAGGCGATGCCGGGGCGCTGGGCGCGCGAGTGCCGGGTGCTGCGGCTGGAGCCGCGCGCGGCGACGACGGAGCTGCCGGACGGCTCCCTGGCCGCCGCGCCGCTGCCCACCGGGGCGACGACCCGCCGTCCGGTGCCGGCGGCCCTGCCGAAGCTCCTGTTCCGCAAGCGTCGCGCCTGAGCCCTCCGGGCCGCCGGGCGGGAGGGTCGTGGACCGACCGGCCATCCGGCGGGGCCGCGACGCCCACCAGGCGGGGACTGTGCCGGTCACCGGGGCCCGGGCCTCCCCTCCTCATAGCCCCTGGCCCGGCCGGCGGGACGAACGGCGAGGGTCTTTCTTTCGGATCAGGCCGCGAGCCCGGCAAGACCCGGAGGAAAGAACCTAGGCGCGGGGCAGCTGCTTGCCGTAGTCGAGGGTTTCCTCCTTCGACGGCGCGGTGAGCGGGAAGTCCTTGTTCCACTCGGAGAGCACCACGAGGCCCGCTCCCCCGCCCCGGGCCAGCTGGAGGGGGTACGGGGTGCCGTCCAGCGCCACGTCGAGCGTGCCGCCCTCACCGCCCTGGCCGCCCTTGACCTTGATCGTGCGGATGCCGCCGATCTGGTCGCGGTCGCCCTTGACGGCCTCCCCGTGGATGCCGATCAGACCGTCGAGGAGGAGGTCCATGTCGGTGAAGCCGCGCAGCCGCGGATAGGAGGGATCGTCCTGCGGGACCTTCACGTACTTGTCGTCGAGCTTGTCGGCGGCCTCGGAGTCCGACTCGGTCGGCTCGCCCGACGCCTTGTCGTCGTGGGTCCAGAATCCGGCGTCGGCCTTCATGTAGAGCGCGTCGCCGACGCGGAGCAGCTCGAAGGTGCTGTTCTTCGTCCTCACCGAGCCGGTGGCGCCGTCCTGCTTGAGGCGCATGTCGAGCTTGTAGGTGCCGCCCTTGCTGACGAAGGTGCCGGCGAGCCGCACGGCCCGGGCCTCGTCCGCCGCCGAGCGGGCCTTGCGCTCGATCTCGGGCGCGGAGAGCCGGCCGACCCCGTTGGTCCCCTCGTCCGGGTCGGCGGCGCAGGCGGCGAGCCCCACCGTCAGACCCGCGCAGAGCGCCAGCGGCGCGACGGCTCTGCGCAGCCGTGCCGCTTGGACGCGTGCTGCCGGGGTACGCGATGACGGGACGAGGACGGTCATCTGCGCTGCCTCTCGTGTCGGTGGGGGGCCCGCGGGCGTGCCCGTGGGGACGCCGGGGCGAGGGTGCGCCGTTCACGGCCGGGCGAGCGCCGGGGCCGGTGGGGGGAACGGCAGACGCAGCGTACCCGGGCTGTGGGACCGCTCCTGCGGCAGCCGTACGGAGGTGCTGCCGGAGCGGGGCGGAACGGCACGGGCTAGCCTGAATCAGGCAAAGCCCGGCAGCGGCTCTGTGAGAACTCGAATCGTGCGGCACCGAGGAGGCGCGTGGCATGGCGGCAGGCGCCCCCCGCATCTTCGTCTCCCACCTGGCCGGTGTCCCGGTCTTCGATCCGGTCGGCGACCAGGTGGGCCGGGTCAGCGATCTCGTGGCCATGCTGCGGGTGGGGCGCAGGCCTCCCCGGCTGCTCGGGATGGTGGTGGAGGTGCTCAGCCGCCGCCGGGTGTTCGTGCCGATGACCCGCATCACGGGTGTGGAGTCGGGCCAGGTCATCACCACGGGCGTGGTGAACATGCGCCGCTTCGAGCAGCGGCCGACCGAGCGGCTCGTCCTCGGTGAGCTGCTGGACCGGCGGGTGCGGCTCGTCGGCCCGGAGGGGCGGGAGGGCGAGGAGGTCACCGTCCTCGACGTGTCGATCCAGCAGCTTCCGGCGCGCCGGGACTGGGAGATCGACAAGGTCTTCGTGCGGCGCGGCAAGGGCGGGGCGCTGCGCCGCAAGGGCGAGACGCTGACCGTGGAGTGGTCGGCCGTCACGGGCTTCTCGCTGGAGGAGCACGGTCAGGGGGCCGAGAACCTGGTCGCCACCTTCGAGAAGCTGCGGCCCGCCGACCTGGCCAACGTGCTGCACCACCTGTCGCCCAAGCGGCGCGCCGAGGTGGCGGCGGCCCTGGACGACGACCGGCTCGCGGACGTCCTGGAGGAGCTGCCCGAGGACGACCAGATCGAGATCCTGGGCAAGCTGAAGGAGGAGCGGGCGGCCGACGTCCTGGAGGCGATGGACCCGGACGACGCGGCCGATCTGCTGTCGGAGCTGCCGGAGGAGGACAAGGAGCGGCTGCTGACCCTGATGCGGCCGGACGACGCGGCGGACGTGCGGCGGCTCCTGGCGTACGAGGAGCGCACGGCGGGCGGTCTGATGACCACGGAGCCGATCGTGCTGCGGCCGGACGCCACGGTGGCGGACGCGCTGGCCCGGGTGCGGCAGCAGGATCTGTCCCCCGCGCTCGCCGCGCAGGTGTACGTGTGCCGGCCGCCCGACGAGACCCCGACGGGCAAGTACCTGGGCACGGTGCACTTCCAGCGGCTGCTGCGCGACCCGCCGTTCACGCTGGTCGGCTCGCTGGTGGACAGCGATCTGCCGCCGCTCGGCCCGGCCACCCAGCTGCCGGCGGTGACCAGTTATTTCGCCGCCTACAACCTGGTGGCGGCGCCGGTGGTGGACGAGAGCGGTTCGCTGCTCGGCGCCGTCACCGTGGACGACGTACTGGACCATCTGCTGCCGGACGACTGGCGGGAGACGGAGTTCCACGAGGAGGGGGTGCAGGGTGGCTGACCGGACGCAGGAGCGCGACCGCGAGCAACGGGAGCGGCAGCTGCCGCGGATCCGTCTGGACCAGCCCCGGATCCGGCGGCCCCGGCTGCTGCCGGAGTACGACCCGGAGGCCTTCGGGCGCATGTCCGAGCGGATCGCCCGGTTCCTGGGGACGGGCCGCTTCATCGTCTGGATGACGGTGATGATCATCGCGTGGGTGGTGTGGAACGTCTCCGCGCCGGCGGGGCTGCGCTTCGACGAGTACCCGTTCATCTTCCTGACCCTGATGCTCTCCCTCCAGGCGTCGTACGCGGCGCCGCTGATCCTGCTCGCGCAGAACCGGCAGGACGACCGGGACCGGGTGAACCTGGAGCAGGACCGGAAGCAGAACGAGCGGTCGATCGCGGACACCGAGTACCTGACGCGGGAGATCGCGGCGCTGCGGATGGGCCTGGGGGAGGTCGCCACACGGGACTGGATCCGTTCGGAGCTCCAGGATCTGGTGAAGGAGCTGGAGGACCGGGATCTATTCCCGTCCGGGGGCGGCCGGCACAGTGACGTACCCGACCGTTGACAGCCCTTTCATGGGCCGGTGGTCGTCGCCGTACCATCTGTCGTATGGCTACGGAAGACGCGGTGCTCGAGGCACTGGCGACGGTGAACGACCCCGAGATCAACAAACCGATCACTGAGCTCGGCATGGTGAAGTCGGTGGAGATCGGACCGGACGGCCGGGTCGCGGTGACCGTCTATCTGACGGTGTCCGGGTGCCCGATGCGCGACACCATCACGCAGCGCGTGTCCGAGGCCGTGTCGCGGGTCGAGGGCGTCACCGGTGTGGACGTTTCGCTGGACGTGATGAGCGACGAGCAGCGCAAGGAGCTGGCGGCGGCGCTGCGCGGCACGACGGCGGAGCGGGAGGTGCCGTTCGCGAAGCCGGGTTCGCTGACCCGGGTCTACGCGGTCGCCTCCGGAAAGGGCGGCGTCGGCAAGTCCTCCGTGACCGTGAACCTGGCGGCGGCGATGGCCGCCGACGGTCTGAAGGTCGGCGTGGTCGACGCCGACATCTACGGCCACAGCGTGCCGCGGATGCTGGGCGCGGACGGCCGCCCCACCCAGGTCGAGAACATGATCATGCCGCCGTCGGCGAACGGCGTGAAGGTCATCTCCATCGGCATGTTCACCCCGGGCAACGCGCCCGTCGTCTGGCGCGGCCCGATGCTGCACCGCGCGCTCCAGCAGTTCCTCGCGGACGTGTACTGGGGCGACCTGGACGTCCTGCTGCTCGACCTGCCCCCGGGCACCGGCGACATCGCGATCTCGGTCGCGCAGCTGGTCCCGAACGCGGAGATCCTCGTCGTCACCACGCCCCAGCAGGCGGCGGCCGAGGTGGCCGAGCGGGCCGGTTCGATCGCGGTGCAGACGCACCAGAAGATCGTCGGCGTCGTGGAGAACATGTCGGGTCTGCCCTGCCCGCACTGCGACGAGATGGTCGACGTGTTCGGCACGGGCGGCGGCCAGAAGGTGGCGGACGGTCTGACGAGGACCACGGGCGCCACCGTTCCCGTGCTCGGTTCGATCCCGATCGACGTGCGGCTGCGCGAGGGCGGCGACGAGGGCAAGCCGGTCGTCCTGTCGGACCCGGACTCCCCCGCCGGCGCGGCGCTGCGCGCGATCGCCGGCAAGCTGGGCGGCCGCCAGCGCGGCCTGTCGGGCATGAGCCTGGGCATCACGCCGCGCAACAAGTTCTGACGCGCCCGAGCGTACGGCGAAGGGGCGCCCCCACCGGGGGCGCCCCTTTCCCGTGCTCCGGCGCTACGTGTACGCGCCGAGGTCCTTGATCTGCGAGAAGCCGAGGCCGTACGCGCTCATGCCGCGCCCGTACGCCCCGAGGTGCACCCCCGAGGCCGACCCGGCGAGGACCCAGCCGAACTCGGTCTCGCGGTAGTGGAAGGGCACGGGGGCGCCGTCCACGGGCAGCGAGAGCGTCGACCAGGCGGGCCCGGCGAGGTCGTCGGCCAGCTCGAAGGCGGTCTCCGTCTGCTGGTCCAGCCAGTGGTCGCGCAGCGCGTGGTCGAGGGAGGCGGGCCAGGTGTGGGCGAGGAGCCCGGAACCGGCCAGCCAGGCGGCGGAGGAGACCGTGGTGGCGTCGAGGACGCCGGTGCCGTCGCCGGTGCGCCGTACGGGGCTCGCCGCCACCGTCACGACGACCGCGAACCGTTCCTTCTCGGCGGCGCTCGCGTCGGACTTTATCGACGGCTCGTCGCCGTGGCCGGTCGATCCGTGCTGGACGGTGCCGTCCGCCGCGGTCCCGACCTGCATGAGCCAGCGCGGCCCGGTGAACGCCTCGTCGAGGCCGTACCAGGCGAAGGACGCGCGCAGATAGCTCTCGGCGGAGCGCCGGGCCGCCCGCGCACCCTCCGCCCGACTCGTGGTCTCCATCTCGGCCGCCTCCTCGTTCGTTCGACAGAGCGAGGATAGCCACCAGGGAGTGCCGGACCGGTGACTGCCCGCCGTCAGGTCGCGTCGGAGTCGTACGGCGGGCGCTCGCCGGCGTCCGGCCGGTCCTTCTTCACGAGGTCGGGCGAGCCGTTCACGGCGGTGACGGCGGCGCCGTTCACCGCGGTGCCGGCGGCCGGGGCTCCGGTGAGGGAGGAGGGCTGGGACTCCCGGCCGTGGACGGCGTCGGCGACCTCGTTCATCTCCTTCTTGAGGTCGAAGGTGCTGCGGAGCTCCTTGAGCTCGCGCAGGTCCTCGTTGCCGTCGAGCTGCTTGCGGATGAAGGTCTTGGGGTTCAGATCCTCGAACTCGAAGTTCTTGAACTCCGGGCCCAGCTCGCTGCGGATGTCTTCCTTCGCGCTGTCGGAGAAGTCACGGACCTTCCGGATGAAACGGGAGACGTCCTGGATGACCTTCGGCAGTTTGTCCGGCCCGAAGACGAGCACGGCCAGCACGACGAGCGTCACCAGCTCGAGTGCGCCTATGTCGGTGAACACCTAGTAGCTCCTTCATGCCGGTCAAGGGCCCCGTCCACGGTACCCGCCGAAACTGCCGGACGGGTACCTCGCGGTGTCCTCCACATGCCGCTCAGGTGCCCTGGGAGGAACCGAGCGTCAGCGTCTTGGTGATCTCGCGGCCGCCCCGCTTGAGGGTCAGTTCGAGACGGTCACCGGGACGGTGGGCGCGGATCTTGACGATCAACTCCTCGCCGTTGTGCACCCGCTGGCCGTCGACGCGGACGATGACGTCGCCCGGCCGCAGCCCGGCCCGGGCGGCGGGCCCGCCGGGGGTGACGGACGGCGCGCCGTCCTTGCCCTTCTCCCCCACGCGGGCGCCGTCGCCGTTGAACTGCATGTCGAGGCTCACACCGATGACGGGGTGGGTGGCCTTGCCCGTGTTGATGAGTTCCTCGGCGACCCGCTTGCCCTGGTTGATCGGTATGGCGAAGCCGAGGCCGATGGAGCCGGCCTGCTCGCCGGCCCCCTCGCCGTCACCGGATCCGCCGGCCGCGCGGATGGCGCTGTTGATGCCGATGACGCGGGCCCGGGAGTCGAGAAGTGGGCCACCGGAGTTCCCGGGGTTGATGGGCGCGTCGGTCTGGAGGGCGTCGACGTAGCTGATGTCGCTGCCGTCGCCCTTCTCGCCGCCGGCGGTGATCGGGCGCTCCTTGGCGCTGATGATCCCGGAGGTGACGGTGTTCGAGAGGTCGAAGGGGGCGCCGATGGCGACGACGGGGTCGCCGACGCGGACGTTGTCGGAGTTTCCGAGCGGCAGCGGTTTGAGACCGGAGACACCGGTGACCCGCACGACGGCGAGGTCGTACCCGGCGTCCTTGCCGACGAGTTCGGCGTCGGCGGTCTCGCCGCTGGAGAACGTGACGGTGATGTCGCCGGAGGAGCCGGCGCCGTCGACCACGTGATTGTTGGTGAGGATGTGGCCCTTGGTGTCCAGGACGAAGCCGGTGCCGGTGCCCGCGCCCCCACCGCCGCTGACGTGGAGGGTCACGACGCCGGGCAGCGCGCTGGCCGCGATGCCGGCGACGCTCTCGGGGGCGCGGCCGGTGTCGGCGGCCTCGGCCTGGGGCAGCTCGACGGTGGTGAGGCCGCCGTGGCGCTCCACGTAGGCACCGACACCACCGCCGATGACGCCGGTGACGAGCGCGAGGAGCAGCGCGCCGACGAGGGCGAGGCCCTTGCCGGGCTTCTTCCTCACGGGCGGCGGCCCGGGGGTGGCGGCGGTGGGGCCGGCGCCCCAGGGGTCGTACTGCACCCAGGGCGCGGGCGCGACGGTCTGCGGCTGCGGATGGGGTACCGGCGCGGTGGGCGCCGGTACGGCCTGCGGCGGCACGGCGGCGGCCGGCCGCTGTACGGGCGGCGCGGGCGCCCACGGCCCGGGCTCCCCGTAGGGCGGCGTCCGGTACTCGTCGGGCGCGTGCAGCGGCTGCGGAGCCGGCGGGGCAGGGGCCTGGAGCTCGCCCCGGTCGTCGTACGAGGCGGGCGCGGGCGCGGCGTCGTGCGGCGGGACGCCGGCGGGCGTGACCGGCGCCGGCGGTTCGTACGGCTCGCCCGGGCGCTCGTCCGGGGCCGCCGTGCGCTCCTTCGTCAGGTCGACGGCCGGCGGGGCGGGCGCGGGGTCCTGCCCGGTGGGCGCGGCGGGCGCGCCCACGGGCTCACCGGCCGGGCCGTCCTTCGTCAGGTCGACCGCCGCCGGGACGGGCTCCGGGGCCTCCGCCGGTGAGGCGGGTCGAGGCGCCTGGAGGGGGAAGTCGTCGTCCGCGGCAGGCGGCGAGGGTATCCGTGCCGCCTCCGGGGCCGTCGAAGGCCGGCTCCACCAGTTCGGCTTCCCGTCGTTCATGCTCTCCCCGCAAACCGCTGACCCGTGCGCGCCCCTGGCTCGGGGCCCCTGACCCTGGATTCAACCAGGTCGCGGGTCAGCGGGGGGAGCCGAGCGGCAGAGTGGACGGGCCCGGGGCGGGGCTCGGCACGGGCCCGAGGGCCAGGTGCGGGACCGGGCCCGTCGGTCGTATGAACGGGGACAGCGCGAACAGCGGGTGCGCCGCCTGGTTCTGGAACCGGACCGCCACGAGCGGCGAAGGGGCGGAGTGCACCGCGACCGGCGGCACGTGCCCGGGCGCGAGAGGTCCGCGCGGCAGGGTGAGCGGCCGGGCGGCGAAGGGTGCCGCCTCGCCCGCGAGGGTCTGCGCGCCGGTGGAGCGCTCACCGGACCGGGCGCCGCGCACGGTGCTCGCGCCGGGCCCGGTCGCGGACGCGCTCGCCCGCAGCGGGGTGATCGCGCTGCCGGTGCCCTGGCCGCGGGCGCCCGCGTTCACGGAGGACTCCAGCGGCAGGGTGCCGCCGAGGGCGATGGCCGCGAAGGAGACGGCGCTGGCCGCGGCGAAGGCGAAACGCCGGCCGCGTCCGGACGGGGCGGCGCCGCGGTCGACCTCGTGGATGCGGAAGCCGCGCCCGGTGCCGGGGGCGGGCGTGACGACGGCCGCCGTGGCGAAGCCGTCGGACTTCACGCCTCCGGAGCCGAGGAGCTCCTCCAGGGGGCCTCTCGGCGCGGCGGGGTCACCAGGGCCCCCGGGGGCCCCCGGTCCTCCCGGGGGTCCTCCGGGAAGCCCCTGGAGGCGCGCGAGGAAGCCCTCGGACGGGGCGGGCGGCGCCGTGGAGGCGAAGACGCTCTTGAGGGTGCGCTGCGCGTCGGCCTCGGCCTTGCAGCGGGCGCAGGTGGCCAGGTGGGCCAGGACCCGCTCACGGGCGTCGTGACCGAGTTCGCCGTCGACGAGCGCGGCGAGCCGGTCCCCGAGGTGGTGCTCCGCGGGGGTCGGCGAAGAGGGACGTGTGCCGCTCACGCTGTCCCGGCCTCCCATCCGACGGCGGCCAGCGCACGCTCCGCCCGGGCCTCGGGCGAGCGGTGCTTGAGCGCCTTCCGCAGGTGGGAGCGGCCGCGGTGGATACGGCTGCGGACGGTGCCGAGCTTCACGCCGAGCGTGGCGGCGATCTCCTCGTAGGAGAGGCCCTCGATGTCGCAGAGGACGACCGCGGCGCGGAACTCCGGCGCCAGGGTGTCCAGGGCCTGCTGCACGTCGGCGTCGAAGTGCGTGTCGTTGAAGGCCTGCTGCGGGGAGGGCTCGCGGCTGGGGAGCCGCTCGGCCGCGTCGTCGGCGAGCGCGTCGAAGCGGATGCGCTGCTTGCGGCGGACCATGTCGAGGAAGAGGTTGGTGGTGATGCGGTGCAGCCACCCCTCGAAGGTCCCGGGGGTGTAGGTCGACAGCGAGCGGAAGACGCGGACGAAGACCTCCTGGGTGAGGTCCTCGGCGTCGTGCTGGTTGCCCGTCAGACGGTAGGCGAGGCGGTACACGCGGCCGCTGTGGGTGCTGACGATCTCCTCCCAGCTGGGCGGAGTCCACGCCTGCGATTCCGCATCCGATGCGAAGGTCGCGGTGGTGGGTGCGGAGTCGGCGGTGCGGATACGGTCAGCGGTGTCGGTCACGGATTTCGGCTCACCCGCCGACCTGAGAAGACGCCGAAGCACTCCTCCCCGATCCACAGGCGCAGCCGCACCTCCCCTGTCGGCTCTGGTGGTGTCCAGCGGAGCCCCTACCATAACCACCTCGCCCGTTAGCTCCGGATAAGAATCTTTACGCGAATTTGGGACGGGCTCGCCCTGCTGACCGGGCTCACCCTCCGCCTCCTGTGAACGCCCGGTCCCATCTGCGGGTTCCCGCTGACAGCGGATACAGTCACCGTTGCGTCAACTACGGGGACAGGAGAGGGCCATTACCGCCAACCGGCAGACGAGCTGGGCGTTCGCCGACGCCTATGTCGCCGAGGACGAAGCTCTGCGCTGGGCCCGGGAGCGGGCCCGCGAGACGGGGCTCCCCTCGGTGTCGCCGGGTACGGGCGCGGCCCTGCGCCTGCTCGCCGCGTCGGCGGACGCCAAGGCGGTGGCGGAGATCGGCACGGGCACCGGCGTGTCGGGCATCTATCTCCTGCTCGGGATGCGGCCGGACGGGGTCCTGACAACGGTCGACCTGCAGCCGGAGCGCCAGCAGGTGGCGAAGACGGCGTTCCGCGCGGCGGGGTTCGCCGGCAACCGGGCGCGGTTCATCCCCGGGCGCGCCCTGGACGTCCTGCCCCGGCTCGCGGACGGCGGGTACGACCTCGTCTTCTGCGACGGCGACCGGCTGGAGTACCTGGACTACCTCGCTGAATCGTTGCGCCTGCTGCGGCCCGGGGGCGTCGTCTGCTTCGAGGGCGTCTTCGCGGACGGCCGCACGGTGGACTCCTCGGCCCAGCCGGCCGAGGTGCAGCGGGTGCGGGAGCTGCTGCGCGCGGTGCGGGAGAGCCAGGAGCTGCTGCCGACGCTGCTGCCGGTGGGCGACGGCCTGCTGTGCGCGGTGCGCCGGGGCTGAGCCGGGCCGTACGGGCCCAGGAGACACCGGCGGATCCGTACGGGGACGCCCCGCCGGAGCCGTACCGCCCCCAGGGCACACGGCCGGAAACACCGCTGCCCCGGAGCGGCGGAGCCGTCCGGGGCAGCGGTGAAGAGTCGTGTACGCGTCAGCCGACGACCTGCTTCAGGGCGTCGCCCAGTGCCTGGGCTTCGTCCGGGGTCAGCTCGACGACAAGCCGACCGCCGCCTTCGAGCGGAACGCGCATGACGATGCCCCGCCCCTCCTTGGTCACCTCGAGCGGGCCGTCACCCGTTCGCGGCTTCATGGCCGCCATGCTCGTTCCCCTTCCTGAAACCAGCTCATCGTCAGCCGGGCAGCTCCATGGGATGGAGCACGCGTCACCGGCTTCGAACACATTGCTTCCAGGTCATTATCCCGCATCGCAGGACCCGATGACCAACATCGATCCGCATCGCTTGGGCAACGCGCTCCCGCAAAACCCCTCATTTCGGCGATCCGCCTGCGATACTTCGCCGCCGCGCGTCCCACAGGCGTCCGGAATTCTTTGACGCAGCTCACATGGGCGGTCGGGATGATCTCCGCCATGCTGGGCGGGTCAACGACGCAATGAGGCGAAGGGGTCCCCGATGGCCGACACGGTCCTGTACGAGGTGCGCGACGGGCTCGCCACCATCACGCTCAACCGGCCGGAGGCCATGAACGCGCTGAACGTCGCGGCCAAGGTGGCCCTGCGGGACGCGGCCGAGGCGGCGGGCGCCGACCCCGCCGTCCGGGCGGTGCTGCTCACGGCGGCGGGCGACCGCGCCTTCTGCGTGGGCCAGGACCTCAAGGAGCACGTGGGCCTGCTGCTCCAGGACGCCGAGTCCGGCACCCGGGAGACCATGACCACGGTGCGGGACCACTACAACCCGATCGTGCGGGCCCTCACCGGTATGAAGAAGCCCGTCGTGGCGGGCGTGAACGGCGTGGCGGCGGGCGCCGGCTTCGGTTTCGCCCTCGCCGCGGACTACCGGGTCGTCGCGGACACGGCCTCGTTCAACACCTCCTTCGCGGGCGTGGCGCTGACGGCGGACTCGGGCGTGTCCTGGACGCTGCCGCGGCTGATCGGCGCGAGCCGCGCCTCGGACCTGCTCCTCTTCCCGCGCTCGATCAGCGCCCAGGAGGCGTACGAGCTGGGCATCGTGAACCGCCTCGTCCCGGCCGCCGACCTGGCCGCCGAGGCGGAGAAGGTCGCCCGCCGCCTCGCGCAGGGGCCGACCGTCGCGTACGCCGCCCTGAAGGAGTCCCTCGCCTACGGCGCCGACCACTCGCTCACCGAGGCCCTCGACAAGGAGGACGAGCTGCAGACCCTGGCGGGCGCCTCGGAGGACCACACGATCGCGGTACGCGCCTTCGTCGCCAAGGAGAAGCCGGCGTACAAGGGCCGGTGACCGGCCGCCCGGGGCGGCGGCGTCAGTTCCCGCCCCGGGCCACACAGCCCGTCACGTGGTCGTCCACGAGGCCGCAGGCCTGCATGAGCGCGTAGGCGGTGGTGGGGCCGACGAACCGCAGGCCGCGCTTCTTGAGCGCCTTGGACAGGGCCGTCGACTCCTCGGTGACGGCCGGGACCTCGGTGACCGTGCGCGGGACGGGACGGTGCGCCGGGTCGGGGGCGTACGACCAGATGAGACCGTCCAGCTCGCCCGGGGACCACTGCGCGAGCAGCTTGGCGTTGGCGAGGGTGGCGTCGACCTTGGCGCGGTTGCGGATGATGCCCTCGTCGGCCAGGAGCCGCTCGCGGTCCGCCTCGCCGAAGGCGGCGACGGCGGCGATCTCGAAACCGGCGAAGGCGCGCCGGAAGCCCTCGCGGCGGCGCAGGATCGTGATCCAGGACAGGCCGGACTGGAAGGCCTCCAGGCTGAGCCGTTCGAAGAGGGCGTCGTCGCCGTGGACGGGGCGGCCCCACTCCTCGTCGTGGTACGTCACGTAGTCCGGGGCCGACAGGCCCCAGGGGCAGCGCAGCCGGCCGTCCGGTCCGGGGATCGCCTCGCCGGTCACGCGCGTTCCCCGTCCGCGCCACCGGAGCCGGACACGGGACCCGGGCCGGCGGCGGGGCCGGAGTCCTGGGCGTCCGCGCCGTCACCGGCGGCCCGCGCGGGCACCGCGCCCGCGAGGGCCTCCTCCAGCTCCGCGATCCGGGCGTCGCGTTCGGCGAGTTCGGCCCCGAGGCGTACGAGGACGTCGTCCACGTCCTCCATGCGGTAGCCGCGTACGGCGACGGGCAGACGGAGCGCCTCCACGTCGGCGCGGTCGACGGGGCGGGTGACCGGAAGGGGGTCGACGAGCTGCTCGGGCGCCACCTCGGGCAGCACCTCGGTGTCGCCGCCGCCGACGACGGCCAGGGTCACGGCGGCCACGACCACGACCATCGTGATGAGCAGAAACCAGAACACGCGCGCCTCTTCCCGGAGTGGAATTCGTCCCGTGCCGATCGTGCCACGTGCCACCGGCGGTTAGGGTCGCAGACGATGCGGGCGACCGGCCACGAGGGAGGACAAAAGGGATGCTGCGCTTGGGACGGCGTGAATTCGGGCCGCACGAGCCGGTGATCATGGCGATCGTGAACCGGACGCCGGACTCCTTCTACGACCAGGGCGCGACCTTCCGCGACGAGCCGGCGCTCGCCCGGGTCGAGCAGGCCGTGGCCGAGGGCGCCGCGATCGTCGACATCGGCGGGGTGAAGGCCGGTCCCGGCGAGGAGGTGACGGCCGAGGAGGAGGCGCGCCGCACGGTCGGCTTCGTCGCGGAGGTGCGCCGTCGTCACCCCGACGTGGTGATCAGCGTCGACACCTGGCGGGCCGATGTCGGCGAGGCGGTCTGCGAGGCCGGGGCGGACCTCCTCAACGACGCCTGGGGCGGCGTGGACCCGCGGCTCGCGGAGGTCGCGGCGAAGTACGGGGCGGGGCTGGTGTGCACGCACGCGGGGGGCGCGGAGCCGCGGACCCGGCCGCACCGGATCGCGTACGAGGACGTGATGGCCGACATCCTGCGGGTGACGGTCGGCCTGGCGGAGCGGGCGGTGGCGCTCGGCGTGCGGCGCGACGGGATCATGATCGACCCGGGGCACGACTTCGGGAAGAACACCCGGCACAGTCTGGAGGCGACCCGGCGGCTCGGCGAGATGACCGCCACGGGCTGGCCGGTGCTGGTCTCCCTGTCCAACAAGGACTTCGTGGGCGAGACCCTCGACCGGCCGGTGAAGGAGCGGGTGCTCGGCACACTGGCGACGACGGCCGTCTCCGCGTGGCTCGGCGCCCAGGTGTACCGGGTGCACGAGGTCGCCGAGACGAGGCAGGTCCTCGACATGGTGGCCTCCATCGCCGGCCACCGTCCCCCCGCCGTCGCCCGGCGCGGCCTGGCGTAGCGGGGGCGGGCGGGCCCGGCGGCCCGGACGGGCCGGTCGGGGGGACGGAGCGCAGCCGTATCCACGACCGGCCGGAGCGCCGGGGCGTGACCTGGAGGGGGCCTAGCGGCCGACCTCCTTGGTGACGAGCGTGACCGCCTCCTCCACGTCGTCCGTGACGTGGAAGAGCAGCAGGTCCCGCTCGGAGGCCTTGCCGCCGGCGACGACGGTGTCGCGCAGCCAGTCGACGAGGCCCTTCCAGTACTCCGTGCCGAACAGCACGATCGGGAAGCGGGTCACCTTGCGGGTCTGGACCAGGGTGAGCGCCTCGAACAGCTCGTCCAGCGTGCCGAGGCCGCCGGGCAGCACGACGAAGCCCTGCGCGTACTTCACGAACATCGTCTTGCGGACGAAGAAGTAGCGGAAGTTCACGCCGATGTCGACGTGCGGGTTGAGCCCCTGTTCGAAGGGCAGCTCGATGCCGAGGCCGACCGAGATGCCCTTGGCCTCCCTGGCTCCCTTGTTGGCCGCCTCCATGGCGCCGGGCCCGCCGCCCGTGATGACCGCGAAACCGGCCTCGACGAGCGCCCTGCCGATCTTCACGCCCGCCTCGTACTCGGGCGAGTCGGGCCGGGTACGGGCCGAGCCGAAGACGCTGATCGCGCCGGGCAGTTCGGCCAGCGCGCCGAAGCCCTCGACGAACTCGGACTGGATGCGCATGACCCGCCAGGGGTCGGTGTGCACCCATTCCGAGTCGCCCTCGGTGTCGAGCAGCCGCTGGTCCGTGGTGCCGGGCTGGACCTGGTCCCTGCGCCGCAGCACCGGTCCGAGCCGCTGCTCCTCCGGCTTCGTGTCCCCTTCGGGGGTCCCCATGGCCTGCTCCCTCCGTCGATCCGTCGATCTTCTGGTCCGGTCAGGGTAGGACGGCGGAGGTGACGAATGGCGAAATTACGGAAGGCGTGCGGTCAGCCAGTCGCGCAGCCGGGCCTCGCAGTGGTGGATCCGGTCGACCTGGACGTGCTCGTCGCGCTTGTGCGCGTAGATGGCGTCGCCGGGGCCGTAGTTGACGGCGGGCACGCCGAGCGCGCTGAAGCGGGCGACGTCGGTCCAGCCGAACTTGGGCTGGGCGCTGCCGCCCACGGCCTTCATGAAGGCCTCGGCGGCGGGGTGCGACAGGCCGGGCAGGGCGCCGGGGCTCTCGTCGTCCACGACGAACTCGGCGACGCCGCAGCCGTCGAAGAACGCGCGGACGTACGCCAGGGCCTCGGCCGGGCTGCGGTCGGGGGCGTAGCGGTAGTTGACGGTCACCGTGCAGACGTCGGGGATGACGTTGGTGGCGACGCCGCCCTCGATCCGTACGGCGTTGAGGCCCTCGTGGTACTGGAGGCCGTCGATGACCGGCTTGCGCGGCTCGTAGGAGGCGAGGCGCTCCAGGATGGGGGCGGCGGCGTGGATGGCGTTGGAGCCCATCCAGGAGCGGGCGGAGTGGGCGCGCTCGCCGGCGGTGCGCAGGACGACCCGCAGGGTGCCCTGGCAGCCGCCCTCGACCTGGCCGTCGGAGGGCTCGAGGAGGACCGCGAAGTCGCCCTCCAGCCACTCGGGATGGGCGGCGGCGACCTTGCCGAGACCGTTGAGGTCGGCGGCGACCTCCTCGTTGTCGTAGAACACGAAGGTGAGGTCGCGGTTGGGCTCGGGCACGGTGGCGGCGATCCGCAGCTGGACGGCGACGCCGGACTTCATGTCGGAGGTGCCGCAGCCCCACAGGACGCCGTTCCCGTCGAGCCGGGAGGGCACGTTGTCGGCGATGGGCACGGTGTCGATGTGGCCGGCGAGCACGACGCGCTCGGGGCGGCCGAGCATGGTGCGGGCGACGACGTTGTTCCCGTACCGGTCGACGGTGAGGTGCGGCAGGGCCCTCAGGGCCCGCTCGATCGCGTCGGCGAGCGGCCCCTCGGTCCCGCTGACGGACGGGAAGTCGACGAGGGCGGCGGTGAGCGCGGCACCGTCCTGGGACAGGTCGAGAGCGGCGTCGAGCGGGGTGATGTCAGCCATATGCCGACCCTAACCCGGGCTCCAGTACGGTGGGCCCCGTGTCCGAGCCCATCCGCCCCGCCCGTCGCGGTCGCCTCGCCCGTTCGGCGGCCGCCCTCGCCGTGCTCTGCGGCCTCGCCGGTTACATCGCCGTCCACCAGCTGACGGGGAGCAAAGGCGCGCCCCGGTGCAGTGTGGGCAGCGGCGAGAACCGGTACGAGTTCGCGCCGGAGCAGGCGTCGAACGCGGCGACGATCTCGGCGGTGGGCACCGGCCGGGGGCTGCCGGAGCGGGCCGTGACGATCGCCCTGGCGACGGCGCTGCAGGAGTCTGCGCTGCGGAACATCGAGCACGGTGACCGGGACTCCCTGGGGCTGTTCCAGCAGCGGCCCTCGATGGGCTGGGGGACGCCGCGGCAGATCATGGACCCGGTGTACTCGGCGACGAAGTTCTACGAGGGCCTGGAGAAGGTCCCGGGGTACTCGCGGCTGCCGCTGACGGTGGCGGCGCAGAAGGTGCAGCGGAGTGGTTTCCCGCAGGCGTACGCGAAGCACGAGCCGGACGCGGCGCTGCTCTCGGCGGCGCTGACGGGCCGGGCGCCGGCCGCGCTGTCCTGTACGGCGCGCGTGACGGAGGACCGGCCGGGCGATCCGCGGCACGTGCGCGAGGAGCTGGCGCGGGACTTCGGCCGCGGGGCGGTGCCCACCGCGGTGACGGGCGGGTCGAGCGCGGGCCGGTCCGCCTCGGGACCGCCGGTCCTGACGCTCCCGGTCCGGCCGGTGACGGGCACGGGCCGGGCCGCCGGGGAACGGCGCGGCTGGGAGCTGGCGCAGTGGGCGGTGGCGCGGGCGGAGGAGCTGCGCGTCGTGGAGGTCGCGTACGGCGACAAGGTCTGGCACGCGAGCGACTCGGGCGGCGGCTGGGACCCCGCCTCCGGCTCCTCGGCCGCGGAGCCGGGCACGGTCCGCCTGCGCCTGGCGCAGTAGGGGGCCCGCGGACCCCGGACGCCCCGTCCGCGCACCGCACGCCCCCGCCCACGCCCACCGAACGCCCCGCCTGCGCACCGCGCCCACCGAACGCCCCGTCCGCACCCACCGGTCACGCGTGCGGGCGCTCACTCGCCCGGGGGGCGGCTCCGGTGAACCGCCGGGAACTGCGCACCCGTCCCGGACGCTGTCCCACGCCCCCGCCCGCGTCCCGGCTCCGGCCTTGCGGCACAAGGGAAGTGACGGTTCAGCAGGGCGCCTGGCATGGACGCGTTCGTCCGTTTTCCTCCCCACCCGACAATACGACGCATTGCCAATTCTTTACCTTCGGTCGCCGCAACCTCCCCCGCCCCAAGGCCGGTTGTCACCGCGTACACGTCCTCTCCGTCGAAGGAGCACCATGTCCCTCCCCCTGACCCGTCGGATCGCCCGCGCCGCCCTCCTCCTCGCGGCCGGCGCAGCCCCCGTGGTCGGTGCGGCCGGCTCCGCGAGCGCCCTGGACCACGGCCTCGTGCCGACCGGTGCCCTGGGCAATGTGTCCGCCCTGGACGCCACGAGCGCGAACGACGCCGTCGACAGCGCCTCGCAGACCGCGACCGGTGTCGTCGGCGAGGCCGGCGGCAAGGCGGTCGGCGCGGCCGCCCCGACCGCCGGCAAGACCGTCGACGCCGCGGGGAAGACCGCCACCCCGCTCGCCCAGGAGGCCACCGGTGACGCCGCCGACAGCGCGGGCCGGCTCGTGACCAGGACCACCGAGGACCCGACCCAGGGCACCCTGGGCGGCCTGCCGCTGGGCGGCTGACGCGCGCACCGAACGGGTGAGGGCCCGGGGAGCGTCCGCTCCCCGGGCCCTCACCCGTGTCCCGCCGTCAGCGCAGGCGCTCGACCGCGGCCCGGACCCGCTCGTCCGTCGCCGTGAACGCGACGCGCACGAACCGCTCCCCCGCCTCGCCGTAGAAGTCGCCCGGCGCCACCAGGACGCCCTTCTCCGCCAGGTGCGCCACCGTCTCCCAGCAGGGCTCGTCCCGGGTCGCCCACAGATACAGGCTCGCCTCGCTGTGCTCGATCCGGAAGCCGTGCGCCTCCAGGGCCGTACGCAGGGCGGCGCGCCGGGCCGCGTACCGCTCGCGCTGCTCCAGGACGTGCGCGTCGTCCCCGAGCGCCGCGACCGTGGCCGCCTGCACCGGGGCGGCGGTCATCATGCCGCCGTGCTTGCGGATCTTCAGCAGCTCGCCGAGCACCGCCGCGTCGCCCGCGACGAAGGCGGCCCGGTAGCCGGCCAGGTTGGAGCGCTTGGAGAGCGAGTGGACGGCGACGAGACCCTCGTACGAGCCGCCGCAGACGTCCGGGTGCAGCACGGAGACGGGGTCGGCCTCCCAGCCCAGCTCCAGGTAGCACTCGTCCGACAGGACGAGGATGCCGTGCTCGCGCGCCCAGGCCACGATCCGGGTCAGCTCGTCCTTGCCGAGGACCCGGCCGGTCGGGTTGGACGGCGAGTTGAGCCACAGCAGCTTGACCGCGGCCGGGTCGAGGTCGGTGGTGGGGTCGTCGTAGACGACGGGCTCCGCGCCGCAGAGCCGCGCGCCGACCTCGTACGTCGGGTAGGCGAGCCGCGGGTGGGCCACCTGGTCGCCGGGGCCGAGCCCGAGCTGCGTCGGCAGCCAGGCCACCAGCTCCTTGGAGCCGACCACGGGCAGCACGTTCTCGTGGGCCATGCCGGCCGCGCCGAGACGCCGCCCGCACCAGCCGGTGAGCGCGTCCCGCAGCTCCTTCGTCCCCCAGACGGTCGGATAGCCCGGGGAGTCCGCCGCGGCCACCAGGGCCTTCTGGATCAGCGCGGGGACCGGGTCGACGGGCGTGCCGACGGAGAGGTCCACGATTCCGTCCGGGTGCGCCAGGGCCGTCTTCTTGTACGGCTCCAGCTTGTCCCAGGGGAAGACGGGCAGGCGCGAAGAGACTGCGCTCACGGTTCTTGGCTCACTTCCTCGTACGTACGGGAAAACGCCTCGGTCCCGCACGGCGGGCGGCGCCGTGCGGGACCGGATGCGGTCGATCAGCCGTTCTGCGGCGGCAGCGCGGCGATGAAGGGGTGGTCGCGCTCGATCAGGCCGAGCTTGGAGGCGCCACCGGGCGAACCGAGCTCGTCGAAGAACTCGACGTTCGCCTTGTAGTAGTCCTTCCACTCCTCCGGGGTGTCGTCCTCGTAGAAGATCGCCTCGACCGGGCAGACCGGCTCACAGGCCCCGCAGTCGACGCATTCGTCCGGGTGGATGTACAAGGACCGCTTGCCCTCGTAGATGCAGTCGACGGGGCACTCCTCGATGCACGCCTTGTCCTTGACGTCGACACAAGGCTGCGCGATGACGTAGGTCACGCTGTCGTTCCTCCTCGGTAGGGCTGGTCTGCGCGGGAGCGCGGCGTCGTCGATGCCCGCACCTAGTATCTCCGTTCTTGAGGGCGATCCGAACAGGAGGGGCGGAGAAGCTGTGGAATTCACCGGCGGAGGACGGCTCGAGGTCCGCATCACCAGCGCTGACGTGGGAAAACGTGTCTCCGTTCGGTATGTGACGGGCCAGGGTGTCGAGGGTGGGAAGTTCACGGACTCGGTCGGGGTGCTCACATCCTGGGACGCGGGTGTGCTGCTGATCACACGAAAGAGCGGTGAGGGCGTCCGCATCCCGGAATCGGCGCTGGTCGCGGGGAAGGTCGTGCCGGCCGCCCCGGCCCGCCGCCGGGGGCCCGCGGCCACCTTCGCCGAGCTGGCGCGGGCGACGGCGCGCGCCTGGGAGCCGCCGGAGAGCGAGCGGCTCGGGGAGTGGACCCTGCGGGCGGCGGGCGGGTTCACCCGGCGGGCCAACTCGGCCCTGCCGCTGGGCGATCCCGGGATGCCGGTCCCGGAGGCCCTGGAGCGCGTACGGGAGTGGTACGAGGCCCGGAAGCTGCCCCCGTTCGTGCAGGCCGCCACGGGCGCCGAGGGCACCCAGGAGCTGCTCTGCGCCGAGCTGGAGCGGCGGGGCTGGCGGCGCGAGGTCTCGGCGGAGGTACGGATCGGGGCCCTGGCGCCCGTCGGGGACACGGACGCCGACGTGGCGGCCGTCCGCCTGGCGCGCACGGCCGACGAGGCCTGGCTGCGCCGCTACCGGCGTTTCGGGGAGGTGGACGCCGTCGCCCACGCCGTCCTCGCCTCGGGGCCGAGCGTGTGGTTCGCCTCCGTCCCGGGCGCGGGGGACGTGCCGGCCGCGATCGGGCGGTGCGTGGTGGACGGCCGGTGGGCGGGGTTCCTCGCCGTCGAGGTCGACCCGGAGCAGCGCCGGCGGGGCCTGGCGACCGCGGTCATGACGGCGCTGGCCCGGCGGGCCCTGGAGGAGGGCGCGTCGGCGGCCTGGCTCCAGGTGGAGACGGAGAACGACGGGGCGCGCGCCCTGTACGACGGGCTCGGTTTCGCGACCCACCACCACTACCACCACTACCGGTGGGCGGAGGCGTGAGCGAGGAGCCGCCGGTGGAACCGGCCGGGCCGCCCGACCGCCGGCGGGAGTTCGCTCAGGAGGCGCGCTCCGAGCGGCCCGACCTCGCCCGGCTCTGCCTGCTGATCGGCGCGGTGGCCGACCCGTCGGTCACCGAGGAGGACCTGCAGCGGGCGGAGATCGAGCTCGACCGGCTCGCCGGCCTGGTGCCGTACGCGACCCGGGTCACCGGTGACTGGGCCGGGGAGCTCGCCGCGCTCCTCGGCCGCCGCGAGGGCTTCGAGGGAGTGCCCGCGGACTACCAGCGGCTGGAGTCCTCGCTGCTGCACGAGGTGCTGCGGCGGCGCAGGGGGCTGCCGATCCTCCTGTCGGTGGTCTGGATGGAGGTGGCCCGCCGGGCCGGCGCGCCCGTGTACGGGCTCGGGCTGCCCGGTCACTTCGTGGTGGGGTTCGGGGACCCGGCCGAGCTGAACCTGGCCGACCCCTTCGCCGGCGGGCGGCCCCTGACGGGCGCGGACGCGGAGCTGCTCGTGGCGAGCGCGACCGGGGAGCCGCTCGACCGGTCGATGCTGCGGCCGGCGGATCCGGGGGCGATCGTGCTGCGCATCCTGAACAACATCCGCGCGTGGGCGGCCCCGCGCCCGGAGCGCTCGGACGTGGCCCTGTGGGCGGTGGAGCTCTCCCTGCTGCTGCCCTCCCACCCGGCCAGGCTCCGCTACGAGCGTGCGGAACTGCTGGTGCGGCGCGGGGACTTCCTGACGGGCGCGGTGGAGATGGAGGCGTACGCGCGGGTGATGGACGCCGTGGACCCGGACGCGGCGGTCACGATCCGCCGCAGGGCACAGGCGGCGCGGGCCCGGCTGAACTAGGGCTGCCTTCCGGATCTTGAAAGACCCTGGCGGGCGCCCCCGGCACGGGCCCGGTTCCACGGTGAAGGGGGCGGGGCGGCCGGATTCGAACCGGCGTCCTCCGAGATGTCATCGCGGCGCATTACCTCTGTGCTACGACCCCGCCTTGGGCAGAACCTTACGGGGTGTCACCCCGGTGGCGCGAGGGATTTCCGGCTCCGCCCGGCGTCCCCGGGGAAGGGCGGGACACCCTCGCGTCGGCACCGGCCCGGGAGCGTGTCCGGCGGCAGAATGGGCCCATGCCGCTGACCGCCGACATCCTCGTGGCCCTCGTCGCCCTGCTGCACGCCTACATCCTCGTCATGGAGATGTTCCTGTGGCAGAAGGAGACGGGCCGCCGCTTCTCCGGCTTCGACGCCGCCATGGCCCGCGAGACGGCGACCATGGCCGCCAACCAGGGGCTCTACAACGGTTTCCTCGCCGCCGGGCTCGTCTGGGGCCTCGTCGCCGACGATCCCACCGGTTTCCGCGTCAAGGTCTTCTTCCTCTCCTGCGTGGTGATCGCGGGCCTCTACGGAGCCGCCACCGCCAACCGGCGGATCCTCTTCGCCCAGGCCCTGCCGGGGGCCCTCGCGCTCTCCGCCGTCCTCGTCGCCGGCTGACCGCCCCGGGCCCCGGAACTCCGGAGCCCCCGTCCGGCGGGGACGGGGGCTCCTGGTCACGGCGTCGGGGCCGGTCAGCCCTCGCCGCTGAGGTCGATCGCCCGGGTGCGCTCCGCGCGGGTCTTGCCGCGCAGCGCGTCCCGCATCACGTAGGCGACGTCGTCGGCGGAGACCTCGTGCTTCGTGCCGTCACCCTTGGTGATCATGATGCCCTCGAAGGCGCCGTCGAGGAGCCGCTCGATGGCCTTCTTGTCGTAGACCTCCACCAGACGGCCGTCGACGGCCTTCATGGAGAGGATCTGCGGCAGGGAGCGGGCCGGGCCGAAGTCGATGTACTTGTCGCCCGCTTTGATCCTGATGAGGTCGGACATGGCCGGCTGGGCGAAGTCGCGCATCGCCCGGTCGAGCTCCGCCTTGGTGACGGTCGGCTGCCGGGTGGTCACGGGAAGCTCGACGACGTTGGGCGCGCCCGTCTCGACCTGGGCGCGGTAGGCGTCCCGGACCGAGATCATCGAGCGCTGGATGTCCAGGGCCTTGCCGGGCCTGCCCTCGACGGGGGTGACCTTGTTCGGGGAGAAGAGGATGGTGCCCTCGGTGGCCGAGGCGGAGGTGCCGGCCAGGTCGCGCAGGGCGACGGCGAGCTTCTCCTCGTCGACCGGGAAGACCGGCTTGGCGACGCGCTCGCCGCCGAAGAGGGAACCGATGACGGAGACCGGGTTGTAGTCGCTGCCGGCGGCGGCGCGGACGGTCTCCTGGCTGTCCAGGGAGAGACCCGCCTTGTCGGGGGCCAGCTCCACCTTCTTGCCGCCGACGCTGAGCTTCAGCGGGGTGGTGGTCCGCTTGCCGAGGGCCGCCTCCAGCTTGTTGACGGCCTCCTCCTTCGTACCGCCGCCGATGTCCACGCCGAGGACCGTGGTGCCCTTGGGGACGTCGGAGTGGTTGAGGAGCAGTCCGGCGCCGTAGGCGACACCGGCGATGCCGACGAGGCCGGCGGCGGCCAGGACCAGCTTGGAGCGGCCCTTCTTGCGCGCGGCGCGGCTCTGGGCCGGGGCGGCGGGGCGCGGCGCGGGCGCCGGGGCCTCCTCCGTGCTCCGGGCGGGGGCCGGTTCGGGCGTGCGGCGGGCGGCGGACGCGGGGACCGCGGGCATGCCGCTGGAGAGCGTGTCCCCGGAGATGTGGCCGCCGTCGGCCGGCCGCCCCGGCGCGCCGGGGGCGGGCTTGGGAGCGGGCTGCTGCGGGGTCAGGATCGCGGTGTCGTCGGACATGCGCGGCGCCGCCGCGGCGGGGCCGCCCTGGCCGCCGCGGGGGCCAGCGGGCCCCTGCGCGCCCGGGCCGCCGAACGTGGCGGTGCCGGGGACCGGGCCCGTGGTGGGTCCGGCGGGCGCGGCGGCGGCCGGGCCCGGGTGCCCCGGGACACCGGCGGCGGGCCCGTCGTGGAGCGGGGTGCCGTTCGGCGGGGTCTGCTGGTACACGGGCGTGCCGGCGGCCGGAGTCCCGTCGTGCACGGGGGTGCGGGCGGCGTGCGTGCCGTCGTGGAGCGGGGTGCCGTTCGGCGGGGTCCGCTGGTACGCGGGCGTGCCGGCGGCCGGGGTGCCCGTGTCGTACAGGGGGTTGCCCGGGGCCGGCTGGGAGGTGACCGGACGGCTCGACGGGGCGCTGCCGACCGTCGGGACGCCGGAGGTCGCGGACCCGGCGAAACCGGTGCCGGGGGTCTGCCGGCCGGGGCCGGGCGACGGCTTCGGGGCGGCAGCCGGCTTGGGGGCGGGGGCGGGCACGGGGGCCTGGGGCGACGCCGGGGCGGGCACGGCGGCGGGCGCCTGGGCGGCCGGCTTGCGCGGGGCGAACCAGTCGCTGGTCTCCTTGGGCTTCGCCGGCGCCGGCTCCTCGGCGCGCGGCGGCTCCGGGGCCGCCTGCGGCTCGGGCTCCGGTTCAGGGGCCGGGGCGGCCGGTTCCGGCGCGGGCTCCGGCTCGGCGGACCCGGTGACGGGCTTGCGGACCACGACGGGCGGGATCGGCCGCGAACCCGGGATGTTGATCCGGATCCGGGTGGTCAGCGTGGTCTCGGTCTTGGGCTCCCCCGGCGGCGCGGGCGCGACGGGGGTCTCCTCCGGCGCGTCCTGCGTGGGGTGGAGCGCCGGATACTGGCGGGATCCGTACGGCTGGGTCCCTGAGGGGTAGGCGGCTCCACCGCGCCCCTGGGCGCCGGAGGACGGGCTGTCAGTCTCTCGACCAGTTTCACGACTCAAAGCAGGATCTCCCGGTTGGCTCCGCCGCCCGCTCTTGCTGATGCTCGTTCTGACCCGGGCGGTTCGGCGGCGCGCACCACCATACTGGCCGCCGCCGTCTCGTACCCGACCCCTGGTCGGACCGCGACGGGCAATCCGGCCGAAGTCAGGGCGACCCCGGTCTCAAGTCGGCCTGCTCACGCGGCCGGACGGCCCGGCGCGGCGCGGGTGGCGCACATCACAGCGATGGCCATGCTTCCGAAGAGGTAGAGGAGCTCGGCCAGGCCGCCCCCGAACACTCCGTCGCCCTCGGGGCGTCGGAAGCTGAGGAGGATGACGGCGAGGAGCCAGCCGGCGCCGGCGGTGACGACGGCGAACGGGCCGCCCACGGCGCGCAGCCCGCCGTAGAAGAGGCCGGCGGTGGCGAGCAGGGCGAGGAGCAAGCCGCCGGGCAGCCAGGCGGCTTGGACCAGGGCGCCGGCGGTGCCGACGAGGGCGCCGAGGACGACGAGGAGGGTGTGGAGGGCGAAGCGGCCCGGGGAGAAGTTCACCGGTCGCTCACCCCGGCGAAGAGGTCGGTCTCGCGTTCACCGGCGGGGGCCCCGGAGGTACCCCGGACCAACTCGTAGTACTCGGTGGTGAGGATGGGCTGGCCGAGGTCGTTGGAGAGGGCGAAGAAGGGGCCGTCCACGGCGACTTGGGTGGCGTGCGCGGCCATGGCGGCCGTCTTGCGGGCCGCGTACGCGGGGTCGCCGCCGATCTCGGTGGTGACGCGGTCCTCGTCGACGACGCCGGGGACGTCGGAGAGGCCGGCGACGGCGGGGAAGGCGGAACCCTCGGCGCGCAGCCGGGCGAAGGCCGCCTCCAGGACGGGGCGCGGGACGCGGTTCCAGTAGATCTTGGCGATGGTGTGGGCCGGGCCGAGGTCGGGGCGGTAGGCCGGGTCGGCGGCCAGGTCGGCGGCGCGCATGGCGACCCGGTGGGCCTGGATGTGGTCGGGGTGGCCGTAGCCGCCGTCCGGGTCGTAGGTGACGAGGACCTGGGGGCGGGTCTCGCGGACGATCTCCACGAGGTACGGGGCGGCCTCGTCGACGGGGGCGTTCCAGAAGGCGCCGGGGCGCTCGTTCTGTTCGACGCCCATCATCCCGGAGTCGCGGAAGCGGCCGGGGCCGCCGAGGAAGCGGTGGTCGGTGACGCCGAGCTCGGCCATGGCGGCGGCGAGTTCGCCGGCGCGGTGGGGTCCGAGCCGGTCCTCCCGGTCCGGCGCCAGGTGGGCGAGGCCGGGCGGGATGACCTCGCCCTCCTCGCCCAGGGTGCAGGTGACCAGGGTGACGAGGGCCCCCTCGGCCGCGTACCTGGCCATGGTGGCGCCGTTGTTGATCGACTCGTCGTCCGGGTGCGCGTGCACGAGGAGCAGACGACGGGCGGGAAGCTCGGTCATGGCCCCAGCCTACGAGGCGGGGCCACCGGCGGACCGGCGGCCTGCCCGGGTCAGAACTTGAGGCCGCCGATCATGCCGGCCACGTTCGTGGTGAGGGTGCTGATGGACGGGGCGATGGACGAGCTCGCCAGGTAGAAACCGAGGAGCGCGCAGATCGCCGCGTGTCCAGCCTTCAGCCCGGATTTCCGGATCAGCAGGAAGACGACGATCGCCAGCAGCACCACCACGGAGATCGAGAGTGCCACGGCGGTTCACCTCCACACTTCTTCGGTCGGATGGTCGAGCGGTTCGGTCAGGCATGTGCCGGGCGGATACCTACCCACCCAGTGCTACGGATCATAACTATCCGTGCCATCGCATCGATCGGCGGACGGAGGCACACAGGGGGCGCACAGCGCGGTTTTCGGCCGCGCGCGGGCCTCCGGTCGCGCCCTCTCGCCCTCGACCGCGCTGGACGAGGGCCTTTTCAGCGGTCGTCGGCACCGGTTTCGGAATGGCCGAATTCCTCGCCTCGGAGGTTCGCTCGGGGCCGGGGCGGTGGGGTACGGGCCGGGAGGCGTCTCACCATCCGGGCGGGCGCGGGAAGGGCGGGGCCGGGGGAGGCGCGCCCGCCGGCGGGTACGGTGCGCCGGCCGGTACGGGCTCGGGGACGCCGCGCCCGGCGAGGAGCGCGAGGACGGCGAGGCCGGCGAACAGGGCGAAGAGGGAGCTGAGCGCGCTGAGCGTGCCGGTGGTGGTCAGGTCGGCGAACCCGGGCAGCGTCTCGTACCGGATCAGCAGCACCACCTGGGCCAGGCCGCCGCCGGTGAGGAGCCCGCCCGCGAGGAGGCCGAAGGCGCGGGTGTGGCGGGCGCGGGCGAGGGCGGAGATCCCGGCGGTGAGGTGGAGGGCGGCGAGGACGGCGGCGAGCCATCCCGGCGGGACGCCGAGCGCCGGTCGGGCGACGGACCGGCCGCCGGTGAACCGGTCGACGGTGATCTCCAGGGGCAGTTCGGTGGCCCAGTACGCCTCCCACAGGGCGCCGACGGCCGCGGCGGTGACGAGGAGGGCGCCGGCGGTGGCGGCGGGGCCGGTGCGCGGGCGGGTGGGCAGCGGTTCGCGGGCGGAGCGGGGCGGGCGCCGGCCGGCGACGGCGGTCACGACGAGCCCGGTGGCGAGGGCGAGCTGGAGGAGGGTGCTGACGAGGGCGCCGGTGCCGGTCGCCCACAGGCCGGGGAGGCGCAGGGCGAGGGTGACCGCTCCGGTCGCGGCGAGCGCGGAGGCGGCGTGGCGGGAGCGGAGTGCGGCGACGGCCGTGGCGACGGTGGCGAGCAGGAGCAGCGGTTCGACGAGGGAGGTGCTCGACCGGCCGCCCAGGAGGAGGGCGTGGTCTCCGGTCCAGTACCGGACGAGGGCGAGGGGCGAGCCGAGCGCGGCCAGGTCCCTGAGGATCCAGACGGCGGATATGAGGACGAGTGCGGCGCAGAACGCGGCGCCGGTGAGACGTGCCGGTCGTGTCACAGTCACGGTCCCGATCCTCGACGCCGCCCCGGACCGAAACAAGCGGTTCCGCGCCCCCGGCGCTCAGGGGTGGTCGGGGTCCCGGTAGAGGCGGGCGCCGCCGTGGGGGCCGGCCGGGCCGTGGTCCGGCTCCTCGGGCGGGACGACCTGCTTCTCCTCGGCGAAGTGGCAGGCGGAGTCGTGCCGGGCGGGGCTGTCGGCGTGCCGGAAGGCGGCGGGGACGGCGAGCAGGGGGACTTCGAGGGCGCAGCGTTCCTGGGCCTTCCAGCAGCGGGTGCGGAAGCGGCACCCGGAGGGGATGTTCGCCGGGGAGGGGACGTCGCCGGTGAGGATGATGCGCTCGCGGTGGGCGCGGGCCTCCGGGTCGGGGACGGGGACGGCGGAGAGCAGGGCCTGGGTGTAGGGGTGGGTGGGGTGCTCGTAGATCTCGGCGTCGGTGCCGATCTCGACGATCCGGCCCAGGTACATGACGCCGACCCGGTCGGAGATGTGCCGGACGATCGACAGGTCGTGGGCGATGAAGACGTAACTGAGGTCGAACTCGGACTGGAGGCGCTCCAGGAGGTTGACGACCTGGGCCTGGACGGAGACGTCGAGCGCGGAGACCGGCTCGTCGGCGACGATGACCTCGGGGCGCAGCGCGAGGCCGCGGGCGATGCCGATGCGCTGGCGCTGGCCGCCGGAGAACTGGTGCGGGTAGCGGTTGATGTACTCGGGATTGAGGCCGACGACGTCGAGCAGTTCCTGCACCCTGCGGCGCCGGTCGCCCTTGGGGGCCACCTCCGGGTGGATCTCGTACGGCTCGCCGATGATGTCGCCGACCGTCATGCGCGGGTTGAGAGAGGTGTACGGGTCCTGGAACACCATCTGGATGTTGCGGCGGACCGCCTTGAGGGCCTTCGCGGAGAGCTTGGTGAGGTCCTCGCCCTTGTAGCGGATGGCGCCGGAGGTCGGGCGTTCCAGGTTGACCAGCATCTTCGCGACGGTCGACTTGCCGCAGCCGGACTCGCCGACGATGCCGAGGGTCTCCCCCGCGGCGAGGTCGAAGTCCACGCCGTCGACGGCCTTGACGGCGCCGACCTGCTTCTTGAAGAGGACGCCCTGGGTGAGCGGATAGTGCTTGTGCAGGTCCCGGACTTCGAGAATCGCCTCGGCCGTCTCAGCCATGGAGGCACTCCTTCCAGAAGTGGCAGGCGCTCGACCGGGGGACGGGCGAGTCGGTGACCTCGTACAGCGGCGGTACGTCGGTCCGGCAGACGTCCTGGGCGAGCGGGCAGCGGGGGTTGAAGGCGCAGCCGGGCGGGATGTTCAGGAGGTTGGGCGGGAGGCCCTTGATGGCGTAGAGCTCCTGGCCCTTCTGGTCGAGGCGGGGGATGGATTCGAGCAGGCCCCGGGTGTAGGGGTGCGCGGGGGCCTTGTAGATCTCGTGGACGGGGGCCTGTTCGACGATCCGGCCCGCGTACATCACGGCGATCTTGTCGGCGACGTCCGCGACGACGCCGAGGTCGTGGGTGATGAGGATGAGGCCCATGTCGAGTTCGCGCTGGAGCTCGGCGAGCAGGTCCATGACCTGGGCCTGGACGGTGACGTCGAGGGCGGTGGTGGGCTCGTCCGCGATGATCAGCTCGGGTTCGAGGGCGAGCGCCATGGCGATCATGATGCGCTGGCGCATGCCGCCGGAGAACTGGTGGGGGTACTGGCCGACGCGTTCCTTGGCGGCGGGGATGCGGACCCGGTCCATGAGTTCGACGGCCTTGGCCCGGGAGTCCTTCTTGGACATGCCGCGGTGGACCTGGAACATCTCGCCGAGCTGGTCGCCGACGGAGAGAACGGGGTTGAGCGAGGAGAGGGCGTCCTGGAAGATCATCGCCATCTTGGCGCCGCGGACCTTGCGCCGTTCCTCCTCCTTGAGCGTCAGGAGGTCCTGCCCCTGGAAGAGGATCCGGCCGCCGGTGATGCGGCCGGGGGGCGTGTCGAGGATGCCCATGACGGCCTGGGCGGTGACGGACTTGCCGGAGCCGGACTCGCCGAGGACGGCGAGGGTCTCCCCCGCGTCGACGGAGTAGTTGACGCCGTTGACGGCCTTGGCGACGCCGTCGCGGGTGCGGAACTCCACGTGCAGGTCGCGCACTTCGAGCAGCATGGGTCCCTACCTCAGCTTGGGGTCGAGGGCGTCGCGGACGGCGTCGCCGAGCATGATGAAGGCGAGGACGGTGACGGCGAGCGCGCCGGCCGGCCAGAGCAGCATGTGCGGGGCGTTGCGGACGTTCTGCGAGGCGGCGGAGATGTCGATGCCCCAGGAGACCGTGGGCGGTTTGAGGCCGACGCCGAGGAAGGAGAGCGTCGCCTCCAGGGCGATGTACGTACCGAGGGCGATGGTGGCGACGACGATGACCGGGGCCAGGGCGTTCGGCGTGATGTGGCGCAGGAGCATCCGGGTGTTCGAGGCGCCGAGGGCCCGGGCGGCCTGGACGTAGTCGTTCTGTTTGGCGGTGATGACGGAGCCGCGGGCGATGCGGGAGATCTGCGGCCAGCCGAGCAGGACCATGAAGCCGATGACGGGCCAGACGGTGCTGCTGCTGACGACGGAGAGCAGGACGAGGCCGCCGAGGACGACGGGGATCGCGAAGAAGACGTCGGTGACGCGGGAGAGGAATCCGTCCCAGGCGCCGCCGAAGAAGCCGGCGAGGCCGCCGAGGACGGAGCCGAGGAGCGCGACGCCGAGGGTGGCGAAGACGCCGACCTGGATGGAGGCGCGGGCGCCGTGGACGGTGCGGGTGTAGACGTCGCAGCCCTGGGTGTCGAAGCCGAAGGGGTGGCCGGGCTGGGAGCCCTGCTGGGCCTTGGCGAGGTCGCAGTCGAGCGGGTTTCCGTCGGCGATGAGCCGCGGCCAGATGGCGATGAGCACCAGGAAGACGATGATCAGGCCGGAGACGAGGAAGACGGGGTTGCGGCGCAGGTCGTGCCAGGCGTCGGACCACAGCGAGCGGGGCTTGTTGTCGGGGCCGGTGCCGTCGGGGGTGGCCGGCGGGCCCTTCTCCAGGGTCTCGGCCTCGGCCATCGCGAGGTCGTAGGCGCCGCCGCCGCCCGTGGGGGCGATGGCCTGGCCGTCGTACGGCTGCTCGGGCTGGTCAGGCATAGCGGATCCTCGGGTCAAGGACGGCGTACAGGAGGTCGACGAGCAGGTTCGCCACCAGGAAGACCAGGACGAGGACGGTCACGAAGCCGACGACGGTCTGGGTGTTCTGGCGGAGGATGCCCTGGTAGAGCTGGTAGCCGACACCGTGGATGTTGAAGATCCGCTCGGTGACGATGGCCCCGCCCATGAGCGCGCCGACGTCGGTGCCGATGAAGGTCACCACGGGGATGAGGCTGTTGCGCAGCAGGTGGCGGGTGATGACCCGGCGGCGGGGCAGGCCCTTGGCGACGGCGGTGCGGACGTAGTCGGCGCGCTTGTTCTCGGCGATGGAGGTGCGGGTGAGCCGGGTGACGTAGGCGAGGGAGACCGAGGCGAGCACCAGGCCGGGGAGGATCAGCTCGTCGAACGTGGCGGCGGAGGAGACCGAGGGTTTGATCCAGCCCCATTTGACGCCGAGGAGGAGCTGGGCGAGCAGGCCGGTGACGAAGGTCGGGACGGAGATGACGACCAGGGTCAGCAGCAGCACGCCGGTGTCGATCGGGCGGCCGCGCCGCAGACCGGTGAGGACGCCGAGGCTGATGCCGATGACGATCTCGAAGAGGACGGCGACGATCGTGAGGCGGATGGTGACCGGGAAGGCGTTGCCCATCAGCTCGGTGACCTCCTGGCCGTTGAAGGCCGTGCCGAAGTCGCCGGTGAAGACGTTCCCCATGTAGGTCAGGTATTGCTGCCAGACCGGCTTGTCGAGGCCGAATTCCTTCTTGAGCCGGGCGGCGGTCGCCGGGTCGCACTGGCGGTCGCCGCACAGTCCGGCGATGGGGTCGCCCATCACGTTCACCATCAGGAAGATCAGCAGCGTGGCGCCGAAGAAGACCGGGATCATCTGCAGCAGTCGCCGGATCACATAACGACCCATGAGGGGCTCCGGGGGTGTGGGGGGTAGGCGTACGGCCCGGCGCGGAGGTCCGCGGGCCGGGCCGTACGCCGTCGGCCTGCTCCGGCGTCAGTTGACCTTGATCTGGTCGTAGACCGGGACGCTGAACGGGTTCAGGGAGACGTTGGTGATGCGGTCGGAGTAGCCGGCGCTGCCGTTCTGGTACCAGAGCGGGATGGCGCCCATGTCGTCGCGGAGGACTTCCTCGGCCTTCTGGAAGAGTTCGACGGCCTTCTTGGTGTCGGTCTCGGCGTTGGCCTGGTCGACGAGCTTGTCGAACTCCGGGTTGGAGTACTTGCCGTCGTTGGACGAGGCGTTGGTGTAGTACATCGGCTGGAGGAAGTTCTGGATGAGCGGGTAGTCCATCTGCCAGCCGGCCCGGAAGGGGCCCTTCAGCTTCTGGGTGGTGACCTGGTTGCGGTAGTCGGCGAAGGTGCCGACGGGGTTGCCGACGCAGGCCCGGTCGTTGCCGAGGGCGCGGTTGATGGAGTTGCAGACGGCGTCGATCCACTGCTTGTGCGAGCCGGTGTCCGCGTTGTACGAGATCCTCAGCGTGCCGCCGGGGATGCCGCCGCCCTCCGCGACGAGCCTCTTCGCCTCGGCCGGGTCGTACTCGCAGGCCTCGCCGCACAGCTCCTTGTAGCCGCCGTCGGCGCCGAGGACCGGGGAGGTCCAGTCCTTGGCGGGGGTGCGGGTCTTCTGGAAGATCGTCTCGGTGATCTGGGCGCGGTTGATCGCCATGGAGAGGCCCTTGCGGAGCTTCTCCTGGCCCGGCTTGTTCCAGGCGGGCTCGTAGAAGGGGATGGAGAGCGTCTGGATGATGCCGGCGGGGGTGTTGATGTAGCGCTCGCCGAGGTCGGCCTGGACGTTCTTCAGCTGGGCGGCGGGCACGTCGTCGACGAGGTCGAGGTTGCCGGCGAGGAGGTCGGTGTAGGCGGTGTTGTTGTCGGTGTAGACCTTGAGGGTGACGCCGCCGTTCTGGGCCTTGTCCTCGCCGGGGTAGCCGTCCCACCGCTTCAGGGCCATCTGCGAGCCCTTGGAGTACGAGTCGACGGTGTACGGGCCGTTGCCGACGGGCTTCGAGAGCCAGCCGGCGTGGTCGGTGAAGAAGGCCTTCGGGAGGGGCGCGAAGGCCGCGTAGCCGAGGGTGTCGGGGAAGGTCGAGAACTTCTGCGTGAGCTTGACCGTGAAGGTGCGCGGCCCGGTGACCTTGAGGCCGGAGAGGGTGTCGGCGGTGGGTTCGCCCTGGTCGGGGTGGACCTTGTCGTAGCCCTCGATGTACCCGAAGAAGTAGGCGTTCTTCTGGTTGTTCTTCAGGTGGGCGCCGTAGTTCCACGCGTCGACGAAGGACTGGGCGGTCACCTTCTCGCCGTTGGAGAAGGTCCAGCCGTCCTTGACCGTGATGGTGAAGGTGGTCGAGTCCTTGGTCTCGATCTTCTCGGCGAGCATGTCCTTGGCCTCGCCGGTCTTCGGGTCGTACTGCTTGAGACCGCGGAAGATCATGTTGAGGACCTTGCCGCCCTGGACCTCGTTGGTGTTCGCCGGCTCCAGCGGGTTCTGCGGGTCGCCCCACGAGGAGGACACGATGCCGTCGGCCCCTCCGCCGCCGCTGTCGTCGCCGCCACCGCAGGCGGTCGCCGCGAGGGCGACGGCGGTGGCCAGTGCGGCCGACCTGGCGAGCGTGGCTCCGCGCATGACATGCCTCCCGTTGGTCCTCGGACTCACTTAGGGCCCAATATCACCTGATATTGACGGGTATGCACGTTTATGGCGTCCGGATGAACGGGGCCTCGGCGGGGCACGGGAAAGCCCCCGGCACCTGGTGGGGTGCCGGGGGCTTCGCCGTCGTACGGGGTGCCGCTTCGGATCAGACGGGGAGAACCGCCCGCTCCTCGGCGAAGTGGCAGGCCGACTCGTGCGCGGCCGGGGTGTCCTGCCCCTGGAAGCGCTCCGGGACCGCGAGGAGCGGGACGTCCGTCGCGCACTTGTCCTGCGCCTTCCAGCAGCGGGTGCGGAAGCGGCAGCCGGACGGCGGGTTCGCCGGCGAGGGCACGTCACCGGTCAGGATGATCCGCTCGCGGTGCGCGCGGGCCTCCGGGTCCGGCACCGGCACGGCGGAGAGCAGCGCCTGGGTGTACGGGTGCGTGGGGTGCTCGTAGATCTGCTCGTCCGTACCGATCTCGGCCATCTTGCCGAGGTACATGACGCCCACGCGGTCCGAGATGTGCCGGACGATCGACAGGTCGTGCGCGATGAAGATGTAGGACAGGTTGAACTCGTCCTGCAGCTTCTCCATCAGGTTGATGACCTGCGCCTGGACGGAGACGTCCAGGGCGGAGACCGGCTCGTCGCAGATGATGATCTCCGGGTTGAGCGCGAGGCCGCGGGCGATGCCGATGCGCTGGCGCTGACCGCCGGAGAACTGGTGCGGGTAGCGGTTGATGTACTCCGGGTTCAGGCCGACGACGTCGAGCAGCTCCTGCACCTTGCGGCGCCGGTCGCCCTTCGGGGCCACCTCGGGGTGGATGTCGAAGGGCTCGCCGATGATGTCGCCGACCGTCATGCGCGGGTTGAGCGAGGTGTACGGGTCCTGGAACACCATCTGGATGTTCCGGCGGACCGCCTTCAGCGCGCGCCCGGACAGCCGGGTGATGTCCTGGCCCTTGTAGAAGACCTCGCCCGCGGTCGCCCTCTCCAGGTTCATCAGGAGCTTGGCGACCGTGGACTTGCCACAGCCGGACTCGCCCACGATGCCCAGGGTCTCGCCCTGGAAGAGGTCGAAGGAGACCCCGTCCACGGCCTTGACCGCGCCGACCTGCTTCTTGAAGAGGATGCCCTGCGTCAGCGGGAAGTGCTTCTGCAGGTTCCGCACCTGGAGGATCGGCTCGCCACGCTCGACGGGGGCCTCGATGGCGGCTACGGCCTCCGCCTCGGACACATCCTCGGCCTTGTCGTTCTTGCTGAGCTCAGCCATGGATCGTCTCCTTCCAGAAGTGGCAGGCGCTGCCGCGGCCCGGCAGCTCCGCGCCGTCCTGCTCGGTCACCGGGGCCAGCGGCGGGACGTCCGTACGGCAGATGTCCTCGGCCCGGGGGCAGCGCGGGTTGAAGGCGCAGCCCGACGGGATCTTGAGCAGGTTGGGCGGCAGGCCCTTGATCGCGTACAGCTCCTGGCCCTTCTGGTCCAGGCGCGGGATCGAGTCGAGCAGACCCTTGGTGTACGGGTGGGCCGGGCGCTTGTACAGCTCGTGCACCGGCGCCTGCTCCACGATCCGGCCCGCGTACATCACGGCGATCTTGTCCGCGACGTCGGCGACCACGCCGAGGTCGTGAGTGATCAGGATCAGACCCATGTTGTACTCGGTCTGGAGCTCGGCGAGCAGGTCCATGACCTGCGCCTGGACCGTCACGTCGAGCGCCGTGGTGGGCTCGTCCGCGATGATCAGGTCCGGCTCCAGGGAGAGCGCCATCGCGATCATGATGCGCTGGCGCATACCGCCGGAGAACTGGTGCGGGTAGTCGTTGACGCGCGCCGCGGCGGCCGGGATCTTCACCCGGTCCATCAGCTCGATCGCCTTGACCTTGGCCTCCTTCTTGGAGAGGCCCTGGTGCACCCGGAACATCTCGCCGAGCTGGTAGCCGACGGAGAGGACGGGGTTGAGCGAGGAGAGCGCGTCCTGGAAGATCATCGCGATCTTGTTGCCGCGCACCTTGCGGTGCTCCTCCTCGGACATCTTCAGCATGTCCTGGCCGCGGAAGAGGATCTCTCCCTTGGTCACGAAGCCGGGCGGAGTGTCGAGGATGCCCATGATCGCCTGCGCGGTCACGGACTTGCCGGAGCCCGACTCGCCGAGGACGGCGAGGGTCTCGCCGGCGTTGACGGAGTACGAGACACCGTTCACGGCCTTCGCGACGCCCTCACGCGTACGGAACTCCACGTGGAGGTCACGGACGTCGAGGAGCGGACCCTCGTGGGTCTCGCCGTCGCGCGGCGCCGGGACGGCCGCGGTCTTGTCGATGGTGGTCACTGCGTTCGTCCTCACTCTCAGCGCAGCTTCGGGTCGAAGGCGTCACGGACCGCGTCGCCGAGCATGATGAAGGCGAGCACCGTGATGGTGAGCATTCCGGACGGGAACAGCAGCGGGTGCAGACCCGAAGAGATGCGCTGCTGGGCCTCGGAGATCATCACGCCCCAGGAGATGGCCGGGGGCCTGATGCCGATACCGAGGAAGCTCAGGGTCGCTTCCGCACCGATGACCGCACCGAGCGAGATCGTGGCGACCACGATCAGCGGGGTGACGGAGTTCGGCAGGACGTGACGGAACATCATGCGCGACGTGGAGGCGCCGAGCGAGCGCGCGGCGGCCACGTAGTCGGCCTGCTTGACCTGCATGACGGCGCCGCGCATGACGCGGGCCATGGACATCCAGCCGACCGCGGTCAGGGTCAGCACCACGGCCATGACGCCGGCGTTGCGCATGCCCTTCTCGTCACGGAAGTTGTTCAGGATGACGATCGCGGCGAGCAGCAGCGGCAGGCCGAAGAACACGTTGGTGACGAACGAGAGGAGGGCGTCCGTCCACTTGCCGAAGAAACCACCGAGGACACCGACGAGGCCGCCGATGATCAGGGAGAAGACCGTCGTCAGCACACCCACGATCACGGAGTTGCGGGTGCCGTAGATGGTCTGCGAGTAGACGTCGCAGCCCTGGAAGTTGTAGCCGAACCACGCGCTGCCGCTGGGGCCCTCCATGGAGTGCTTCAGGTCGCAGGCGAGCGGGTCGACGCTGGTGAAGAGGCCCGGGAAGGCCGCGATGGCGAGGATGCCGACGATGAGGACCGCCGAGACGATGAACATCGGGTTGCGGACCAGGTCCCGGAAGGCGTCCTGCGCGAGACTGCGCGTCTTCTCCGGCTTGGCCGGGGCGGGGACGACGGGCGCGGTGAGACCCGCGACGGCCGTCTCGGTCTTCTGGGTCGTGTCACTCATAGCGAATCCTCGGGTCAAGCACGGCGTACAGCAGGTCCACGACCAGCGCGGAGATCAGGTAGACGAGCACCAGCAGGCTGACGAAACCGACGACCGCCGGACCGTCCTCCACGTTCAGGGAGGTGAAGAGCTGGTGTCCCACGCCGGGAATGTTGAAGATGCCCTCGGTGACGATCGCGCCACCCATGAGCGAACCGAGGTCGGCACCCAGGTAGGTCACGACCGGGATCAGCGAGTTGCGCAGCACGTGAATGCCGATGACGCGGCTCTTCGGCAGGCCCTTGGCCTTCGCGGTCCGGATGTAGTCGGCGCGGAGGTTCTCCGCGACCGAGGCCCGGGCGAGACGCGCGATGTAGGCGAGCGAGACCGAGCCGAGCACCATACCCGGCAGCAGATAGCTGGAGAACCCGTCGTCGGTACCGGAGACGGGGAACAGCCCCCATTCCATACCGAGGAACGTCTGGGTGACATTGCCGAGCACGAAGATCGGGATGGCGATGACGGTCAGGGTGGAGACGAGCACCAGGTTGTCGATGAAGCTGCCGCGGCGCATGCCCGCGAGCACACCGGCGACGACGCCGATGACGACCTCGAAGGTGAAGGCCACACCGGCGACCTTCAGCGTCTCGGGCCAGGCCTCGGCGAGCAGCTCGGCGATGGGCCGGCCTTGGCTGATGGACTCACCGAAGTCGCCCTGGAGCAGGCCGGTGAAGTAGTACCAGTACCGTACGAAGAACGGGTCGTCGAGGTGGTACTGAGCGGTGAGGGTCGCTCTGATGTTCTCGGGTACGGGCTTCTCGCCGTACAGGTTCTGGATGGGGTCGCCACCCATCTGCGTGACGAGAAAATAGACGATCAACGTGGTGCCGATGAAGACGGGCACCATCTGAAGGATTCGTCGGATGACGAACCGGCCCATGGATCCTCCTCGCGAGAAGCGGCGGGGGCCGGTGTTGCCGGCCCCCGCCGCCGTTCTCGACTCTTAAATGTGGGTCAGATGCCTGAGGCCCTTAGGCCTTGGAGATCTTGGTGACGTCGACCCGGTTGAAGAGGTCCATCTCCACGTTCGTCACGTTCTTGCTGTGCGCGAACACGTTCTTGCCGAAGCGGAGCGGGATCACCGGCATGTCCTGGACGAGGATGTCCTCGGCCTGCTGCCAGATCTTGATGGCCTCGGCAGAGGTCTTGGCGGCGCGGCCTTCCTCGACCAGCTTGTCGAACTGCTTGTTGCTGTAGCCGTAGTAGTTCGAGGAACCACCGGTGGTGAACAGCGGGCCGAGGTAGTTCTCCATGGACGGGTAGTCCATGATCCAGCCCATCCGGAACATGCCGGAGAACTTCTTCTGCTCGACCTGGGTCAGCAGCTCGGCGAACTGCGGGACGGCCTGGCCGACGCACTCGACGCCGAGGTTCTTCTTGATCTGGTTGCAGGTGGCGTCCACCCACTCCTTGTGGGCACCATCGCCGTTGTAGCCGATGTTGATCTTGTTGCCCTCGACGCCGCCGGCCTTGGCGAGCATCGCCTTGGCGGCCGCCGGGTCGAACTTGCAGGAGTCACCGCAGGTGTTCTCGCGGTAGCCGCCCACGACCGGGGAGACGAAGGAGCGGGCCGGCGACTGCGAGTCGTTGAGGATGACCTTGGTGATCTCCTCGCGGTCGATGGCCATCGAGATCGCCTTGCGGACCTCGGGCTTCGCGTACTTCTTGTCGTACGTCGGGAACGACACGAACTGGAAGGTCGAGGCCGGCGACGACTTGAAGCGCTTGCCGAACTGCTTGGGCGCGTTGGCCAGTTCGGAGCTCGGGACCTGCGGGACGACGTCCAGGGCGCCGGCGACGACGTCCTTGTACATCGTCTCCTGCTTCTGGTAGATCTTGTAGGTCACGGAGTCGACCTTGGGCTTGTTCGTGCCCGTGTAGTCAGGGTTCTTGACTACCTTGATCGCCTTGTTGTGCTCCCACTTGCCCTCGATCTTGAAGGCACCCTGGCCGATCGGAGCCTGCTCGTACGCCTTGATGTTGGCGATGGCGGCGTCCGGCAGCGGGTAGAAGACCGTGTAGCCGAGGACGGTCTTGTAGTCGGCGAAGGGCTTCGCCAGCTTGACCGTGAAGGTGGTGTCGTCGACGACCTTCAGGCCGGAGAGCTCCTTGGCCTTCGGCTCGGGGGCCTTCTTCGGGCCCTCCGCGCCGTCCGGGTCCGCCGGGTTCAGGGCCTCGTAGCCCTCGATGGTGGCGAAGAAGTAGTTGCCGTCGGCCGCGTTCGGGCCGTAGGCGCCCCAGTTCCAGCCCTGGACGTAGCTCTTGGCGGTCACCGGGGTGCCGTCGTGGAACTTCTGCCCCGGCTTGATCTTGATGGTCCAGAGCTTGTTGTCGGTCGTGGTGATGGACTCCGCGGCGTCCTCGACCGGCTGGTTCTTGTCGTCGTAGCTGACGAGCGGACGGAACAGCGCGTCCAGCACCTGCGAGCCCTCGGACTCGGTCGTCGTCTGCGGGACGAGGCGCTTCGGCTCGGAGATGCCGACGCTCACCGCGCCGCCGTCCTTGGCCTTGCCCTCCCCGTTGTCCTTGCTGCCGCCACAGGCGGTCGCTGCCAGGGCGACGGCGATCGCGCCCGCAACCCACTTGGCGCTCTTGGCACCACGCATGGGGTTCCTCCTCATGAGTCCACTTGTCACTACGAAAGGGACGCACGGAGACGGCCGACACCCCTGACGGCCCAGGACTCCAGCGCCCCGAGTGTGCTCGTGAGTCGGCACTCCCCACAGTGCTTGACCCATTGACCCGAGCTCAATGGAGCCAACTATTAAGTACGTCCGGGCTGTAAACCACACTTAAGTGGTCTCGTTTTGACAACATCACCAAGGCGTCAGAGGCCAAAATCCGGACAAACTGATCACAGACAGACACGCCCGAAACGGACTGTTAACACACGTACCGGAGAGCGACGTCCGGAAATCGGACGCGGCACGGCGAAATCGGTTTGACGCCCCCGGGGGGCCGGTGCTGCGCGCCGCCGTGGCTCCCGGAAGCGGAAGGGCGCACTCAACTCGGTTGTCAAGCTCAGAAGTTGCTCAAAACTGTGTCCCAAGTCTCCCCCGGCCCGCAAGACTCCGACCCGGCCCGCTGACCACGGGCCGCTCCGCCGCCCGACCGGGCGGCACCAACGAGGGGAAACACATGCGCAAGAAGCTCATGGCAGGACTCATGACCACCTGCCTGTCGGCCGCCACCCTGGCCCTGCTGCCCGCCGGCAGCGCCCAGGCGGCCGAGATGATGTGCAGCCCGGGGAGCCAGAAGTACACCTGGTCCACGGTGAGCAAGTCTCCGGTCGTCACCCACCGCAAGGCGATCGAGCACTACACCGGCGGCACGGTCGTCAAGACCGTCAGCGCCCAGTCCGTCACCAGCATCACGGCCTCCGTCACCGCCACCTCGGGTGTCGAGGTCAGCGGGAACGTCGCCCTCGCCAGCCTCAGCGGCAAGGTCGGCCTGGAGCTGAAGGCCGAGGGGTCGAAGACGAAGACCACCGCCGAGTCCATCCAGCACCGGCTCTCCACCCGCGGCAAGTACGTCCTGTACGCGGGCACCATGAAGACCCAGGGCTACTACACCCAGTTCCGCTGCGACCGCGGCACCCGCTGGGTGAACACCGGCAACTACGGCAAGGCCATCAGCTTCACCGTCGCCACCGAGGGCGGTCTGCGCTGCGGCACCTCCGTGCCGGCCGGCAGCCTCGCGGCGTACGCCAAGCGCTACTGCTGATCCCGGCGCCGGCCCGACCAGCCGGCACGGGGACGGGCGGGGCGTCGCGCACCACCCGTGAACGGGGGACGTGAACGGGGACGGGGGAAAACGAGAGCGCCCGTCCGGGGACAACCCCGGACGGGCGCTCTCGTCCGTGCCGGGCCGTTCGAGGAACGGCCCGGTCACACGACCGACTCGGTCAGCCGTTCTTCGCGCGGGAGGCCGCGCGGGCACGCTCACGGGCGTCCAGGTTCACCTTGCGGATGCGCACGGCCTCCGGGGTGACCTCGACGCACTCGTCGTCGCGGCAGAACTCCAGGGACTGCTCCAGGGAGAGCTTCCGCGGCGGGACGATCGCCTCGAACGAGTCGGCCGAGGACGACCGCATGTTCGTGAGCTTCTTCTCCTTGGTGATGTTCACGTCCATGTCGTCGGAGCGCGAGTTCTCGCCGACGATCATGCCCTCGTACACCTCGGTGCCCGGGTCCACGAAGAGGACGCCGCGCTCCTGCAGGTTGGTCATCGCGAAGGCGGTGACCGAACCGGCGCGGTCGGCGACCAGGGAGCCGTTGTTACGGGTCTGCAGCGGGCCGAACCAGGGCTCGTGGCCCTCGTGGATCGAGTGCGCGATGCCGGTGCCGCGGGTCTGGGTCAGGAACTCCGTACGGAAGCCGATGAGGCCACGGGACGGGACGACGAACTCCATGCGGACCCAGCCGGAGCCGTGGTTCGACATGTTGTCCATGCGGCCCTTGCGGACGCCCATGAGCTGGGTGACGGCGCCCATGTGCTCCTCGGGCACGTCGATCGTCATGCGCTCGACGGGCTCGTGGACCTTGCCGTCGACCTCCTTGGTGACGACCTGCGGCTTGCCGATGGTCAGCTCGAAGCCCTCGCGGCGCATCTGCTCGACCAGGATGGCCAGCGCCAGCTCACCGCGGCCCTGCACCTCCCAGGCGTCCGGGCGCTCGGTGTCGAGGACGCGGAGCGAGACATTGCCGATGAGCTCGCGGTCCAGGCGGTCCTTCACCTGACGGGCGGTCACCTTGCGGTCCTTGACCGCGGCCTTGGCGTCGGCGCCCTTGCCGGTGCCGCCACGGCCGACCAGCGGCGAGGTGTTCGTACCGATGACCATGGAGATGGCCGGCTCGTCGACCGTGATGAGCGGCAGCGCGACCGGGTTCTCCGGGTCGGCCAGGGTCTCGCCGATCATGATGTCGGGGATACCGGCGACGGCGCAGATGTCACCGGGGCCGGCCACCTCGGCCGGCTTGCGGGTGAGCGCCTCGGTCATCATCAGCTCGGTGATGCGGACGTTCGAGATCGTGCCGTCGCGCTTGATCCAGGCCACCGTCTGGCCCTTGCGCAGCTCGCCCTGCTCGACGCGGAGCAGCGCGATGCGGCCGAGGAAGTTGTCGGCGTCGAGGTTGGTGACGTGGGCCTGGAGCGGCGCGTCCTCCTCGTACGTCGGGGCGGGGACGTGCTCCAGGATCGTGGAGAAGAACGGCTCCAGGTTGGTGGAGTCCGCCGGGACCGTACCGTCCTCCGGCTTGGTCAGCGAGGCGATGCCGTCACGGCCGCAGGCGTAGACGATCGGGAACTCGATCTGGTCCTCGTCGGCGTCCAGGTCCAGGAAGAGGTCGTAGGTCTCGTTGACGACCTCGTCGATCCGGGAGTCCGGGCGGTCCGTCTTGTTGATGCACAGGATGACGGGCTTGCGCTGCTGGAGGGCCTTGCGGAGCACGAAGCGGGTCTGCGGGAGGGGGCCCTCGGAGGCGTCCACCAGGAGGACGACGGCGTCCACCATCGACAGACCGCGCTCGACCTCGCCACCGAAGTCGGCGTGGCCGGGGGTGTCGATGATGTTGATCGTGATCGGGGCCCCGCCGTCCTTGGGGTGGTACTTCACCGCCGTGTTCTTGGCGAGGATCGTGATGCCCTTCTCACGCTCCAGGTCGTTCGAGTCCATCATGCGGTCGTCGAGCTGCTGGTGAGCGGCGAAGGCACCCGCCTGCTTGAGCATGGCGTCGACGATGGTCGTCTTGCCGTGGTCGACGTGGGCGACGATGGCTACGTTACGGATGTCGTGGCGCGTGGGCATGGGTGGCTTGCGCTTCTCTCGGATCGTGGGAATCGGCGTCAGTTCCTCTTACGCCCGCCGGGCGGACGCGCCACGGCTAAGTCCTATGGTACGGGGCTGCCGTGCAAGGGGCTTCCCCGGTTGTGATCCGAGAGGGTCTACTGGGAGGTTTCAGGGTGTGGGGAAGATCATGCGGCCGGGTCAAGGGTCCGACGTGATCCTGCCCGCCGGGAGGCCCGGCGGGCAAGGAAATTGAGCGGCTTCTGAGGTTGTGACCTGCGGTTTCAGTGCTTTTCGGCGGTTCGGCCGGCACCCTTGACGGTTTCGGCCTTCTTGTAGCCGATGTCCTGGTAGCGGGGGGCGGCGAAACCCCAGGCACCGGCGTTCACGACATCCGCCCGGGCGGCGACCAGCTGGGGGCGCTGGTAGAGGGGGATGGAGCCGGCGGCGGCCCAGATCCGGGCGTCGGCCTGGCGGACCAGCTCCCGGGCCTCCTCCTCGTCGAGGGTCCCCGCCGCCTGGTCGAAGAGCTGGTCGATGCGGTCGGTACCCACCCGGGAGTAGTTCTGCTCCACCAGCAGGGAGCCGTCCGAGGCGGGTTCCGGCTTGGCGAAGATCGGCCGGGCGTCGGTGGCCGGGAAGGCCGTGGCGGGCCAGGAGTAGAGGGCCAGGTCGTAGTCGCCGGAGGCGATGTGGTCCTTGAAGAAGCTCTCGTCGGGCACCTTGGTGACCTGGGTGCGGATGCCGACCGCGTCGAGCATCCGGACGATCCGGTCGCCGACCGCCCGCAGCGACTCGGAACCGGGCCCGGACGGCAGGACGAAGCGGAGGCTGAGCGCCTTGCCGTCCTTCCCTAGGGCCTGGTTCGCGGCCGGTACGGCGGCGGGGGCTGCGGTGCCGCGCGGGGCGTAGGCCCCGGCGACCCCCCGGTCCGGCTTGGTGACGGACTGGGCGGCGCGGGCCCCGGCGTCGGTGGCGGTCCCGGTGTCCAGGGCCTCGGCACGGGCGAGGAGGGCCCGGCCCTGGCGGTCGGCGGCGGGGGCGGCCGTCAGGACGCCGGTGCCGTTCCCGGGGCCGGCGGGCCCGATGCGGGGGGCGGCGGGGCGCTCGCCGGGCTTGTCGTCCCCGACGATGTAGAGGCCCTCGTCGGAGGCGGTGTCCGCGGCCTTCCGGTCCTCGGCCGCGGCCTTCTTCTCCTGCTCCGGCTTCCCTTCCTTCTCGTTCTCGGTGTTCTCCGCCTTGCTGCCCGCCTTGGTGTCGGCCTTGGTGTCGGCCTTGGTGCCCGGCTTCCGGACCGCCCCGCCCGGGACCCAGCCCGCGTCGGCGAGGAGCGCCCGCGCCTCCGCGGTGTCCTGGTCGCCGAGCGCGTCGCTGCTGTCCGCGTAGGCCGGCTGACCGGCCAGGGCGAGGTGGCTCCCCGGCGCGTCCGCGGGCAGCCCGAGCGGCTTGAGCACCGACTCGGCGATCTCCTGGCGGTCGATCGCGCGGGCCACCGCCCGCCGCACCCGCTCGTCGGCGAGCGGGCCGGACTCGCCGTTGAGGGAGAGCTGGGTGTACGCGGGCTCCAGGGACTTGCGGACGACGAACCGGGCGAGGCCGTCCTGCTCGGCCGCGTACCGGGCGACGGCCTGCCGGTTCTCCTCCCGGGCGGCCCGCACCTCCTCGGCCCGCTCCTCGTCGGATCCATACGCCAGCGCCCAGGACTTCAGGGCCTTGGCGGGGGTGATGGCGGAGCCGGGGCCGTGGGCGAGGGCCGCCTCCGCGCCCTTGCGGCCGGCCCGTGCGTCCCGTACCGCGAGGGCGATCCGCTCCGCCGTGGACCGGTCGATCTCGGCCAGGTCGAGCGTGCCGGCGGCGAGGGCGGCGCCGCGTTCGGTGCGGGGCACGGCCTTGAGGACGAGACTGTCGAGCTTGGCGGGCTGTCCCCACCACCGGGGATTGCGGACGAGGGTGATGTCACCGCTCGCGCGGTCGACCTTCTTCAGCAGGAACGGTCCTGCGGTCGACTTGAGCGCGGTGCGCGCCCCGTCGTTGAAGGCGTTGGGGGACCCCATCACCTCCTTCGGGTAGAGGGGGGTGAAGAGGGACTTCCAGTCCGCGTACGGCTTGGCGTAGGTGACCCGGACCTCCAGGTCGTTCTTGCCCCGCTCGATCTTCTCGATCCGCTCGTACCCGGCGTTGCGGGCGGTCCAGTACGCGGTGTCCCGGCCGCTCAGGGCGCGCCACTGGGCCACGAAGTCGGCGGCGCCGATCTCGCGTCCGTCGCTCCAGACCGCCTGCTGGTTGAGCTTGTAGAGGACCACCTGCTTGGGCTCGGTCTCGATGACCTCGGCCGACTCCAGGTAGTCCGGGTTCCGCTGCGGGCGGCCGCGCTCGTCGAGGGTGTGGAGGGCGGGGAGCACGGCTCCGGCGACGCGGGTGGTGGTGCCGTCGGCGTCGGCCTGGAAGGTGTTGAGGGTGCTGGGGAGCGTGTCGACGGCCCAGCGGAGGGTGCCGCCGTCGGCGACCCGCTCGCGCGCGGCGGGGGCGTGGTCCTGAGCGGCGGCCGGGGCCTGCTCCTCGCCCTCGCCGGAGCACCCGGCGAGCACGGTGACGGCGAGGACCGCGCTGGTGAGGGGGGCGACGGAGCGGAGCGTGCGGGAGCGGGGGCTCCTGGACCATGTCCTCCCGCGTGGGGCGCCGACCTGGGACATGATGTGTACCCCTTCGTCCGGAATCATGCCATTTGGAGATGATCAGACCTATCGCTCATCCACTGAAAGCGACCGATCCGATCCGGCCGTGCCGACACGGCGGCGGCCCCGCCGAACCCCACCCGTGCGGCCCAATCCCCTCCCCCGCCGGCGCGCCTCCGGACGGGCGCGCACCCGGACGGCCGGGTCAGTGCCAGCCGGCGCGGTAGGCCGCCCAGTCCTCCTCGCGGGCCGCGAAGTCGACGTACAGCGCGACGCCGAAACGCTCGCGCCCGGGGTCGGTGCGGCCGAGGCCGAGACGGGTGCCCCGGACGGCGGCGGCGACGGTCTCCGCGCTCTCGTGGTGGCCGAGATCGTCCTCGTGGAAGAAGGGGAGGCCCATGAGGAGGTCGGTCGACTCGGGCGTCACCTCCAGGGCGAGGCTCGTCTGCTGGGTGACGTACCCGCCGTACATGCCCTCCAGCGGCATCCACGTGTCGTACGACATGACGGCGATCTGGTCGACCCGGCGCGCGACCTGCCCGAAGAACTCCTGGGACCACCACTTCTCGCTGCCGCCGCTGACCACGCCGAGCACCGAGTGGGCGCCGGGCAGGGGATCGATCTGGTGGGCGGCGACGGAGAGCGGCACCCGCCGGGCCCGGGTGAGCTTCCCCAGGTCGTCGAGGAGGGAGAGGTAGTGCGCGTCGTCGGAGTGGAGCGGCTCCAGGTCGAAGTGGACGCCGTCGAAGCCGGCGTCGAGGATCTGCCGCGTGGAGCCGACCACGGCGGCCCGGGAACGCGGGTCCTCCAGGCGCAGTCCGACCGGCCCCTCGGTGGCGAGGATGTCGCCCAGCCAGGCCTGGACCCGTATGCCGGGCATGGTCCGGTGCACGCCGTCGATCAGCCACCGGGCGCGCGGGTACCTGTCCGCGCGCAGCGTCCCGTCGTGGTCGAGCGGACCGGCGTGGACGTACAGGTCACGGATGCCGGTCCCCTTGACGCGCTCGGCGAAGGCGGCGAGGTCGGCGTCCGTGCGCCGGCCGTCGACCCAGGCGTGCCCGAGCCAGATGGCGTCCTTGCCCCGGGTCCGGGCGTCCTCCCGCACGTCGCCCGCGTAGTTCACGCGCAGGGCGAGCGCCCCGGACAGCGGCAGCACGACGAGGACCGACACCAGTCCCAGCACGAACCAGCGCCCCTTCCGCCACGCACGCCTCAGCCGTCCACTCACACGAGCCTCCCAGGAGCCGTCACGTCACCGGAGCCACCGCAGGGGCGGCCACCGTCAGGGACGCGCCGGGGTCGCGGGCGGTTTCCCCACGGCACCGGCCCGGTGCACGGGCGGTTTCCGAACGGCACCGGCCCGCTCGCGCTCCCCCATACCGGGACATAGCCTCCTTTTTGTGACACGAACAGCCACCCGCGCCCTTCTCGCGGTACTGGTGGCGGCGTGGTGGCTCCTCGTGCCCGCCGTTCACGGTGCCCACGCCGACGACCCCGCCGACCTGTCCCGGGACGGCCAGATCACCGACCGGGTCGACGCCCTCGGCGACCGCAGGGCCGCCGTGGCCGCGGCGCTCGACCGGCTCTACGAGGACCGCCGGATCCAGTTGTTCGTGGTCTACGTCCGGGACTTCTCGGGGCGTTCGGCCCCGGACTGGGCCGACGCCACCGCCGCGCGCAACGGACTCGGCGCGGACGACGTCCTGCTCGCCGTCGCCACCCGCGCCCGGCAGTACGCGCACTCCGCCGACCCGGCGGGCCGGCTCACCCAGGCCCAGCTGGACGAGGTGGCGCGGACGGCGATCGAACCGGCCCTGCGGCAGAACGACTGGGCCGGGGCCGCCATCGGCGCCGCCGACGGCTACGGCGCGGTCCTCGCCGGCCGGCCCGTCCCCGCGCCGTCGATCACCCCCGGCCCCGCCGACCCCGGTCCGGCCGGGGGCGGTTCGTGGGGCGCCGACCTCGTCCTGCCGCTCGTGCTCGTCGGCGGCGCCGGGGCCGTGGCGGCGTACGCGTACACCAAGCGCCGCAGGCGGACCGCGACCCGCACCACCCCCCAAGGCGGGCAGGGCTGGGGCGCCCCTCCCCCGGAGCACGCGCCGCCGTCGCTGGACGCTCTCGACGCCGAGGCCCGGCGCACCCTGGTCGCCACCGACGACGCGGTCCGCACCAGCCAGGAGGAACTGGGCTTCGCCTCCGCCCAGTTCGGGGAGGCGGCCGTGGAGCGGTTCACCGAGGCCCTGGCCTTCGCGAAGGAGCAGCTCACGGCCTCGTTCCGGGTGCGGCAGCGGCTCGACGACGCCTTCCCCGAGGACGACGGAGAGCGGCGCAACATGCTGGAGGAGATCCTCCGGCGCTGCGCCGAGGCCAACGCGCGCCTCGACGCGGAGAGCGAGGACTTCGACCGGCTGCGTGCCCTGGAGCGTACGGCTCCGGAGGCGCTGGCCTCGGTCGAGGCGGCGTTCCGGGAGCAGACCGGGCGGGTGGTCACGGCCGGGGCGGCGCTCACCGCGATGCGCGAGCGGTACGCGGACAGCGCCGCCTCCCCGGTCGCCGGGAACGTCGAGCAGGCCAAGGACCGGCTGGTCTTCGCCACGACGCACATCAACGAGGCCCGGCAGCGGGTGGACGAGGGGGACAACGGCGGCGGCGCCGTGCACATCCGGGCCGCCGAGGGCGCGGTGGACCAGGCCGCCCGGCTGATCGAGGCGGTGGACCGGCGCGCGGTGGAGCTCGCGGAGGCGGTGGGGAAGCTGCCGGGCGCGCTCTCCGAGACGGACGCGGACCTCGCGGACGCCCGCGGCCTGCTGAAGGGCACGTCCGAGGGGGTGTCCACGGCGGACCTCCAGGGACGGATCGCGCGGGCGGAGACCGTGGCCGCCGAGGTACGGCAGGCCGGGGAGGCCGGACGGTACGACCCCCTGGAGGCACTGCGGCGGGTCGAGGAGGCGGACGCGGCACTCGACGAGGCGCTGCGGGGCGCACGGGAGCGCGAGTCGGGCGACCGGCGGGCCCGGGCGCTCCTGGAGCAGGCGATGCTGACGGCCCGTTCGGCGATCGGGGCGGCCTCCGACTACGTGACGACGCACCGGGGAGCGGTGGGCAGCGAGGCCCGTACCCGGCTCGCGGAGGCCCGGCGCCGGTGGGAGAAGGCGGAGACGCTCGCCGCCGCCGGGGACCCGCGGACCGCCCTGGCGGAGGCTCAGCGGGCGGACGGCCTGGCGCGGCTGGCGCAGGAGCTCGCTGAGCGGGACGTCCAGGCGTACGCGGGCCCCGGCGGTCCTGGCGGTGTGCCGGGCGCGGGGGGCGGCGGGCTCGGCGGTGCGGTGCTGGGCGGCATCCTCCTCGGCGGGCTGTTCGGCGGGGGCGGGGGCCACGGAGGCTTCGGCGGCGGGTTCGGCGGGGGCGGAGGCTTCGGCGGCGGTGGTTTCGGCGGCGGGCCCGGCAGCTTCGGCGGCGGCGGCACGCGCGGCCGGCTGGGCGGCGGAGGCCGGTTCTGAGCGCGGCCCGCCCCCTCACCTCTGTTCCCGAGTCCCCCTGATGAACCCTTGAAGGAGACGAAGCATGAGCAGCAAGCAGACCGTTCTCGGCCGGGTCGCCCAGCTGGCGAAGGCGAACATCCACGCGCTGCTGGACCAGGCGGAGGACCCGCAGAAGATGCTGGACCAGCTGATCCGTGACTACTCGTCCAACATCGCGGAGGCCGAGGAGGCGGTGGCCGCCACGATCGGCAATCTGCGGCTGATGGAGCAGGACCACCAGGAGGACCTGGACGCGGCGAAGGAGTGGGGCGGGAAGGCGCTCGCCGCGAGCCGGAAGGCGGACGAGCTGCGGGCCGGCGGGCGGACGGAGGAGGCCGACCGCTTCGACAACCTGGCGAAGGTGGCGCTCGGCCGCCAGCTGCGTGCCGAGCGGGAGGCGAGGACGGCCGAGCCGACCATCGCCGCGCAGACGGATGTGGTGGCGAAGCTGCGGACCGGGCTCGACCAGATGAGGACCAAGCTCGGCGAGCTCCAGGCCAAGCGCGACGAACTGGTCGCCCGAGCGACGTCGGCGCAGGCGCGGAACCGCATGACGGACGCGGTCGACAGCATCAACCTGCTCGACCCGACGAGCGAGCTGAGCCGGTTCGAGGACAAGGTGCGCCGGGAGGAGGCGCGGGCCCTGGGCAAGCAGGAACTCGCCGCCTCGTCCCTCGACGCGCAGTTCGAGCAGCTGGACGCGCTCGGCGACAGCGACGAGATCGAGGCCCGCCTCGCGGCGCTGAAGGGCGCCTGACCCCGGAGGTGGCCGGCCCGGCGGGCGTGCCGGGCACACCCCGGGGGCCGGGGCCGGTCAGAACATGCTGAGGAGCTGCTCCACGCTGGGCTCGGCCGGACTCCCGCCGTCGGGCAGGGCGAGTTCGAACCAGACGGTCTTGCCGCGCGGGGTGCGGCGCGAGCCCCAGGAGGAGCTGAGCAGTCCGACGAGCTGGAGGCCGCGGCCGCCCTCGTCGGTGTCCTGGGCCCTGCGGCGCCGGGGCTGCACCAGGCCCGCGTCCCAGACCTCGCAGACGAGGGTCCGGTCGCGCAGCAGGCGGAGCCGGATCTCGCCCTCGCCGTAGCGCAGGGCGTTCGTCACGAGTTCGCTGACGAGCAGTTCGACGGTGTCGACGAGGGAGTCGAGGCCCCAGGAGGTGAGCTGCGCGCGGGCGAGTTCGCGGGCCCGGCCGACGGAGCGGGGCTCCCGGGGGAGCCGCCAGTCGCCGACGGCCTCGCCGGGCAGTCCCCGGATGCGAGCCATCAGGAGGGCGATGTCGTCCTCCCCGTGGCCGGTGTCGAGCCGGCTGAGGACCCGGTCGCAGACGTCCTCCAGCGGCCGTTCCTGACCGGTGAGGGCACGGCGGAAGGCGTGGAGGCCCTCCTCCAGCGGATGGTCGCGGGATTCGACGAGTCCGTCGGTGTAGAGGGCGAGCAGCGCGCCCTCGGGCAGATCGATCCGGACCTCCTCGAAGGGCTCGCCGCCGACGCCGAGCGGCATCCCGGGGGGTACGTCGAGGAGGACGGCATCCTCGCCGGGGCCGACGAGCACCGGGGGCAGGTGGCCGGCGTTGGCGAAGGTACATCGCCGGGTGACGGGGTCGTAGACCGCGTAGACGCAGGTGGCGAGGTAGACCTCGGAGAGTTCCGGGCCCCGGTTCTTCTGGGCGCGGGACTGCTGGGCGCCGATGGGGGCGCCCAGGCCGCGGGCGATCTCGTCCAGGTGGGAGAGGACCTCGGCCGGTTCGAGGTCGAGCTGGGCGAGGGTGCGCACGGCGGTGCGGAGTTCGCCCATGGCGACGGCGGCGCGCAGGCCGCGGCCCATGACGTCCCCGATGACGAGGGCGGTGCGGTGGCCGGGCAGTTCGATGACGTCGAACCAGTCGCCGCCGACCTCGGTGGCGGTGGTGCCGGGCAGGTAGCGGCAGGCGATGTCGAGTCCGGCGGCCTCCGGGTCGCCGGGCGGGAGGAGGCTGCGCTGGAGGATGAGGGCCCGCTCGTGCTCGCGGCGGTAGAGGCGGGCGTTGTCGATGCAGACGGCGGCGCGGGCGGCGAGTTCGACGGCGAGGGCCCGGTCGCGCTCCCCGAAGGGTTCGCTGCCCTTGGCGCGGGAGAACTGGACGAGGCCGACGACGGTGTCCTGGGCGACCATCGGGACGACCAGGGTGGACTGGACGAGGTCGCCGTCGGCGCCGGGCACGGTGCGGACGCGGCCGGTGCGCAGCGCGTCCGCGCAGGGCGAGTTGAAGGGGTAGCGGTGGACGTCGCCGACCTCGACGGCGGCCGGCCCGCAGCAGCCGGTGCCGGTGCCGTGGTCCTCGGCGGCCCGGTGGGGGGTGTCGGAGACGGCGCTGGAGAAGGCGACGCGGCGCAGTTCGGCGCTGCCCGCGCCGTAGCCGACGTCGTGGGAGTTGCCCCAGCGCCCCGGCGGTGCCTCGTCGCCGGTGAGCAGGCCCTGGTAGAGGTCGACGGAGGCGAGGTCGCAGAAGCCGGGGACGGTCACGTCGAGCAGCTCGCGGGCGGTGGCCTCCAGGTCGAGGGAGTTGCCGATGCGGGAGCCCGCCTCGTTGAGGAGGGCGAGGTTGCGGCGGGCGCTGGCGGCTTCCCGGGCGGCGTTGTGGCGGCGGGTGACGTCGATGCCGAGTCCGGCGACGCCGATGGGGCGGCCGGTGCCGCTGTGCACCCGGTAGAGGTTGATCGACCAGTGGCGCCGGTCCCGGGCGCCGGGGGCGGCGCCGACGATCTGCAGGTCGGTGACGGCCTCGCCGGTCTCCAGGACCCGGCGGAGGGCCTCGGTCATCCGGTCGGCCTCGGAGCGGGTGAGGTAGTCGTGGACGGTCCGGCCGCGGTGGTCGTCGGCGGAGCCGCCGAAGACGGTGGCGAAGCGCTGGTTGGCCCGCTTGACGGTGAGGTCCGTGCCGAAGAGGAGAAAACCGAAGGGCGACTGGCCGAATATCGCCTGGGAGGCGGCGAGGTCGGTCTCGATACGGCGCAGCGCCCGGACGTCGACGACGATGCACAGCGCGGCCCGTTCGCCGGACTCGGTCTCGCTCGGCATGACGTACACCTCGGCGAGGCCCTCGGGGCCGTTCTCGCCGGGGGCACGGAAGGGGACGAGCCCCGTCCATTCCTTGCCGTCGAGGATCTCCCGGACCGTGCGGTGTCCGCGCTCGCGCAGCCCGGCGGGCAGGAAGACGTCGACCGGGTCCCGGCCCCTGGCCTCCTCGGCGGTGACACCGAAGAGGTCCACGGCACGCCGGCTCCACTGATCGACGAGCCCGTCGGGGCCGAGGGAGAAGGAGGCCACCCGTATGTAGTCATAGATGGACCCGGGCGGGCTGCTCTGCCACACGACGCCGCTCGCCGTCTCAGGTATCTCGCTCAACGCGACCGTCCCCTCCAGCTCACCGCACCGGACCGGCCATGCCCGCAGTATTCAGTACGGCAGGCCCCGGCGGCACGACGTTCACGATCACAGGGTGGTCTCGTTCGGTTCTGGCCGAGTGCCGGTGATCGTCGTCCCACCCTCTTTACTCACCAGGGAGAGCCAGCTCGAACCATACGGTTTTGCCGGTCCTTCCCTTTCTGGTCCCCCAGCGGCGGGCGGCACCGGCCACGAGCGCCAGACCGCGGCCCCCTTCGTCGTCGGGGCCCGCGGGCCGCTCGGTCGGCGGATCGGGAAGCGGATCGGAAACTTCCACGAGCAGCGCGTGGCAGGGGTCCGGGCCGGTTCCGTCGGGGCCGAGGCGGACGAGCCGTACGCCGATGGGGCCGGAGGCGTACCGCAGGGAATTGGTCACCAACTCGCTGACCAGCAGGACGGTCACATCGCCGAGGGTGGCGTCGAGCCGCCAGCCGCGGAGGGTGGCGCGCACGGCGTGCCGGGCGGTGCGGACGGCGTCGGCCTCCGCGGGGAAGGTCCATTCGGCGCGGTCGCCGTCGGCGTCGCTCACTCCCGATCACTTCCCCAGCCGTGCGTCAGCAGGAAGACCCCCGCCCCCCTCAAGGTCACATTCTGGACATACCCGTTATTTTCGGTCGAATATCGCGTCAGTGGGGGACGGTCGGCGCACGGAGGCACGAACGGCGTAGAGAACCGCTCACGCGCCCCGTCACCGGTGCGGGGGAGCGCGCGTCGGCGCAGGGCGCCGGAGGTGCGGGGGAAGCGCGGACCGGTACGGCGGGAGCACGAGCCGTACGGCGGACGCACGAACCGGTATGGCGGGAGCGCGGGTCAGCGCAGGGCGCCGGCGGCCCGGAGGTCGTCGAACAGCAGTTGGTCGACGGGCGGTACGCGCTCCCGGTCGGCGTACGAGAACCAGGCCATCTCCTCGATCTCACTGCTGGGGAGCAGTTCGCCGCGGTACTCGGCGGTGTAACAGGCCATCCGGACCACGGCACCGTCCGGCAGGCCGGGGCCGCCGGCCTCGTACGTCCCCGTGTGGACGGCGGTCTCCGGGTCGAGCAGGACCGTCAACTCCTCCTCGATCTCGCGGACGAGGGTCTGCAGGTCGGTCTCGGCGCCCTCGCGCTTGCCGCCGGGGATGTAGAAGATCCCCTTGCCCCGGGGCCGGGCGCACAGGATCCGGCCGCCCTCGATCCGCACCCAGGCGACGGTGTCGATCAACACGGCCGTACCCCTCTTCCCTCTCGTCCCGCAGCCGACGGACGCGACCCTACCGGGAGGGCGTGCGGCGCACGGGGGCGCCCGGGGCGGGGCGGTGGCACCCCCGGGAACGGCCGCGGCACCGCTCCCGGCCCGAGGGGGGCGCGGGGGCGGTGCCGAGGTGGTGCGGTGAGAGGGGTGCGCGGCCCGGGGCGGGCTCAGGCGGGGGCGCCTCCCATGCGCTCGACCCAGTAGAGCCGTTCATGGCCGCGCGCGTCGAGGCTGTCCGCGATCTTCCGGGCTTCGTCCTCGGTGGCGTACTGACCCACGCGGTAGCGGTGGCCGTTGTCGTCCTGCCGTATGACGAGCCAGGGAAGGACGGGGCCGCTCTCGGTCATCGGGCTTCTCCCTCCGTCGGTCCGGGCGCCTTCGACGATCTCCAGGAAACCGCATTGCGCATATGCCCGAGCTTACGCCTGACCTTCACACAGCGGATACGGGTTTTCACGAAGAGATACGGATCGGCCGGGAATTGACGGCAGGCGGCCGAAGGGCCCCGCTCCCCGCATGCCCGCGCGCCCCCGCCCGGGAGGCGGGCGGGGGCGCACGGCATGAGGGAGCGTCAGCGCACCGGCAGGTGATAGGAGAGGCGGTAGCGGTCGGCCGGGACGACGACGTCCGCCGTCTCGACGGCCCGCCCCGAGGCGTAGAAGGTCCGCTCGATCACCATCACCACATGCCCCGGCACCCCGCCGAGCGCCATCAGCTCCTCGGCGAGGCCGGGGCGGGCGCCGATCTCCTCCACCACGTTGTCGACGACGATGTCGAGCGCCGCCATGCGCTCCACGACCCCGCTCCCCCCGAGCGGCCCCTCCTCGGGCAGCATCACCGGCGTCCTGCCCGTGACGGCGAGCGGCTCCCAGGAGGTGGAGACCATCATCGGTTCGCCGCCGTCCCGGTACACGTACCGGGTGCGCATGACCCGCTCGCCGGGCTCGATCCCGAGCCGGGCCGCCACCGGGGCGCTCGCCCGCTCCTGCTCGCTGCCGGACTCCCAGGTGCCGCGCACGCCTTCGGCCGCCTGCTCCTGACGGAAGGGGCTGGCGCCGGACGCCGGCCGGTACCCGGAGCGGGAGATCCGGCGCGGCACCGGCCGCTCCCGTACGTACGTCCCCGACCCCGACCGGCCCTCGACGAGCCCCTCGGCCATGAGCACCTTGCGGGCCTCCAGCGCGACGGTGTCCGACACCCCGTACTCCTCGCGGATGCGTGCCTGCGAGGGGAGACGGGTATGCGGGGGAAGCGAGCCGTTGGCGATCTTCTCCCGGAGATCGCTCGCCACGCGCAGATAGGCGGGCTGCTCACCGAACGTCACTGGACACTCCCCTCAGGTTGACGGACAGCTACAGCCTGACAACCCAGGGTGGCGCACCGCAAGCATGGGCCAGGGTTTCACTCGAAGTGATGACAATGCTTGCCACCGGCAGTCACCCGGGGTAACCCCTTCGGCCGGGAGGCGTCAGACGGACGCACCGCTTCCCGGCTCGTCCCCGGAGCCGCCCGTCCCGCCGCCCGCGCCACCGTCCGGCAGCGTGTCCGTCAGACCGAGCGCCGCGCGCGCTCCGGCCCCGGTGTCCTCCGGCAGCAGCTCGAAGGCCCGGTCGTACGCCTCCCAGTACGCGTCCGGGTCGGCGGCGCCCGCCAGCGCGCGCCACTGCTCGGAGGCCGCGTCCAGATCCGTGCCGAGTTCCGCGACGGGCCGGCGCGCCGTGTCCGGCCAGGAGTGCTTCCCGAGGCCGGCGCGGGCTCCGTCGATGGCCGCGAGCACCTGGCCTGCCCAGGCCTTGTTGGCGGCGAAGTCCTCGTCCGGGTCCTGCTCGGGCTCGCGCAGGACGACCGTCTCGATCGGGTTCATCGTCTTCAGGAAGTGCACCTGGTCGGCGTCGAGCACCGTCGCGTCCGAGCGCAGCGCCCCCGTGAAGGGCTTGCCCTCGGTGGCCAGGGCGCAGGTCACCGTCCGGTCGCCGAACCGCCAGCTCTGCTCGCTCGGCAGGTAGTAGTACACCCACACGTTCTCGGGGACGGCCCAGGTGTCCAGTGCGTAGGCGGAGTTCAGGGCCTCGCACCGCTTCTCGGCGATCCGGTCGATGGCGGCCTCCCCGGGCCAGCCGTCGAAGCCGGTGACCTTGAAGCCGCCCGTCACCTCCCCGTCGTGCGGCCGCGCGCAGTCCACGACCTCGACGTCCGTCGCGTACTCCTCGAGCTTTCCGTCGTCGACGAAGCACTGGCCGGTGCGCAGCGAGAAGGCGGAGTCCGAGCGCGCCGCCTCCTCCATCCCCTCCCTGAAGCCCTGCCAGAACCGGGAGAAGCCACCGGTCACCAGAGCGACGACGAGCAGCAGGCAGCTGACGGCGGAGAGGACGATGCCCGCGACGGCGAGCCCCTTGCCCGCCTGGTCCCGCGCGCGCGTGCGGGGCAGGGCGATCAGCCCGAGGACCAGCCCGAGGGGCGGGAGACAGCAGACGACGCCGGAGACGAAGGACGCGACGGCGAGGCCGTTGGTCGTGCGCGGCGGCCGGCCGTACGGGCCGGGGAGGGCGCCCGGCGCTCCGGGCGGTCCGTAGGGACCGGCGGCGTACGGCATGCCCGGCGAGGTGTACGGGCCGGGGACGGCGTACGGGTCGGGGGCGGTGTACGGGCCGGACGCGGGCCCGCCGTGCCCCTGGGACGACGGGGGCTGCGGGTTCGGCGGGGTCGGCTCCACGGGCGGGGTGCTCCTGTCGGCGCGGGCGGGGCGAAGGGACGAACAGCCGAACGACCGAATGATCGAATGACTGAACGGGGAACGGGCGAACGGGCGCGCATCGTACGCGGTCCGTGCGACGGTCCGGTGATCCGGGGGTGGCGCTCGCCTCCCCCTCCCCCCTCCCCCGGGCGCGGCAAGGGGCGGCCGCCCGCCGGCGACCGCCCCTCGTCCCTTCGTCCGCTCAGGGCGCCGTCACCGGCGCCCCGTCGGTTCGTCCCGGGTCAGAACTGCAGACCCCAGGAGTCGATCTTGCCGGTGTCGTAGCTGGCGTTGTCGGTGACGCGCAGCTTCCACGTGCCGTTGGCGACCTCGGAGGAGGCGTTGACCGTGTACGTGGTGTTGATGTTGTCGGCGCTGCCGCCGGTGCCGAAGGCCTTCAGCGTGTAGGCCGTGCCGTCGGGGGCGATCAGCTGGACCTGGAGGTCACCGATGTAGGTGTGGGCGATGTTCACCGGCACCTGCAGGGCGGAGGGGGCGTTGCCCGCGACGCCGCTGACGGTGACGGGGGACTCGACGGTCGCGTTGTCGGCGATGGCGTAGTCCGTGGTGTTCTCGAACTTCGGGCCGGTGGGCGGCGGGGTGGTGGTGCCGCCGCCGACGTACAGGAGGCGGTTCGGGGAGCCGGTGCCGGGGCTGGTGACGACGTTCGGCGTGGCGGCGGTGGTCAGGGCCGTGGAGACCTGGGCCGGGGTGGACGCCGGGTTGTCGGCCAGGTAGACGGCGGCGGCGCCGGCGACGTGCGGGGTCGCCATCGACGTACCGGAGATGGTGTTGGTGGCGGTGTCGTTCGTGTTCCAGGCCGACTTGATGGAGGAGCCCGGGGCGAAGATGTCCAGGACGCTGCCGTAGTTGGAGAAGCTGGAGCGGGCGTCGCTCGACGTGGTGGAGCCGACCGTGATGGCCTCGGAGACGCGCGCCGGCGAGTAGTTGGAGGCGTTGGAGCTGTCGTTGCCCGCCGCGACCGCGTAGGTGATGCCGGCGGCGATGGAGTTGCGGACGGCCGTGTCGAGGACGCTGTCGACGCCGCCGCCGAGGCTCATGTTGGCGACGGCCGGCTTGACGGCGTTGCGGGTGACCCAGTCGATGCCGGCGACGACCTGCTCGGTGGTGCCCGAGCCGTTGTTGTCGAGGACGCGGACGCCGACGATCTTGGCCTTCTTGGCGACGCCGTGCGCGGAGCCCGCGACCGTACCGGCGACGTGGGTGCCGTGGCCGTGGCCGTCCTGGGCGGTGTTGTCGTTGTCGATGGCGTCGTAGCCGTTGACGGCGCGGCCGCCGAAGTCGCTGTGGGTGATGCGGACACCGGTGTCGATGATGTACGCCGTGACGCCCTGGCCGGCGCTGTCCGGGTAGGTGTAGCTCTGGTTCAGGGGCAGCGCCCGCTGGTCGATCCGGTCCAGGCCCCAGGACGGCGGGGAGGGCTGGGTGCCGTCGATGGTGAAGACGCGGTTCTGTACGACGGACTTGACGGCGGGGTCGGCCGCGAGCTTCTTCGCCTGGGCCTCCGACAGCTCGACGGAGTAGCCGTTGACGGCGGTGGTGTACGTGCGCTTGATCTTCGCGCCGAACTTGGCGGCGACGGCGCGGCCCTTGGCGGTCTCCGCCTGGGCGGACTCGTGCAGGGTGACGATGTAGCTGCCGGCGATGGTGCCTTCGGCACCGGCGTTCTCGATGACGCCTTCGGCGGCGGCCGGGGCGGCGGTGGCGGGGAGTGCGGAGAGGGAGCCGAGGGCGAGGGCGGCGACGGCGATGGCCGCGGCCGTGGTGATGCGGCGGCGCGAATCACGCACTGACATGTGGGGGGTCCTCCTCATCGGTGGTGCACTGCCTGCCGTGGGGATGTGGCAGGGACATGACAATCCATGGCACGGATTCCAACGGCGTCCGGAGTCCGACTGCCGAGCGAAAGATTGACTGATCCATAGGAATCACACAAGAGCGCGCGGGCATCCGCAACACCCTTGCCACACCACTGACATGCGCCCCCCAGGGCCTCCGACGCGTGCCACGGACGCGGTACTTCCGCGCCCACCGATGCCCTCACCTGGTGTTGTCCCCGCCGCCGGGGCCCCTGGGACCCCGACCTCGCCACCGCCCCCGTTCCCCTGCCGGACCTCGCGTCCCGGGTGAATTCCCTCCGGCGGTACGAGGAGGCGCTGCCGCCCCTGCCGTGCGCGGGCGCCGTCCCCTCGGGGAGGGCGCACCCCGCTCGTCGCCCTCACCGCGTGTACGTCCCCGGGGGCCCGCTCCAGAGGAAACAGGAGCAGATCCGCGCCCACGAATTCGGAGCACCGAAGTCCCGGGCGGCCGCGAGGCGACGGCGGCGGCGCGGGCGGCGGCCGACGAGCCGGGCACGTTCCACGCCTCCCGCGTGGACAACCCGTACTTCCCGCACGGCGCGAAGACGTACGTGTACGAACTCCGGGAGGAACTGGCGGGGCGAAGGCGGGCCTGACGTCCTGGTGAACGCCGGCCCGCCGCCACTTCCCCGCCCCGCTTCCGTACGGCCCGGGGCAGCAGCCGGCCCGGACCCGCGGGCCCGGAACTCCCCGGATCCGAGCTGCGGCGATCCGAGCTGCTCGGCTCGGAACTCGTCGGCTCCGAACACGCCGGTAGCGAGCTCCCCGGTTCAGGGCCCCCCGCTCAGGACGCGTGGCGCAGAACGCGTGGCTCAGAACTCGTCGACGCCGGACCGCAGCTCGGGCGTCCAGTAACCCGTCTTCGCGACGGCCTCGTTGACGGCGAGACCGCCGGCCGGCGCCTTGACGACGACGCTGCCCTCGGCGGGGCCGTCGGCGGCGAAGAGGTTCACGTTGAAGGCGGTGACGACCTTGTTGTCCTCGTGCGCGCCGCCGAGGGCGATGCGGACGTTGGCGTACGCGGGGGCGCCCGGCACCAGGACGACGGGGGCGGCCGGCTTGCTCTTGGCGACGGCCGGGACGTCCTTGGCGGTCTGGATCTCGCCGAAGGCGATCAGCGGGTAGCCGATGAGCCGGCAGGAGCTCGCCGAGGTGTTGGTGGCGGTGAGCACGATGTGCTCGGTGGGAACCTCGTCGGCCTTGGCCGCGGTGATCCGTACGTCTCCGGCGGCGCAGGCGCGCTGCTTGGCGCCGGTCGAGCCGGTACCGCCGGTGCTGCGGGTGCCGCCGGTGCCGGTGGCCACGGTGGTGGTGTTCGCGGCGGTGTCCGCCGTGGTGGCCGAGCCGCCGGTGGAACCGGACGTTCCCGTCCCGGTGCCGGTGTCCGTCGTCCCCGCCCCGGCGGACGAGGACGCCGCCGGGGCGGCGGACGTGGCGGAGGGGGCGGACGAAGAGGCGGTGGCGCCGGTCGCGCTGCCCGCGTCCTTGGCACCCGTGCCGGTGTCACCACCGCAGGCGGTGAGGCCCAGCGAGAGGGCGGTGACGGCGACGGCCAGAGCGGTGGTCGTGCGGTGCGTACGCATGATGGTGATCCCCCGTGAAGGTGAGGCATGAGGCCTGCGGTGTGCTGTGCGGTCGGTGCACCCGGGCCCTCCGGTGGGCGAAGCGCCCGGGTGCGGCACCCGGGACCCGCCGGTCCGGCGGAGCCGGGCGCCGCACCCGGGGCGCGCCGGTGGGGTGGCGTCCGTGGTGCCGCACCCGGCCCCCGGCGCGGCGGGGCCCTTCGTGCTGACACCAGCTTCCGGCCCCGTACTGCCGTCCCGCTTGCGTACCGCTAACAGTCCGCTGCCAGCCGCGAAAGCCGCTCCGCGGCCCGCGCCGAACCCTCCCGGAAACCGGCCGCGTCGGCCGCGGCGATGGCTCGTTTCAGCTGGTCGGCGGCCTCTTCCAGCCGTCCGCTTCCGGCCAGCGCCTCCCCCTGGAGGATCTGGAGCCCGGCCCGTACGACCACCCCGTCGGGCGGTACGAGTTCCCCGGCGCGAACGGTGTGCGCGAGGGCCGCCTCGTACTCCCCCGCCTCCAGGCAGTGCCGCGCGAGGTGGTGGAGGGTCAGCACCTGGGTGTTGGGGTGACCGGCGCGATCGGCGAGGGCGACCGCCTGGGCCATGAGCAGACCGGCCCGCCCGTGCTCACCCGTCGCGTCGAGGACGACGGCGAGGTTGACGTACGCGATGGCCTCGCTGATCGTGTCCCCCGCCCGGGCGGCGAGGACCGGCGCCTTCTCCAGGTGGACGAGGGCCTCCGCGTCACGCCCCTCCTCGTGGAGGATCCAGCCGAGCAGCGCCCGCGTGCGCGACTGGGCGTCGAAGTCGCCCTCGTGCTCGGCGGCGGCGAGCCCCGCCTCCAGGAGCGGCGTCCAGCCGTCGCTGATCCGCACCAGCATCAGCGGCCACTGGACCAGGGCGAGCCGCCAGGCCCGGTCGTGCAGCCCGAGCGCCGCGGCCGCGGCCACGGCCCCCTCCAGGGCCGTGCGCTCCGCCGCGTACCAGTCCAGTGCCGCGGCGCGGTCCTCGAACTCCCGGGTGGCCGCGGGCCGCCGGTGGTCGGCGGGCAGGGCGTAGCAGGGCTGGGAGCCGGGTTCGGCGGCGGCGTCGGCGGCGAGCCCGGTGTAGAGGTAGTGGTCGAGGAGGCGCCGCAGCCCCTCCTGGTCGGCCTGCGGCGCGAGCCGGCGCGCGTAGAGGCGTACGAGGTCGTGCGGGGTCCAGCGGCCGGGGACCGCCTCGGTGAGCAGGTGGGCGGCGGCGAGCCGGTCCAGGTCGGCGGAGGCCTGCGCGGGCGAGGTCCCGGCAAGGGCGCTCGCCGCGAACCGGTCCACGTCGGAACCGGTGTGCAGGGCCAGGGCCCGGAACATGCGGGTCGCGGACTCCGGAAGCTGCTGCACGGTGAGGCGCAGCGCGGCGGAGACGCCGATGTCCTCCACGTCCAGGAGCGACAACCTTCCCTGCTCGTCGGCGAGTTCGCCGACCATGGCGCCGAGGGTCCAGCCGGGACGCTCGGCCAGGCGGGCGGCGGTGACGCGCAGGGCGAGCGGGAGCCCGTCGCAGAGCCCGGCCAGCCGGGCCGTGGCCTCCGGCTCGGCCGCGACCCGGCCCTCGCCGAGGACGGTGGCGAGCAGAGCCGCCGCGTCGGCGGGCGGCAGGTGGTGCAGCGGCACGGGCCGGGCCGCGTCGGAGGCGATGAGCCCGCCGAGCCGGTCACGGCTGGTGACGAGCGTGACGCAGCGGTCGCCACCGGGCAGCAGCGGACGGACCTGTTCGGAGGAACGGGCGTTGTCGAGGACGAGGAGGAGCCGGCGCCCGGTGGTGAGGGTGCGGAACAGCGCGCCGCGCGCCTCCGCGCCCTCCGGGATCCGTGGCTGCGGCACCCCGAGGGCCAGCAGGAACTCGCGGAGCACGGCGGCCGTGTCGGGCGCCGGGGTGTCGCTGAAGCCGCGCAGGTCGGCGAAGAGGCGCCCGTCGGGGAAGTCCTCGCGCCGCTCGTGCGCCCAGTGCACGGCGAAGGCGGTCTTGCCCACCCCGGCGGGACCGGTGACCAGACAGACGGGGCCGTCGCCCGCACCGGCCTCCCGGTCGAGCGCGGCCAGCTCGTCCCGGCGGCCGGTGAAACCGCGCGGCGGACGCGGCAGCAGCTCGGGCACCACGGCAGGGGCGGGGACCGGGGGCTCCGCCGTGAGCGCGGCGGCGGTACGGGGCGGGGCGGCGGGCGCGGCGGACCGCAGCAGCGTCGCGTACGCCTCGCTCAGCGTCTCGCCCGGATCCACCCCCAGCTCCTCGGCGAGCAACCGCCGGGTCCTGTGGTACCAGTCCATGGCGTCGGACTGGCGGCCCGCCCGGGCCAGGGCCAGCATCAGCGCCGCGGCCAGGGACTCGCGCAGCGGGTGGGCGACGGCCTCGGTCCGCAGGACGGCGGCGGCCCTGCCGTGCTCGCCGAGCTGCCCGTACGCCGCGGCCAGCGCCTCCACCGACGCGAGCCGCATCTCCTCCAGCCCGCTCGCCGCCGCCTCCAGCGGCCGGCTCGGCACCGTCCCCGTGAGCGCGGGCCCCTGCCAGTACGAGAGCGCCTCGCGCAGCATCCGCACGCTGTCGGCGGGACTGCGCTGCATCCCGGCGAGCGCCACCAGCTCCTCGAACCGGTGCGCGTCCAGCAGCGACTCGGGCATCCGCAACAGATACGCCGACTTCCGGGTGACCAGCTCGACCCCGTACGCCTCCGCCCCGTGCTCGGCGAGCAGCGCGCGCAACCGCGAGACGTGCCCCTGCAGCACGGTCTTGGCATGGGTGGGCGGCTCGTCCTCCCACAGCGCGTCCATCAGCTGGGCCACGTTGACCGCCGTGTTGGGCCGCAGCGCCAGCATCGCCAGCAGAGTCGCCCGCTTGGCGGGCCCCAGCCCGACGTCCCCGCCCTCCACCACCACCGCGACGGAGCCGAGCAGCCGGAACTCCACCTCACGTACCTCCGCGTTCCCAGTCCCCGGCGAACGAGAATACGCGGACGGGGGGCGCCGGCCGCGCCCCGGAGGTACGGGCAGCGGCGATGGGCGTCCGGATCCGGACGGCGCGGCGCTGCACGGCGCCCTCTCTCCGCGCCGCCCATGCGCGCCGGACCCGACCGACTTCGGCCAGGGTGCGGAACAGGCCAGAACAGCGCGGAGCGGAAGAGGCAACGGGCAACGCCGCCGAACCCGGATTCCCGAGGCGCTCCTCGTGCCAGACTCATGGCAGATGCGAAGCGCGACGAACCCGTCACGAACGGTGTTCGGGGGCTGCGTGTCGATCGATGAACGTGCCGGACGAAGGTCCCCCGTGAGAACGCACGGCTCTCACGGTCACTGTTCAAGGGGAGGTCAACGATGAGCACAGCTGCACCTTTCGGTCCCGAACTTCGCCGCTTACGCGAGGCCGCGGGGCTCTCTCTGACCCAGTTCGCCGTGGCGCTCAACTACGACAAGGGTCACCTCAGCAAGGTGGAGCGCGGGGAGCGCTCCGCGTCCCCCGACCTGGCCCGGCGGTGCGACGCCTTCCTGGGGGCGAACGGCGAGCTGCAGCGGCTGGTGGTGCGTCCCGACACCGTCTCGGAGGCCCCCGGGGCGGTGACCGGCCCGAGTCTCTGGCGCGTCGGGCGCCGAGCGGTCCTCGCGGCGGGCACAGGGGCCCTGATCGACATCGGCCTGAAACTCGGCAGTCAGCCTTCCCCGCCCGCGGGTCCCCTGCTCCCCTCCTACCGCGCGCAGTTCGACCAGCTCCGCATGCTAGGCCAGTCCACCGCGCCGAAGGCCCTGCTCCCTCTGCTGGAGACCCAGACCCGCACGGTCGCCGGCCTGGCCGCCGACGCCCCGTCGGGCTCCCGGGCCGGCGCGCTCCTGCTCGCGTCCCGGTTCGCGGAATTCACCGGCTGGATGGCCCAGGAGGCCGGGAACAGCGCCGCGGCGCTCGGATGGACCGGGGAGGCGGCCGAGCTGGCGCGCGCCGGAGGCGATCCCCACCTCGGCTCCTACGCACTCGTGCGGCGCGCCCTGGTCACGCTCTACGCCGGGGACGCCGCGACCACGGTCACCCTGGCCCGCCGGGCCCAGAGCAGCGAACTCCCGCCCCGCATCCGCGGTCTCGCCGCCCAGCGCGAGGCGCAGGGTCACGCGCTCGTCGGCGACGAGCGGGCCTGCCTGAGCAGCCTCGACAGGGCACGGGAGCTGCTCGGCCGCGACGGTGCCCACAGCGACGCACAGCCCGTGATCGGCACCACCCATGTGAGCGATCCGGCCGCGATGACGACCGGCTGGTGCCTGTACGACCTCGGTCGCCCCCAGGCCGCGGCCGACGTCCTCGACCGGGAGTGCCGCCGCCTTCCCTCACACGCGCTGCGCACCCGCACCCGGTACGGCTTCCGCAGGGCCCTGGCCCACGCCGCCTCCGGACAGGTCGAGCACGCGTGCGCCATCGCCGGGGAGCTTCTGGGTGTGATGCCGGCCGTCCCCTCGGCGACGGTGAACAGTGACGTCCGGCGACTCGCGCGGGAACTGTCCCGGTTCCGCAGCAGCAGGGCCGTACGCGACCTGCAACCCGCGCTCGCACGGGCTCTCGCCCCCGCGCAGGACTGACGCCGGCTCCACGACCGGCTGTCACCGGCTCGAGCCGCCCGGCTCGCCGGCCCTCTCCGTCCTCCGGATCCCGCTGGTACCGGCGGGCCCTCTGATCCCCGCCCGGCGCTCCGCGTCGCACCCGCCTCTCCCGCGGGCTGTTCGCGACCGGTGACACCCCGGGCGGTGCACCACCCCCGTACACGCCCGTGGACGCGCCATGCCGTCACACGGCGGGCACGCACGGCCCGGGGGCGGGAGCTCCGGACCCCCGTCCGAGGCTCCGCTCTCGTACCCCCCGTGCCTCCCTCCACCATTCCCGAAGGGACCCTTCATGCACGACGTCTTCGTCAATTACCGCACCGGCGACGAGGAAACCGCCGCCACACTGATCGCTCGGGAGCTCACCCGGCGGTTCGGTGCCGACCGCGTCTTCTTCGCCAGCAACTCGATCGAGCCCGGGCACCGCTACCCGGCCGAACTGGTCAAGGCGGTGGAGGAGTGCGAGGCACTTCTCGCCGTGATCGGGCCACGCTGGGCGGAGGTACGGGGAGCCGACGGCCGTCCCGCGCTCGAAGCCGAACAGGACTGGACCCGCCGCGAGATCCGTACCGCCCTCGACCGCGGGATCCTGGTGATTCCCGTCCTCGTCGGCAAGGCGACCCGGATCGATCGCGCCGTCCTTCCGGAGGACCTGCGGGAGCTGGCGGACTGCCAGTACCGGCGATTCGACCACCGCGACGCCGAGTCGGACCTGACGGCGCTCGGTGACGTCCTCGCACGACTGCTGCCCGACCTCGGCCAGGAGGATCGCGACGCCCAGGCGGCGCGGGAGCGGGCCCAGGCGAAGTCCCGCAAGAAGAAGGCCCAGGACGCCGGGCACGTCAGGATGCGGACCCGGGATGTGGAACAGCGTGTGCGCGGGGGCATCGGCAACCTCAACGGAGATCTCGGCAGCTTCGTCAACGAGCCGCAGGGGCCCGTCAACACCGGGCCGGGCCACCAGTACAACGCTCCTCACTTCGAGGGCGACAACACCGGCGTCCAGTTCACCGCGGGCGACAACAGCGGCACGGTCCACCAGCGCTTCGAGCGGGAGCGCCGGCGCTCGGACGACACACGATGACCGAGTGGGAACGGGTCACGGTCAATGATCCGCGTGGCCCGGTGAACAACGGCACCGGTGCTCAGTACGTCTACTACGGCACGGCCCCCGACTGGGCGGCCCGAAAACGGTCCGAAGCCCTCCGGATCGCGCGCGAGGACCGGATCCGCCTGGCTGACCGGTTCGTTCCGCCGCTGGGATACCGCATCGCCGCCGATCGCTTGGAGAAGCCCGGGTCGGTGGTGTTGCTGGACGGCCGGCCCGGCAGCGGCCGCCGCGCCGCTGCGATCATGCTGCTGCACGGGCTCGGGGAGGACGGGGGCGTCGACGAACAGGACGTCCGGTTCGAGGAACTTCCCGTCACGGAGGAGAAGGGCGACCCACCGTTCGCCCCGGGTGACGGTGACCGCTTCCTCCTCGACCTCTCGGGAATCACGGACGCGGAAACCTACGTCAAGGCCCAGCACCGCCTGGCCGTGCGCCGGTCACAGGTCCGGGAGGCGGGGGCTCACCTGGCCGTCGTCCTGCCGGCGGACCTGGAGCACGCGCACGTACCGGACTTCGAACCGGACACGGTGCGGCTGGGACGTCCCCGGGGTCTCGCCGTCCTCACCCGCCACCTGCGCATGGACCGGCTGCCTTTCCGAACCCCGGACCTGGGCGGCCCCGAGATCCGGGCGCTGTGCGAACGCTCCCCCATGCGGGAGCTGGCGCGGTTCGCGCGGCTGGTGCGGACCGCGCACGACGACGGCCGGTTCGGCACCGACTTCGCCGACTGGCTCGGCCAGGCGATGCGCGCGGTCACCGACCGGGCCGGCGAGGTGCGCGCACAGGTTCGGGCGGTCAGCACCGCGGCCGACCGGGCCTTGCTGCTGACGGCCGCGGTGTTCGAGGAACTGCACGCGGACAGTGTCTACGAAGCCTGGCACTGCCTGATGAGGACGGTGAAGCACGAGGAAGAGGCGACGACCGAACTGGGGAGGAGGGATTTCGGCGAGCGTGTGAAAACGCTCGGAATCGCGCGTGACGCGGACGGACGGCTCCGCTTCAAACGGCTGGCCTACGCGGAGGCGGTACGGGCGTACTTCTGGGAGAACTTCCCCGGGGTACGCGACGACCTCCGGGACTGGATCGCGGACGCCACGGGAGAGCGCCGTCTCACCACCGACGACCGTGTGAACGTCGTCGTCCGCTTCGCTGAACGGACTCTGGCCGTCGGGCGGCCCGACGACCTCTTCGACCTCGTGGCGCGCTGGGCGAACAGCGCACCCGGAGCAACCTGTGACCCACGCTCCTTGGCAGCCTTGGAACTGGGCCTCGCACACGAGAAATTCGGCGCGGAGTTCCGCAAGCGGATCTATGCATCCGTGACGTCCGGCTCCCTGTCGGACGGCCTCGCCCGCGTCCTGACCGCCGCGTGTGCCAAGAGCATCGCCGCGACCCACCCGGATCAGGCGGTGGTACGGCTCCACCACCTCGCCATGCGGAAGGGAGGGGTCGCGGGCGAGGCCCGGGAAGCGCTCCTCGACCTCACCGGGCGGGACCGCCGGCTCTACCGGTTGCTGATCGACCGCGTGCGGGACCGGTTAGGTCGGGAGCCGCACAGGACGGAGGCCCATCTCCACCTCCTCTCGGAGCTGCTGGGCCACGACCGGGCGCCGGAACCACCGCCCTGGCCGGACCTGTTCCTGGGGTGGGAGACGGTTTTCTCACACCCGCCGACGAAGTTCTGGCGCCCGCTGGTCACCAGCTGGCTGAACGCCGTCACGGACGACCCGACCCAGGACATGGCGCTGGGCGTGATGGTCGCGGCGACACACGGCCGCCCTGCCCCCCTCCACCGCCTCTACGCGCTCACCTGCGACTGGGCGGGGACCGCACGCCACTCCGCACGGGCGGCCGTCGCCGCCCTCTTCTGGCAGCACATCGACCACGCCCAGTACGCCCGCGCGGAGAGCGCGAGGCATGCGGGCCCCGGACCACGGACCACGGAAGAGGAACGATGAAACACCGCTTGCCCAGCCTGCTGTTCGTCGCTCTCTGCGGCTTCGCACCGGCCGCGCTCGGTAACCTCCTGCACTGGTCCCCGTGGCTGTGGGGCTTCATGTCCATGGTCACCGCTTCGGGATCCCTGCTTCTCGTGATGACGGTCCTCACCGGTGGCCGCGCACCGATCGATCCGTACGAGCCGGTGGAACCGGAGCCACCCGCCGCACCCGCGGAGCAGCCGTACCGCGAGACGCGGGTGGTCGACGCGGCACTGCCGAGCTCGACGGAGGGCTACGACTTCCTCTTCTCCGCCACCGTGTGGTGGAGGCCCGCCGCAGGCCCCGCCGCAGGCCCCGCCGCCCGGCCCGAGATCGCCTCCCCGTCCCTGGCCATGTCCTCGATCGTCGGCCGGGCCGAAGAGATCTCCCGGCGGGAGGAGCCCGGCCGGGAAAGCTTCGCGCGATACCTCCTGGAGGGGGAACTGGCTGTCCCGCTCCCGGACCGCAGCGGACAGGTGGAAGCCCTGGCGGCCGATGTGACGCTGACACTCGCACCTGCCGACCGCGAGCGGCTGCGGAAGCTGAGCGATCTGCGCAAGGACGAGGAGATCTGGGAACACGAGCGTCAACACGAACGCAACAAGCGGCGCTACCTCGGTGACGACGTGCTCAAGAGCGCGGGCAGCGCGGTCGTGTGGTGGCTCGCCCGTCATGAGAACGAGATCGAGAAGGCGGTCGACATGATCGGCCCGCTCGCCCAGATCGCGGCAGCGGCCCATGACGAGGAGGTGCCCGAACTCTTCCGCCACCTGCTCGTCTCCCCCACAAGCGCGCGGAGCGAGGCGACCGTCGGCGGTCCGCTGTGGGACGGTGACGGCCCGGGTACGGGACTGTTCGACCGCGAGGAAGAGGTCACCGTCCCGGACCGTCTGCTCCTGCTGCTGACGGCACTGGGCCTGAAGCCCGACATGGACGAGTACACGGTCTTCGTACACCGGGTACTCCGAAACCTGGAGGCGGCCGGCCTGCAGGAGGCCGCCGAGGACATCAGGCGGACCCTTTTCCCCAGCCCCGACGAGAACGCGGGCGAAGGGCCGGAGGCCGAATTCTCGGACGGGGACGACAGCCGGAGCGCCTGGTCCACGGGCTTCCCCGCAGCACCCGAAGGCCCACCGGTCGGTGACGCGGCACCGGGCACGTTCCCGCCGGGGGCGACGGAGAACGGCGACACCGACCGAGACTGGTTCGAGACGGTGGAGGACGGCACGCCACCTCGGTACTTCTGGGACCCGTCGCACAGCCCGCACCGGCCCACCGCGCCTCGCCCCTCGCACGAGGGCGAGGACGAGGACGAGGAGGACGACGGGGACGGGCACTGACCGGCGACCGCGTCCGCACGCTGCCGGCGGAGAGCGCCGCCCTTCCGGGCCGACCCCGGAGGGAGCACCGCTCCACCGCCTGCACCACCTGAGCATCATCCATCGGGGCCTCCCCGCACCGATCCGGCAGGTGAGCGACGAAGGGTCCGGACTCCGACGAGTCCGGACCCTTCCGCCCGCCCGCGCCGAAGCCCGGACACCCGATCCCAAGCCGTTGTGTACACATGGGACACTCGGTACACTTGAGCGCATGACACAGCCGCTGCCCACAGAGTCCATTCGCGACGTGCGAGCACACCTGGCGGAGGTGGTGGAGCGCGCGGACCGTGACGACGTACCCACAGTGATCACGCGCCGAGGCAAGGAAGTCGCCGCCGTGGTCTCCATCGAAATCCTGCGTAAGTACCAGCAGTGGGAAGAGCGCGAGATCAACCGAATCATCGACGAGCGCATGGCCAACCCGGCACCCGGCATCCCGATCGAGGACATCATGAGGGAGACCCTGGCGCGCGGTGAGTGAGTACCGAACCGTCTTCCGCCCCGAGGCCCAGGCCGAACTTCGGAAGATCCCTCGCGACATGGCGCTGCGCATCCTGGCCAAGCTGACCGAACTGGAGAGCGACCCCCTCGGCTTCAACACCACCGCACTCGTGTCCCAGCCGGAGCGTCGCCGCCTACGGGTCGGCGACTATCGCGTCGGCTACACGATCGACAACGGGGAACTGGTCGTCTGGGTCGTTCACGTGGGACATCGCTCCACCGTCTACGAGACCTGAAGCGCCACTCACCCCACGTCGAATACCCAGCACCCATCCAGCAGGGTAATGACGAAGAGGCCGGACTCGACAGAGTCCGACCCCTTCTGAGCTGCACGTTAGCGCTTTGTCTAGCGCGGTAAACGCATGACTGCACGTTGAAGCGGAAAGTCTGCGGCTCAATCCTGAGCTGCGACGGAGCCCCTTCCAGGGCTCTGACCTGCGATTTCCTGGTTGGCATGCGTTGGCTCCCGACGGCCGTCTACGGGTGTCCTGCGGACTGGCTGGGGACCGGCCGGGCAGGCGGAGGCCGAGAAATCCATGGCGCACCGGCGGGACCGGCAAGGAGACTGCGCGGGTGAGCGACCGCTACCCCTGCCCGTGCTGCGGGCACCGCGTGCTGGGCGAGATGCCCGGCTCGTACGAGATCTGCCCCGTCTGCTTCTGGGAGGACGACGGGGTCCAGTTCCGCTGGCCGACCATGGGCGGCGGCGCGAACAAGGTCTCCTTGATCGAGGCCCAGCGGAACTACCAGAACTTCGGCGCCTGCGACGAGCACGGCCGCCGGTTCGTCCGCCCGCCGGCCGAGGACGAGCCGCTCGACCCCGCCTGGCGCCCCATCGATCTGACCCGGGACTCCTTCGAGGACTGGGCAGCCGAGGACAGCGCCCCGTGGCCCGACGACAGCTCGGTTCTCTGCTGGTGGCTCCCCACTTTCTGGCGCCGGGACCGCTCCGCGTCATGACTTCCCACATCGAGACACTCGTCCACCAGCTCGACGGCAAGGCCGACGAGTCCTACGACGCACGCGCGGAGCTGATCTGGATCGGCGCCGACGCCATACCCGCCGTCATCAACGGCCTGCCTTCCCTCGGCGGCTTCGGTCGGCTGACCGCCATCGAGGTCTTCGAAGAGGTGGGCGATCCCCGTTGCGGCCCCGCTCTCATCAGCCTGCTGAACAGCGACAACCCGACCGTCCGCGAATGGGCGGCCATGGCCCTGGCGAGCCTGCAGATCGACGGCGCCATCGAGCCTCTGCGCCGCGCCTACCACGCCTGCCTGGAACGGGCGACCCCGCCGGACTGGACCGAGCCCGTCGGCATCCGCTGGGCCCTGACCGAACTCGGCGCACGCACCCCCGTCGTCCCGCCGCTCACCGCGCGCCTACGACCCACCCCTGCGGACAACGCCCCCGGCTGGCCTTCAGCCCACTTCACCGAGATCATCAACGATCTGGCCGACCACGCCCAGGTGATCCTCTACTCCCAGTTCTGGCGAGTGGATGCCGGCGGCACATACGGCGTCTCCGGCCCCGCCCTGGCCTGGGAACTCGACTGGACTGCGCCCTGGGAGCACCTGGTCGAGGAGTCCCGCACCTGGTCCCTGCTGGAAGCCTCCGAAGCCCCCACCAGCGACAACATCTTCGTCGCCCCCACCTGGATCGACCGTACCGACCTGTACCCGGAGAGGTGACCAATGCCGTTCCAACACCCCGCCGAAATTGGCTACGGTCATGTGGTCGAGCGCTACGTGACGAGGACGTACGGCGGCCTCCCGCGCTATCTCGTACTGAATGGCGGACGGTTCCTGGGTCCCCGGTGGTGGCACACCACCCGCTTCACCCGACACCTTCTCAATGACGCCGCCGCGATCACCGACGAGGAACTGGAAGCCCTCCTCGGGTACGAATGGCGCTCGCGCCTCACCGCCGCCTGGCTGATCGGCGTCGACCGCCGCGAACGGTTCCGCGAACGCATCGGCGACCTGCTCCTGGCCAGCGAGGTCTGCTTCTCCGGTAGCGCCTACTGCTTCGCCCTGGCCCGCTTCGGCACCCACGCGGACGCCGAGATCCTCACCGCCTACCTCGACCATTACCTCCCGCGCACCGACCTCCGCTACGACCAGCCAGCCGCGCTCGGCGCCCTCCTCCGCCTCGACGCTCACCTCGGCACCCACCACGCCGACCGCTCCACCCAGCCCGACGGCCTCTGGGACCAGTGGGTCAACGCCCTGGCCCACGTCCGCGACCACCCCGCTTACGCCCCTGCCGAGCTTCGCCGCTGGACGGACCTCCAATGCGACTTCGCCAACGCTTGGACCCGTACGTAGTCGAGATGTAGCCCGCTTACGGGGGGGTGCCCACTGCTTAACGCCGTAGGTGGCGAAGACGAGTGCGAGGAAGTCTCCGCGGGGCTTCGACGCCCCACGCGCCGTGGAGGACGTGGGCAGCGCGCCCAGGGCCAAGAGCTGGGAAGAGCCATCAACGTACACACGGGGTGAGGTCTTCCTCGCCAGTAGTCTTAATGGATCCGCCCGGCGAGCCTCCGGAGACAGCATGCTGACCCGCCTCGAAGTCCACGGGTTCAAGAACCTCCTGGACCTATCCATCGACTTCGGCCCCTTCACCTGCATCGCAGGGGAGAACGGCACCGGAAAGTCGAATGTTTTCGACACCATCCACTTCCTCTCCCTACTCGCCGACCAATCGATGATGGAGGCGGCCCAGGAGGTCCGGGGCGTACACGGTTGCGTCAGGTCGCCGAAAACCCGCGCGGTCGCGTCAGACTTGATCTCCCCAAGGGCACTGCAGCGGAAACGGTCGCCGACCCTAAACAGCTTCTTAAGGACTCGCTGGCGCGGGCAAGCGAATACAAAGGCCGTCGTCTCGTCCAATTCCAGAAGCGTTTCTCGCAGCACCGGCTACGCATGCTCGAACTTCTGGATCCGGAAGGCCCGGTGACTTGTCTTCCGTCTTGGCAGGACTTCGTCAGGAAACTTGACGAGGCATTGGACACTCTCGCGGATGATTAATCAAGGCAGCACGACCCTTAGCAGGCAGGTTGACGAGACACTCCACAGAGCCGACCCGGGCCGCCGTCGACAAGGCGTACGCGGACCAGTCCGCCGATGCCCAACCCCAGGTCGACGAAGCGGCGTAGCCGCTACCCCGCGCGCTGACCGAAGTCAGCACGCTGCGGACTCTGTGCGGACCGCAAAGGCCGCCCAACCCGCTCCGTCGCAGGTCAGACGGCCTTTCGCCGGACGTATTAGACGTTGAAGCGGAACTCCACCACGTCGCCGTCCTGCATCACGTAGTCCTTGCCCTCCATGCGGGCCTTGCCGGCCGCGCGGGCCTCGGCGACCGAGCCCGTTTCGACGAGGTCGTGGAAGGAGATGACCTCGGCCTTGATGAAGCCCTTCTGGAAGTCGGTGTGGATCACACCGGCGGCCTCGGGGGCCGTCGCGCCCTTCTTGATCGTCCAGGCGCGGGATTCCTTGGGGCCGGCCGTCAGGTAGGTCTGGAGGCCGAGGGTGTCGAAGCCGACGCGGGCGAGGGTGGCGAGGCCGGGCTCCTCGGCGCCGACGGACTGGAGGAGTTCCATGGCGTCCTCCTCGTCGAGCTCGGCGAGGTCGGCCTCGAGCTTGGCGTTGAGGAAGATCGCCTCGGCGGGGGCCACGAGGGCGCGCTGCTCGTCCTTGAAGGCGTCGTCGGTGAGCTCGTCCTCGTCGACGTTGAAGACGTAGAGGAAGGGCTTGGTGGTGAGGAGGTGGAGGTCGTGGAGGAGCTCCGCCTTCTCCGAGCCCTGGACGATGCCCTGGGAGAAGAGGGTGTCACCCTTCTCCAGGATCGCCTGGGCGGCCTCGACCGCGGCGACCTTCGGCGCCACGTCCTTCTTGATCCGGGACTCCTTCTGGAGGCGCGGCAGGACCTTCTCGATGGTCTGGAGGTCGGCGAGGATCAGCTCGGTGTTGATCGTCTCGATGTCGTCCTTCGGCGAGACCTTGCCGTCGACGTGGACGACGTTCTCGTCCTTGAAGGCGCGGATGACCTGGCAGATCGCGTCGGACTCGCGGATGTTCGCGAGGAACTTGTTGCCCAGGCCCTCGCCCTCGCTCGCGCCGCGGACGATGCCGGCGATGTCGACGAAGTCGACCGTGGCCGGGAGGACCCGCTGGGAGTTGAAGATCTCGGCGAGCTTGGTCAGGCGGGCGTCCGGGACGCCGACGACGCCGACGTTGGGCTCGATCGTGGCGAACGGGTAGTTGGCCGCCAGCACGTCGTTCTTGGTCAGGGCGTTGAACAGGGTCGACTTGCCGACATTCGGCAGACCGACGATTCCGATCGTGAGCGACACGGTGGCGACTTCCTGAAGGTGGGTGGGTGGGCCGATCCACCAGTTTACGGGCGGGCGGAACCGGCCGGTGACGGCGACCTTCGGCCGAAGTCGGGGTCGGAGTCACCCAAAGGGCGTGTCCCGGACCGGATTCCCACCCCTTCCCGACCTACGTTGGTGGAGTGGAGCAGCACAGGACAAGTCAGTCGCAAGGCCGCCGACGGCCGCAAACCCCTCTCGCGCCGCCCGGTGCGCTGGTGGAGGGTGCTGCCGTCTACCGCGTGACGGGCCGCTCCGGGCGGGCGCCCGGGGGCGCCCGGGTCGAACGGGCGTCTGCCGGTACGGGGACGGGCGGGCGTCCCGGAGGCGGGCGGCCCCCGGGGGCGCGGCGGCCGGTGCCGCCCGTCGTGCTCGCCCTGCGGCGGCTGCCCCCGCCCCGGCTCACCGGGCTCGGCGCCGGTCTGTTCGCCTGCGCCGCCATGCTGGTGCTCGGCGTGCTCGACTGGCTGCTGTTCGACGGGTCCCCGCTGGTCTACGGGCTGCTGTTCCTACCGGTCAGTGCCCTGACCGCGCTCTGGGTCCGGCCCGCCGACCTGGTCACGGCGCCCATCGGCGTACCGATCGCCTTCGCCGTCGGGGTCGTCCCCGTCTCCGGCGGTTCGGGAGGCATCGGCGGCCAGGCCATGGCGGTCGTCACGGCCCTCGCCGTGCACGCCGGGTGGCTGTACGGCGGGACGCTCGTCGCCGGTCTCATCGCGAGCGTGCGGAAGGTGCGGGACATGGGGCGGCGGCAGCAGCAGCGCGCCGCTGCCGCCGCCCGCGCCGGAGCGGGCGGCGGCGCGGAGGCGGCCGGACCCCGCCCCGCCGCCGCTCCCCGGCCCGGGCCCGCGCCCTCCCGCCGTACCGCTCCCTAGGTGTATTGATCACGAGCGTTGTTAACGCCGACTGGTCTTGATCATGGCGAAGACCTCCGGTGTGGTGGAGGTGTCTAGGCTTCACCGCA
>NZ_JBEORS010000026.1:0-88839 GCF_040302405.1 Streptomyces sp. NPDC126503
CCGAGTACGAGGAGCACATGGAGGCCCTCCAGTTCCGCAAGGCCGCTGCCGCGCTGCGCGCGGTCTGCTCCGCAGACGCGACGCGCCGCCGCTACGCGGCGGTTCAACTGCCCTGCTTCGCACGGCAGTTGATGGAGCGTCACTCCGTGACGCCAGCGGTTGGACCGCTCCGCGATCCAACCGCTGGAATTCGCTCCGCGAATTCCAAAAAACGCCGACTTCGCGCCGGCCGTGACCAAGGTGGCACCACAGCCAACTGGTCGACGTGGCAGGCCAGAGCACCCCGCCGCGAGGCGCATTCATCATTAGTTTCGTGCGGGACAAATCGCAAAAACAGCAGACAGCGAGAATAAGCCACGGAAGTAAGGATCCGGCCGGCGGCGTGCAATCAGGCTCGGTTGATAAATCAACAGTAACCCTCAAGTGAGCCTCAAAAAACTTCAAAGCCCCTTGCTTGGATCTTTAAGGCATGGAAGTCTCGTAGTAGCACCACAGCAAGAGCACCCGTGTACGAAAGAAAAAGGACTGCGGCATTCAAATCCGGGCCGTCCGCCTCTCTGGAAGAAACTGGATAACGCATCGCGCGTTTGATGATCAGTGGAGACAAATTGCCGAAAAGTATTCGCATTCGGGCCGCAACTATCCCCACACTCGGGGCTCTCTTAGCCGGCCTCTCCTCTCTGGGGATAGCTTCATCCGCATCCGCAGCCGAGTTAGGTCCCACGGCTCATCCCACTGACTGCCGGTTTGAAATGCCTGGCTCATGGGGAGGCATGGCCAGGTGTTTTAACCACAATGGAGGCTCATACCGAGCTATCGTCATCTGTAAGGACCCAGAGACTGGGCGTGTTCTGGAGTGGTACGGCGGCTGGAGGCAAATCGGTTATTCCTATGCCTACTGCAACGGAGCCTACAAGGCGACTTCCGCAGGAATCGAAACCTCCCCCTACAACAAAGTCCCGAAGTAAAGATTTCAAGGAGAAGGGCTGATCACGTGAAGAAGCTGGGCGCATTAATGTTCGCTTCGGCGGCAGTATTGGCAGCATCTGCATTCCAAGGGACGGCGGCCGCAGCCCCCACAGGTTGGCCTTCTGGATGCTGGAGCGCCAAGGTCGACAACGGGTGGTTCGCCAAATGCGAGAATAGCAATGGGGGGAGGTATAAGGCTACCGTTGTATGCGTAGCTTTCGACGGCGGCCCTACCGTCGACCGCGATGCGCCCGACTGGATATCTAGTGGTATTTCCACCGTTTGGTGTCCGCGTAATACTTTCGTCAAGACCGGTGGGCACTGGGAAAGGTCGTACTGAAAATATTGCAGATGAGCGTCCTCTGTCGCCCGATGTCAGCCTGGCTGACGCTGCCGATAGAAGCTCCTGCAGGCAGGGGAATCCCTCTTGCCCTTGAAGTCCTTCAATGACCTGTCGTCACCAGCAGGCAACGCACTGGGTGAGGTCTTCCGACAGGACAAGGATGAAGCGTCTCTGCGATGCAGTGACGGTCGCCAAGTAGGCCTGACCGGCTCCTGAGCTTGAAGTCTGGTGACGGCTTCGACAAGTCCGGGCCGAGGTGTGACGCCCGTGTCGAGCATGTCTTCGTGCCGCCAGGACCAGATGTCCCAGAGCTGTTCTGCGGAAGTGTTTGGTTCAGGAAGACCTCGAAGTCCGCACCTGCCTTCAGCTCGACCAGGGCTGCACGGGCAGAGGCGCTGCTGTCTTGGGACAGGGCTGATCGCAGGGCATATCGGTTCATGCGATCAGTTTGCCGGACCGGCCAGCGCCCCCTTATCGGCAGAGATGCCGCCAAGCCCCCGTGGAAGAGGAAGAGGACTAGCTTGTACGCACCGAGGCCCCGTCCGCAGCAACACTCCTGCAGACGGGGCCTCGCCCGTATGCGCGCCGCCGGCCACGACTCGGGGGGTATCCCTCGACGGCGGCGCCGACGCCGCCTTTGCCCACAAGGCAGCACCCCACACTGCCGCCGCGGCGCCTACCTCGCCGGGCCGCTCGACTGAACCGGCGGCCCGGGACGACCGACCCGAACAACGCCGCCGGCGAGGGTGCCGCTCAGCGGACGGGCGCATTGGTCACGCACGCCGTGTCGGCCAGGCTGGAAGCGACCCTAGCGACTGATCCCCTCACCTGCCGCCGTATCGGTCGGACGGGCGAGCGGCTTTGTTCATGCGAACCGGCAGCAGACGTTCCCCCTTTGCGGCTGCGTCTGGGCGAGCTCCGAACGTCGCACTGCTTGAGCCTCATGACACCGTTGTGGCGTCTTCGCGGCAGGCGTCACCTCACGTCCGTGCGTTTTCCTGTGGATCGCCGGTGGGGGCGGCGGCACGCAGCGCCGCTTCGACCCGGCGGTTGCTGGTCATGGATGCGGTGACGGCTGTCATCGCCAGGAGGAGGCCTGCGGCGGCGTAGAGCGGGGTGCGGATGTCGTAGGTGGTGGCCAGCCAGCCGCCGAGGAAGGCGCCGAGCGGGGCGGCGCACATGGCGAGCATGCGGGAGGTGGAGGCGACCCGGCCCATGAGGTGGGCGGGGACGATCGTCTGCCGGAGGGAGGGCGCGAGCACCATCGTGGCGCCCATGCCGGCACCGCAGACGGCGAGCGCCAGCCCGGCCACGTACGGGTCGGGGGCAGTGGCCAGGCCCAGGATGGCCAGCCCTTCGACGGCGGCTGTGCAGGTCAGGGCGGTGCCGGTGCCGAGTCGTCGGCCGAGGTGGGAGGCGATGCCCGTGCCGAGCAGTGCGCCGGTGGCCTCGGCCGTGAGGAGCAGGCCGAAGCCGTAGGTGTCGATGCCGAGGCGGTCGTGTGCGAAGAGGGCGAGGACGGTCTCCACCGCGAGGAAGGCGATGTTGCCGACCGCAGGGCGGAGCGCGAGTCCGAGCAGCAGCCGGTCCCGGAGGACGTACGAGGCTCCGGCCCGTGCTTGCCGCAGCAGCGACTCGCGGACTTCCGGTACGGGGCGGGGCATGGCGGGGAGCGTACGGACGAGGAGTGCGGAGAGCAGGAACGACACCGCGTCGGTGAGCAGGGGAACGGCCCGCCCGAGTGCGAGCAACGCGCTGCCCGCAGGCGGTCCCGCGAAGCCGGACATGGCGGTCTGGGCGCCGCGCAGGCGGGAGTTGGCGCGCTCCAGGAGTGCGGGGTCGCGGTGGAGCAGATCCGGCAGGTAGGCCGTGGCGGCCGTGTCGAAGAAGAGTCCGCCGAGGCCGAGCAGGAAGGCGACGGCTGCGAGCAGCGGAATGCTCAGGACGTCGAGGACGGCCGCGGCCGCGGGTATCGCGAGCAGCGTCGCGCGTGCCGTGTCCGCGACCCACATGGTGCGGCGCCGGTCCCAGCGGTCCACCAGCGCTCCGCCGAGGATCCCGAAGAGCAGCCATGGCAGCGTTCCCGCGGCCGAGACGACGGCGAGCGCCATCGGGTCCCGCGTCAGCGTCAGCGCGAGGAGTGGCAGCGCGGCGTGCGTGACTCCGTCACCGAGCGAGGAGATCGTCTGGGCGGTCCACAGCCGTCCGAATCCGGTCGGCAGCTTCTGTGCGCCTGAGGTCACTTGGTGTCTCCTTCGGCCTGCCGGCGTGGTGCCGGGTGGAACAGTGCGAAGACGAGTGACGCGTCCGGCAGCGAGGGGTCGGACAGCTCGCGGTATTCGTCGGCCAGTGCCTGCAGTCGTGCCCCGAGTTCGGCGAACTGTTCCTCGGTGAGCCGCAGGTGTGCCATCCGTACGTGCCGCTCGCCCTCGATCGGTGACGCCTCCAGGTCCGCGACCGCGTGCCGCATCAGTACGTCGGGGCCTCCCTCGCCCGGGTGGGGCAGGACGATCGACCGGGCGGCCATCGCGTAGTACCGCTCGGTGACGCCCCGCACCTTGCGGGTCCGTACCACCTTCACCAGGCCGGCCCGTTCCAGCAGGCGCACGTGGTAGCTGGAACTCCCTTTCGCGAGGCCCACCCGTTCGGCGATCTGCGTGATCGTCGCCGGCTCGAAGCGGAGGACGGCCATGATCCGGTGGCGCGTGAGGTTGGAGACGGCGCGGAGCTGCTCGTCCGTGGTGACGTGAAACGTCTCGGGAAGATCGTCGGTAGGCACGGGAGCAATGGTCAACGTTTCTTGACCATTGGGCAAGGGGATTTCGCACCCTCCAGAATCCGGTGCAGCACCAGCGGGTGGGGTCGCCTGCCGTCGGGCGGACCGTCGTAGCCGGAGGTCAGTTTCCGAACACGAAGATCAGACACAGCGCCGCGAACGGCACGACGGACGCGCCGAGCAGCGTCAGCGCCGCCGGAGCCGCGGCCGTCAGTGGCTTCCTGCCCTTGCGCCGGCCGGAGCGGAATACCACGTGGGCCAGGATGAGCGGCAGTGCTACGAGGGCGAGCAGGATCACCGGTACCGCGACCCCGCTGAACGCGGTGGTGCCGGTGTCGGTGACCAGGTGCCAGGCGGTCGTGCCGGAAACCACTGCCGGGGCGAGGAGCAGGCCGAACGAGAGGAGCGATGCCACGATGACGAGCAGTCCTTCGGTCAGCCGCTCGCCACGCCTGCGCTCCAGACGTACTTCCGGTATCCCGTTGTGGTCCATGTCCAGTTCCCCCCATTGCCGCAGTCCGGTGTCGTCACCGCTCCGGTCGTATCGCTCAGTCCATGGCCGGCGGACACGACAGCGCCAGGACCCAGGGCAGTGGTCACGATGATCCCACGGGCCCGCCGACCGGGCACCGTCCTCCACTCGTCTCCACGGCCCGCGTTCACTGTGTCCGTGAACCCCCTCTGCACCCCACCGGTGCGCGTGCGACGCCGCTCCCCCTTCAGTTGGTCGGTGCTCCCACGTTCTCGCGGAAGCGGCCGGTGATGTTGCCCGCCGGGCCGTAGGAGCAGACGATGTAGGTCTGGTACGACTCCGCGCCTTCCGGCCGTCCCGAGGCGCGGGCGCAGCCGAGGGTGTCGGTGTCCTTCCAGACGACCTGGGTGAAGCTGCCGGTGTCGGGTGAGTAGCCGGGGCGGTCCCAGTCGTAGCGGCCCGTCCAGCGGGCCTCGTACCAGAGCCGTACCGCCTCGTGGCAGGTCGCCGGCTGGGTGTCGTATGTCGCGGACCAGAAGGTGTTCTCCCCGTATCCCCGCGATCCGGGGGCCGGCGGTGTCGTGAGCCCGTCCTGTGTCGAGGCGGTCTGCGCGCGCCTGACGGCGTGTCCGGTCGCGGCGTCGTCCAGGGTCAGGGGTGGGGCGCCGTGCCGGGCGCGGTAGGAGTTGTGGGCTTCGAGGCACTCCTGGTTGAACGCCGCGTCGGTGGTGTCCGGGAGGGGAGGACGGGCGTCGGAGGCCTGGGCCGCCGGTGCGGAGAGGGTGGCCGCGGCGAGGGCGACCGTGGTGAGCACGCGTGTGATGGCCTTCATGTCCCGGGAACGATCATGAGGCGTGCCCGTCACTCCGATACCGCCGACCGGTCGATCACCTGACCGGCTCAGGAGGTGGTGGCGATGCCGAGGCCGATGGCGATGAACAGCCAGCCGGTCGTCAGTTCCCAGCGGTGGCGGATCTTCGGCCGGGCGAGGAGGGCGCGCAGGCGGGCGGCGGCGGCGACGAGGGTGAACCAGTAGGGGACGCCGATCAGGATGTCGAGGGTGCCGAGGAGGAAGATCTGCCGTGCGGGTGAGCCGTCTCCGTGGACGAACTGCGGCAGGATGCTGAGGAAGAACAGGGCCGCCTTGGGGTTGAGCACGTTGGTGAGGAGGCCTTCGGTGAAGCCGGCGCGCCATCGGCCGCGGGCCGGTTCGTTCGGGTCGGGTGGGGCCGTCCGGTTCTCCGGGTGGTCTGTCGCCGTGTTCCGCGCGTGGTGTCGCCGGGCGGTCAGGACCGCTCTGATCCCGAGGTACACCAGGTAGGCCGCGCCGAGCAGTTTGATGCTGTCGTAGACGACGGGGGAGCGGGCGGCGATCAGTGACAGCCCCGCGGCGGCGGCGAGCATGTGCGCGCAGAGCCCGGTCTGGGCGCCCAGTGCGGCGGCTCGTCCTTTGGCGGGGTGTTCGCCGGCGGAGCGCAGGATCACCAGGAAGTCGGGGCCGGGGACCAGGTAGGCCAGGAGCACGACACCGAGGAAACCCGCCAGGTCGACCGACATCCGTTGTCCCCTTCGCCGGCCCTGTGGCCGTTCGCCGTTGAGGGGTCTCCCGTACCCGCTGGGGGGCGGGACAGGCCGGTGGGGCCGGGAACCGGGTGGGGTCGGGCGGGGTCTTGGGCGTACGTGACGGCGAGTGGCAGCACGACGGACGAGGATCCGACATGGGGCGAACGCCGGGGCGGGTCAGTTCGGCTGGGCCGGGCGTGGGGTCCGGCTGCCCGCGTGGGGGACGCGCAGGGCGAGGAGGGCGACGTCGTCGTCGTTGTCCGGGGGGCGTACGTCGGTGAGGAGGCGGTCGCAGACGGCGTCGAGGCTGTGGCGGGCGAGGGTCGCGGCGTGGCGGCGGAGGTGGGCGAGGCCGGGTTCGATGCCGTGGGCGCGGGATTCGATGAGTCCGTCGGTGTACAGCAGGAGGGTGGAGCCGGGGGGCAGGTGGACGGTGTCCCGGCCTCGGGTGATGTGCATGCCGGTGCCGAGGAGGACGCTGCGGGGGGTGCGCAGGTAGTCGGCGTGGCCGTCGTGGGTGATGAGGAGGGGCGGCGGGTGGCCGGCGTTGGTCCATTCCCAGGTCCAGCCGGTTTCCGGGGTGGTGGTGAGGCGGCCGAGGATGAGGGTGGCGGTGGAGAGGTCGGTGGAGCGGGCCGTGACCTGGTCGAGCTGGGCGAGCACGGTGGGCGGGTGCTGTTCGGACCAGGCGAGGGCGCGGAGCATGTTGCGCAGCTGTGCCATGCGGGCGGCTGCTTCGAGGTCGTGGCCGGCGACGTCGCCGATGACGAGGCCGGTGGCGTCGTCGGAGAGGGGGAAGGCGTCGTACCAGTCGCCGCCGACCTGGGAGGCGTCGGGGGCGGGGAGGTAGCTCGCGTACAGCTCGACTCCTGGTACGTCGGGCAGGCGGGGCAGGAGGTAGCGCTGCATGGTCTCGGCGATGCGGCGCTGGCGCTGGTAGAGGCGTGAGTTGGAGATGGCCAGGCCGGCGCGGCGGGCGATGTCTTCCAGGAGGGAGAGGTCGCGGGTGGTGAAGGGGACGGGGTTGTCGCCGCGTCCCAGGGTGAGGGCGCCGAGGATTTCGCGGGGGCCGCGGACGGGGGCGATGACGGCGGAGTGGATGTCGGTGGCGGCGAACAGGTCGTGCTGGACGGCGGCGATGCCGGAGTCGGGCTCGCCCTGGTAGATCTCCGGTCCGACCAGGGAGGCGGCGCTGCCGCGCAGGGCCCGGGAGAGGGGCAGCGGTGACTGGGCCGTGACGCCGGGGATCGGGCCTTCGAGTTCGGGGTGGCGCAGAAGGCGGCCGTCGCGGTGTTCGGCGACGCGGGTGCGCCGGATGTCGCCGCCGTCGGCTATCAGGTCGACGACCATCCAGTCGGCGAGACGGGGGAGGACGAGGCGGGCCAGCCGGTCGACCGTCTCCTGTTCGTTCATGGTGGAGGTCAGCGAGGTGGTGGTCTCGGCGAGCAGGGCGAGGCGTTCGAGTTGGGGGAGTGATCCTCCGGCGGTGGCCTCGGGTGCGTCGGCGGTGCCGGGGTGGAACAGCACCAGGGTGCCGGTGCTGTTGCCCGCGGGGTGGGGGGTGGCGGTCCAGTGGACGGGCAGGAGGAGTCCGTCGCCGCGTACGAAGCGCATGTCCGTGCCGCTGCAGGCGGCGCGGGAGACGACGGCGTCCATGAGGGGGCAGAGGGCTCGGGGGCCGGTGTTGCCTTCGGCGTCGCGGTGCAGGAGTTCGTGGTGGTCGCGGCCGAGCATCGCGTCGCGGGTGAGGCGCAGCAGGGTGAGTCCGCGGTCGTTGACGGCGGCGATCCGGCCGGTTTCGTCCACGATGTAGCCGCCGAGGTCGCCGACGGTGGGGGCGGTGCCCGGCAGTGTGGCCGGTGCCGTGTTCCGCTCCTGCATGGGTGCCCCCTTTCCGCGTATCGGTGAGGAGTCGACGGGCGGTCCCAGTAGAACACGCGGTCCGGGGGCGGAACCCGCAGGTGGGGGGTGTGCCCGGGGGACTGTCGGGGGGCGTGGGCCGGGTGGGCGGTTACGTGTCGGGGGTGGGGGTGTGGAGGCGCCAGAGGGTGAGGGCGAGGCGGGCGCGGGTGAGGCCGGTGGGGGTGGTGGGGTCGAAGGGGAGGGTGCGGGTGAGGTGGTCGAGGCGGCGGGCGACGGTGCTGTGGTGGAGGTGGAGGCGGTCGGCGGCGCGGCGGACGGAGGCGGTGGCGCAGTAGGCGTCGAGGGTGGCCAGGTCGTCGGGGCAGGTGGCGAGGTGGGTGAGGGCGGCGACGTCGGGGTTGGCGCGGGCGGTGGTGGCGGGGATGTCGGCGAGGAGGGCGAGGGCGCCGAGGTCGGTGTGGTGGATGACGGGCTGGTGGGGGGTGGTGAAGCGGAGGGCGGTGCGGGCGTGGTGCCAGGCGAGGGTGGGGTCGTGGGCGGTGGCGAGGCCGGCGCGGGTGTCGGTGGGGAAGCGGGTGGGGTCGAGGGTGGTGGCGAGGAGGACGCCGAGGGGGGTGTCGGTGTCGAGGGCGGCGGCTTTGACGAGGCCGTGGGGGCAGACGTGGGCGGCGAGCCGGTCGAGGGGCCCGGGGGTGTGGACGGCGGCGACGTGGAGGCGGGTGCCGGCGGGGAAGCCGAGGAGGCGGAGGGCGCGGGCGCGGGTGGGGTCGTCGGTGGTGGGGCCGACGGCGAGTTCGACGAGGGCGGGGTCGGCCATGGTGGTGCGGGCGGGGCCGTGGCGTTCGACGGCGGCGGCGACGGCGAGGGCGAGGCGGTCGAGGAGGATGTCGTCGAGGTGGTGGGCGGGGCCGGGGCGCTCGAGCCAGACGGTGCCGATCTTCTCGTCGTCGAGGGTGATGGGGGCGGAGGAGGTGGCGGGGAGTTCGGGTGCGGTGGCGGGCGTGCCGAGGGGGGAGACGCGGAAGGGGCGGTCGGTGCCGTGGAGGCGGATGCCGGTGACGCATTCGGCGAGGCCGGCGGAGGCGCGGGCGAGTGCGGGCAGGTCGACGCGGCGGCGCATCAGGGTGTCGTAGAACGTCACGATGCGGATCGCGCCGTCGACGTAGGGGTCGAGTCCCGACAGTCGTAATGCCAGTGCCTCCATGGCGGACAGGATAGGAGCGCCGGTGGGTGCGCGGGTGCGCCGTTCGGTGCGTGCCCGGGGGGTGGTGTGCGACGGGTGGCGGCTGACGGGCGGGGGGCGCCGCGCGGAGGATGGGCCGCATGGATCCCGAACTCGAGGTGTTCGTCCCGCTGTTCCCCCGTACGTCACTCAGTGATCCGGTCGCGTCCCGGGAGGGGCTCGCCGGGCTGGCGGCGGCCGTGCCGGTGCCGGAGGTGGAGGGCCTGGTCGTGGAGGAGTGGACCGTTCCGGCCGTGGTGCCGGGTGCGCCCGGGGTGCCGGTGCGGGTCTACCGGCCGGCCGGTGCGCGGGGTGCGGTGGTGTGGCTGCACGGCGGCGGGTACGTGATGGGGACGCTCGACACCGAGCATCCGTGGGCGGTGCGGCTCGCGGCCGGTTCCGGGCAGGTGGTGGTGTCGGTGGGGTACCGGCTGGCTCCTGAGCACCCGTATCCGGCGGCTCTGGACGACGCCTGGGCCGTACTGCACTGGGTGGCGGCGAACGCCGGGCCGCTCGGGGTGGACGGGGAGCGGATCGCCGTCGGCGGGCACAGTGCCGGGGGCGGGCTCGCCGCCGCTCTGGCCCTGCGGGCGCGGGACGAGCGGGGGCCCGCGATCCGGTTCCAGCTGCTCAATCAGCCGCAGCTGGACGACCGGCAGGAGACCTGGTCGCAGCGGAACTTCACGGACACGCCGTGGATGAACCGGGACCGGGTGGCCGCGTCCTGGGGGTTCTACCTGGGCGATGGGGAGGCGACGCCGTTCGCGGCGCCGGCGCGTGCCGCCGATCTGGGCGGGTTGCCGCCGGCGTACATCGGGACGGCCGAGCTGTGCCCCAACCGGGACGAGGACATCGCGTACGCGCTGCGGCTGCTGCGGGCCGGGGTGTCGGTCGAGCTGCATCAGTGGCCGGGGACGTTCCACGGCTCGCAGGCGATCGTCAGCGCCGAGATCTCGCAGCGGCAGAACGCCGAGCTGGGGGACGTGCTGCGCCGGGCCCTGGCCGGCTGACGTCCGAGCGACACGACGAAGGAGTGACTGGTGAGGATACGTACGATCATGCTTGTCGCCGCGCTGGGTCTGGCCGCGGGCGCGCCGCCCGTCTCGGCCGCCGGACCGGTGGCCGCTCCCCCGGCGTCCGTGGCGCGGGAGCCGGTGCCGGACCGCGCGGCGCTGCGTTCGGCCCTGGACGGGCTGCGGGACGCCGGGATGCCGGGGGTGTTCGCGGAGGTACGGGACGCGGGCCGGACGTGGCGGGGTGCCTCGGGGGTCGCGGACCTGGCCACCGGCCGGCCCGTCACGCCCGGGATGCGGCACCGGGTCGGCAGCATCACCAAGACCTTCGTGGCCGCCGCCGTGCTGCAGCAGATCGAGCGGGGCCGTCTGCGCCTGGACGATCCGGTGGGGGACCATCTGCCGGACCTGGTGCCGGGTGAGCGGGGCCGGCGGGTGACCGTGCGGATGCTGCTCAACCACACCAGTGGGTTCGCCGAGTACATCCCGTACGCGTTCCCGTCGATCAGCGGGGCCGGGGAGCCGGTGTCGGCGCGGAGCCTGGACGAGAACCGGTACCGGACCTTCCGTCCGGCCGAGCTGATCGCGCTGGGGCTGGCGGCGCCGCCCACCGGTGAGCCGGGGGCCACGCCCGGCGTGTACTCGAACACCAACTACCTGCTGCTGGGGCAGTTGCTGGAGCGGGTGACGGGCCTGCCGGCGGAGGAGTACATCACCCGGCACGTGATCCGGCCCGCCGGGCTGCGGAACACGGGTTTCCCTGCCGGGGCCCGGATGCGGGGGCCGCACGCGCGGATGTACGAGGGGCTGTGGGGGGCGCTGGAGCCGCCGCGGGACTACAGCACGTACGACATGTCGTGGGTGATGGCCGGTGCCGGGCTGGTGTCCACGATGGAGGACCTGAACCGTTTCTACGGGAAGCTCCTGGCCGGTGAGGTGGTCTCGCCCGCGTCGCTGGCGGAGATGCGGCGGACGGTGCCGGTGATCGCCCTGGACGGTTCGACGATCGAGTACGGGCTCGGGCTGCACCGGGTGGAGGTGCCGGGGTGCGGCACCTTCTGGGGGAACGAGGGGACGGTGTGGGGTGCGGGGACGGTGACGATGACCCGGGCGGACGGGGGCCGGCAGGTGTCCTTCGCGATCAATCTGATCCGGTGGCGGAAGCCGCATCCGATCGACGGGGCGGTGGAGGAGCTGACCCGGGTGGGGATGGGGTGCGGGCACTCCTGACGGGGTTCGGTACCCGAACGCTTCGGCCCGGGCGGGACACAGGTCCCGGCCGGGCCGCGGTGTGTGCGTGCGGTGCGCCGTCATCGGGCGCTACTCGGGGTCCTTGGCGAAGTTCGTCGACCAGAGGTGGTCCAGGACCGGCGAGCCGGCCGTTGTGGCCGATCTCCGCTTCTCGGTGGGTGGGCGGGGTGGGGCCGGGTCAGATGCTGTGGGCGGTGATGTCGCCGTGGGCGGTGGTGGCCCGGATGGTGAGGCCGGCGCCGGCACCGTCGGCGTTGCGGAGGGAGTTGTGGATCCGGCCGTAGGAGGTGCCGGCGTCGAGGGCGGCACAGACGCCGCGGGCGGCGCCGACGGTGATGGAGCCGGACCGGGTGTCGAGGACGAGCGTGCCCGCGGTGGCCTCGTTGACGCGCAGGTCGCCCCGGGCGGTGGTGAGTTCGGCGGAGCCGTTGAGGCGGCCGACGGTGATGTCGCCGTCCTGGAGGGAGAGGCGGACGCGGGCGGCCTCGTCGAGCTTGACGGGGCCCTGGGCGCTGTCGAAGGTGACGTCGCCGAGGCGTCCGACGCCCCGGAGTTCGGCGGCCGCGGCCTTGGCCTCGACGGTGGAGCCGGCCGGGAGCTGGACGGTGACCTCGACGGCGCCGGAGGGGCCGAACATCTGGTTCCTGGCCTCGGGGGCCGTGATCCGCAGGACGCCGTCGGCGTAGGAGACCGTGGTGGTTTCGGCGGCCTTGGCGTCGCGGCTCCTGGCGGCGTCGGCGGGCAGCACCTCGACGGTGGTGTCGGCGCGGTCGGCGGCGATGAACCGGATGCGGCCGGCGGGGATCTCGACGACGGTGGCGATCGGGGCGGGGGTGGCGAACTGCTGCATGACTGCTGCTCCTGTAGGTGCGTTCCTCGTGTTGCTGACATGAGAAAAGCTACGTTGCTTTCCAAAGTTCGACAACTATCTCGTTGCATGACTAGCGCATTTACGCAGGCCAGAAGGGTGATTTCGTTGCAACGAGAGAAGAATTGATGCAACGTCACCAGATCTTGGTCGTTGCAATGATCTGAGGCTGAACGCTATGCTGGCCGCTCCGGTGCCTACACAAGGGAGATCGCGATGCCGGGAGGCAGGCTCACTCAGCAGGAACGTCAGCAGATCGCGCTGGGGCTGGCCGGCGACCTCGCCTACGCCGAGATCGCCCGGCGCCTCGGCCGTCCCACCTCCACGATCACCCGCGAGGTCATGCGCAACGGCGGCCCCACCGCCTACCGCCCCGACCTCGCCCACCGCGCCACCGAGACCCGGGCCCGGCGGCGCCGGCCGAGCACCGCCAGGACGCCCGTACGATCCGACGGACGCGACGCCCGGGCCGTACGCGACTACGAGGAGGGCTTCGCCACCGTCTTCATGCAGTCGGGCCTGCCCCGCATGACGGCCCGGGTCCTCGCCGCCCTCTACGCCACCGACGCCGGCAGCCTCACCGCCGGCGAACTCAGCGAGCGGCTCCAGGTCAGCCCGGGGTCCGTCTCCAAGGCGGTCGCCTTCCTGGAGAGCCAGAGCCTGATCCGCCGCGAGCGCGACGACCGCCGCCGCGAGCGCTACGTCGTCGACGACGAACTCTGGTACCAGTCGATGATCGCCAGCGCCAAGGCCAACGACCGGATGGTCGAGATCGCCCGCGAGGGCGTCGCCGTCCTCGGCCCGGGCACCCCGGCCGCCACCCGCCTGGAGAACGTCGCCCGCTTCATGGACTTCGTCAGCGAGGGCATCGTCCGGGCCGCCGAACAGGCCCGCGAGATCCTGCTCTCCCCGCCGCTGGACACGGGCGCGGAGCCGCGGCGGCAAGCGGAGGCCGGTACGGAGGCGGGCGGCGCCGGCGGGGCCTGACGCGCCCGGTCGTGTGCGAACGCCCCCTCGGCCGGTGGCCGAGGGGGCGTGAGGTGACAGGGTGTCAGGCGCGGCAGTGGAGCATTTCCAGGGGCGGGTTCGCGTGGAAGTCGGCCCAGTGGTCGGGGCCGAACCGGCGCAGGCCCGCGTCGGAGACCGTCACGGGGGTCCAGGTGAGGTCGCGGAAGCCGGCGGCGCGCAGGCTCGTCTCGTAGACGTCGCGGCGGGGGCGGTGGGCGACGAAGCTGACCGGGGGGTCGAGCAGGGCGGTGAGGCGGATCTGGGGGCCGGTCTCGGCCTGTACACCGGTGGGTTCGCAGCGGAAGCCGTACTTCTCGGGGGTCGGGCCGTCGAAGCGGTGGTCCGGAGACTGGCCGAGAAGGTAGAGGGAGCCGCCCGGTTCCAGGTTGCGGTGGAGGGTGCGGCACATGCGCTCGGCGGTGGCGAGGTCCGCGGCGTAGCCGAGGAGCTGGACGGCGAGGACGATGTCGTAGCGGCGGCCCAGGGGACGCAGGGCGGTGGCGTCGCCGACCTCGTAGCGCACGCCGAGGGGTTCCTCCTCCTCGATGCGGCGGGCGACGGCCACCATCTCGGGGGAGATGTCGACGCCGAGGACGTCGGCGGCGCCCCGGCGCTTGAGGGCGCGGCTGTAGAAGCCGGTGCCGGAGGCGAGGTCGAGGACGGAGGCGCCGCGCACGTCGCCGATGAGGGCGAGGAGGCTGGGCACGGCCGCGTACCGCTCCAGGGGCAGGGACTTGAAGCCCTCGTAGGCCTCGCCGATCTCGTCGTACTGCTGGGTGGTCATGGTGGTCCTCCCCGTTGCCGTGTGGTCCGACGGGCAGTCTGGTGCCGGGCGGGCAGGGGGCCGTAGTGGCGGAAGCCACGAAGATCAGGGGGCGGTCCCGGCCTCCTGTACAGCGGCCTCGGCGGGGCCGAGGCCGGTTCCCTCGGCGAAGGCGGCGGCCAGGGCGGCGTCGCCGAGGGCCGCCCGGAGGGTGGCGGTGACGCGGTCGACGTCACCTCGTTCGGCCGGCGGCAGGGGGGCGCCGACGGAGGCACGGGCGGCGTGCGCGGCGCCGAGGAGCCGGGCGGCGCGGGTGGCCTCGCCGGCCAGGGCGTGGGCGCCGGCGAGGCCTTCGAGGGCGAGGGCGAGGGCCCTCGGGTCGCCGGTCTCCCGGGCGGCGGCGAGGCCGGCGAGGTGGCGGGCGCGGGCCGTGTCGGCGTCGCCGCGGAGTTCGGCGACGAAGCCGAGTTCGGCCAGGACGAGGGCGCGGCCGGTGGCGAAGTCCACGCGCTCGCTCCACGCCAGGACGCTGCGCAGATGGACCTCGGCCTCGTCGAGGTCGCCGACGCGGCGGGCGGTGAGGGCGAGGCCGATCTCCGCGTGGGCGACGCCGGGGCGGTCGGAGTGGTCGGCGGAGAGCCGCGCGGCGCGCTCGTGCAGGGCGCGCGAGCGGGCGTGGTCGCCGCGCAGCAGGGCGATGCGGCCGAGGCCCGAGAGGCGGTGGGAAGCCTCGGTCCACAGGCCGAGTTCCTCCGCGATGCGCAGGCCCTCCTCGTGGAGGCGCAGGGCCGTGTCGTGGTCGCCGGTGGACTCGGCGAGGGAGGCGAGGGGGTGGACGGTCTGGAGCCTGCCCCAGCGGTCGCCGAGCTCGGTGAAGGTGCGGGCGCTGCGTTCGCCCGTGGTGCGCAGCGCGGGCAGGTCGCCGCGGACGAGGGCGTGGGTGGCGCTGACGGCGAGGGCGGCGGCGGTGCCCCAGGGGTCGTCGAGTGCGGTGAAGCCGTCGAGGGCCCGGCGCGTGAGGGTCTCGCTGGTGCGGAGGTCGCCGGTGGGCAGGAGCGCGAAGCCGAGGAGCCACCGGGTGTGGGCGAGGGCGTGGGGGTCGTCCAGGGCGGCGGTGAGGTCCAGGGCGGTGGCCAGGCGGGCGGCGCGGTCGTCGCCGTCGCCCTGGAGGAGGGTGACGGCGGTCCACCAGGCGGTGGCCGAGGCGACGAGGGCCGGGGGCGCGCCGGGCGGGGCGGTGGTGAGGGCGGTACGGAGGGTGCGGCGGGCCTCGCGCAGCCGGCCGCGCAGGATCCAGTACCAGGCCAGGGCGTCGGCGAGGCGGAGGAGGGGGGTGGGGTCCTCGGGGTCGGAGTGTTCGGCGTCGGTGTGTCCGGTGTCGGGGCGTTCGGCGGCCTTGCGGAGGTTGGCCGTCTCCTGGTCGAGTCGGGTGAGCCAGGCGCGCTGGTCAGGGCCGCGCAGGTGGGGGCGGGCGCGTTCGGCCAGGGCCGTGTAATGGGCGCGGTGACGACGGGTCAGGGCACTGTGTTCGCCCGCCTCGTGGAGACGCTCGTGGCAGTAGGCGGCGACGGATTCCAGGAGCCGGTAGCGGACGCCGGCGGGAGTTTCGGCGGCGACGACGAGGGACCGGTCGACCAGGCGGGCGAGGAGGTCCAGGACGTCCTCCCGCTTGACGCCCTCGCCGGCGCAGACGGTCTCGGCGGCGTCCAGGGTGCAGCCGTCGGCGTGGACGGCGAGGCGGCGCAGGACGATCTGCTCGGATGCGGTGAGGAGTTCCCAGCTCCAGTCGATCATGGCGCGCAGGGTCTGCTGGCGGGCGGGGGCGGTGCGCGGGCCCGCGGTGAGCAGGCGGAAGCGGTCGTCGAGCCGGTCCAGGAGCCCCTGGGGGCCGAGGACCCTCAGGCGGGTGGCGGCGAGTTCGAGCGCGAGGGGGATGCCGTCGAGCCGGCGGCAGATGGCGGCGACGGCCCCGGCGTTGTCGGCGGTGAGCGTGAAGTCCTGGACGGCGGCGGTGGCGCGGGCGACGAAGAGGCGGACCGCGCCCGAACGGAGCAGGGCGTCCGGGGCCGGCCCCTCGGCGGAGGGCGCGGGCGGTGGCAGGTCGAGCGGGGGGACGGCCCGGACCTGTTCGCCCGGGACGCCGAGGGGTTCCTGGCTGGTGGCGAGGACGCGTACGCCGGGGGCGGTGCGCAGCAGGTGGGCGACGAGGTGGGCGACGGGGGCGGTGAGGTGCTCGCAGTTGTCGAGGACGAGCAGAAGGGTCCGGTCGCGGAGGGTCTCGGTGAGGCAGTGCAGCGGGGTGGGGCTGGTGAGGGTGTCGTCACGGATGCCGAGGGCGGTGGTGAGCGCCTCGGCGAGGGCGGCGACGGGGTCGGCGGCGGTGGTCGCGGTGTCGGGGGCGGTGTCGAGGGCGGCGAGTTCGACGAGCCAGGTGCCGTCGGGGAAGGCGGGCGCGGCGCGGGAGGCGGCTTCGAGCGCGAGGCGGGTCTTGCCGACGCCGCCGGGGCCGGTGAGCGTCACCAGACGGTGGGCGGTGAGCGCGGTGTGCAGGTCGGCGAGGGCGGCGGCGCGGCCGATGAGCGCGGTGTGCTGGGCGGGGAGGTTGGTGCGGGGGCGGCCGGGCGGGAGCGCGTCGGAGGCGGGGCCGGATTCGGGGGTCGTGGCGGCGGCTGCCGGGGCCGGGAGCGCACCGGCGTCCGCCGTGGGCCCGGACGAGGAGGGGCCCGGCGCCGCGTGGGGAGCGGAGGCGGGGGCCGTACGGGCGTCGGCGGGGGTCACGAACGGGGCGGGGGCCGGGGGCGTACTGGTGCCTGCGGCTCCCGGGGCCGGGGCCGTACCGGCGGTTTCGGGGGGTGGGGGGGCGTGGGGGTCCGGGGCGTCGCGGAGGATGGCCTCGTGGAGGGCCGTGAGGGCGGGGCCCGGGTCGAGGCCGAGTTCCTCGGCGAGCCGGTCGCGCAGGTCCCCGTACGAGCGCAGGGCCTCGTGGCGGCGACCCGTGCCGTACAGGGCGCGCAGGTGGGCGGCGCGGAGGCGTTCGCGCAGGGGGTGGCGGGCGACCGGCTCGGCGAGTTCGGCGGCGAGGGCCTCGTGCTCGCCGAGCGCGAGGCGGTTCTCGGCGAGGTCCTCCAGGGCCGCGAGCCGTTCCTCCTCCAGGGCGTCGGCGGCGGCGCGCAGGACCGGGTGGTCGGCCAGGCCCGCGTAGGCGGGACCGCGCCACAGGGCGAGGGCGTCGGTGAGGAGGGCCGCCCGCTCGCCGGGGGCGGGCGCGGTCCTGGCGCGGGCGGCGAGGGCCCGGAAGCGGGTGGCGTCGAGGTGGTCGGAGTCGATGTCCAGGACGTAGCCGCCGGGTCGTAACGCCAGCCGGCCGCGGCCCCCGGGGGCGGCGGTGCCGAGGATGTGGCGGAGCCGGGAGATCTTGTTCTGGAGGGCGTTGGCGGGGTTGCGGGGTGGCTCGGTGCCCCACAGGTCGTCGATGAGCCGGTGCGCGGGCACGGGCCGGCCGGCGTGGACGAGGAGATGGGCGAGGAGGGTGCGGACCTTGGTCTCCGTCACCGGGACCGGGGTCCCCTCGGCCGTCCGTACGGTGAGTGAGCCGAGAACCCCGAAACGCATGATGATCAGGATAGCTGTCGGGGCGTGTCAGCGCGGCGACAGCGGACGACAGCGGGGCGACAGGGCGGGGGGACACGCTCGGGGACAACGGCCGGAGCACACCGTCCGGCACAGGTTGTCCACGAAGGAAGCGGGTCGTTGGTCATGGGGAAGTACGCGGGCAAGAAGGCCGTGATCACCGGTGGTACGCACGGCATCGGGCTGGCCGTGGTCCGGGCGCTGCTCGACGGCGGCGCCGAGGTGCTGCTGACCGGGCGTAACGAGAAGAACATCGAGGCCGTGCGCACCGAGCTCGCGGGCCTGCCGGCGCACGTGGTGCGCTCGGACGCGGGCAGCATGGCCGACATCAGGGCACTGGGCGGGATCGTCGAGGAGAAGCTCGGCCGGATCGACTTCCTGTTCGTGAACGTCGGCTATGCGGAGCTGGGCATGCTGGAGGAGGTGACGGAGGAGGCGTTCGACAAGTCCTTCGACATCAACACCAAGGGCGCCTTCTTCACGACGCAGGCGCTGGCGCCGCTGGTGAACGACGGGGGTTCGATCGTCTTCACGACGGCCGTGCTCGTCGGGCACGGCTACCCGGGCACCAGTGTGGCGACGGGCATGAAGGCGGCGGTGGGCGGTTTCGCGAAGGTGTTCGCGGCCGAGCTGCTGTCGCGGAAGATCCGGGTGAACGCGGTCAGCCCCGGCTTCACCCTGACGCCGACGATGGGCTACGCGAACATGACGGAGGAGGAGAAGGCGGCGAACGAGAAGGAAGGCGCGCAGCTGACCCCGCTGGGCCGGCACGCGGAGCCGGAGGAGATCGCCGCGGCGGTGCTGTACCTGGGCTTCGACGCGACGTTCAGCACCGGCACCGTGCTGCACGCGGACGGTGGCATGGGTCAGGGCATCCCCCCGCTGTTCGAGTAGGCGGCCCCGCCCGCCGGGGCCGTGGGGGTGCCGGCGGCGGCCCGGAGCTCGTCCAGGAGCGTGGCCTGGACGAGCGTGACCGGGTCGGGTGGGGTGCCGTTGCGTACGGCGGCGGTGAAGGCGGCGACGGTGTTCGCCACCTGGTCCTCGGCGGGGACGCGCAGGGCGCGTCCCCGCCCGGGCGTTTCCAGGTGGATGACGGGTGCGTGGTCGGCGGGCGGGGTGAAGGCGCGGTCGACGGTGAGGCGGCCGTGGCTGCCGTGGAGTTCGTAGCGGTTGAGGTAGGCGTGGTCGAGACCGAAGGTGAGGTGGGCGGTGACGCCTTCGGGGGTGGTGAGCAGGGCGGAGCCGGAGGTTTCCACCGGGGTGGTGGTGGGGTCGGCGCCGTGGGGGTGGGTGAGGGCGGCGCCGGCGGTGCGCAGGCCGGTGCCGAGGTGGTGGAGGGCGGCCCGCAGGGGGTAGACGCCGGTGTCGGCGAGGGCGCCGCCGCCGAGGTCGGCGCGCAGGCGGATGTCGCCGGGGTCGCGGCGGGGGACGCAGAAGGCGGCGTGGAAGGAGCGGAGTTCGCCGATGGCGCCGTCGGCGACGAGGTCGCGGACGGCGCGGTGGAGGCCGTGGTGGACGAACATCACGTTCTCCATGAGGACGCGTCCGCGGGCCCGGGCGAGGTCGGTGAGCCGGGCGGTGGTGGCGGCGTCGGTGGTGAGGGGTTTCTCGGCGAGGACGTGCTTGCCCGCGGTGAGCGCGGCCTCGGTCCAGGGGGCGTGGAGGGCGGCGGGCAGCGGGATGTAGACGGCGTCGACGGCGTCGTCGTCGAGGAGGGCGCGGTAGCCGTGGACGGCACGGCAGCCGTAGGGGGCGGCGGCCTGCCGTGCTTTCGCCGGGTCTCGGCTGGCGACGGCGGCGAGTTCGGCCGTGGGCGCGGCGGCGAGGGCGGGCAGCATGCGGCGCAGGGCGATGTCGGCGCAGCCGAGGACGCCGACGCGGAGGGGCGCGGTCACAGCGTCACGGCTCCGGTGGTGAGGACGGCGAGCAGGGTGCGGGCCTGGACGTTGAGGTAGTGGCTGTGCCGGAGCAGGTCGGTGAGCTGGGCGGGGGTGGCCCAGCGGTAGCCGGGCGGGAGGTCCTCGGGGAGGCCGGCGCGGTCGGCGTCGACGAGGAGGTAGCGGCTCTCGGCGTTGAGGAAGCGGCCGCCTTCCTCGGCGTGGACGGCCTCGTAGAGGACGGCGGTGGCGGGGGCGGCGTGGACGGCGTCGAGGAAGGGGGGCCGGTCGTCGCCGGTGAGGTGGGCGAAGTTCTCGGGGGTGTACTGGACGGTGGGGCCGAGTTCGACGGTGTCGAGGAAGCCGGCCTCGACGCGGGCGTGGACGAGGAGGTGGGGGACGCCGGCGAAGGAGCGGACGGCGAAGGCGGTGACGCCGCGGCCGACGGGTTCGAAGAGGGGCTGGGTCCAGCCGGTGACCTCGCGGTTGCCGGCTTCGACGGAGACGGCGGTGACGCGGAAGTAGCGGTCGTGGACGTGGCGGACGGTGTGGTCGTCGCGGATCCAGTCGGTGACGTGGGCGAGCGGGATGCGGCGGGCGTGGAGGTCGTGGCGGGAGCGTTCGCCGGTGATCCAGGACCGCAGGTCGGTGTCGGTGTGCAGGGCGTCGGGCGTGCCGTGGCCGGCGGGGACGCAGGCGAGGACGGTGCGGGCGTCCATGTTGACGGTGTTGGGACGCAGCAGGAGGCGTCCGATCTGGCCGAGGGTGAGCCAGCAGAAGTCGTCGTCGTCGGGTACGTCGTCGGTGGTCTCTACGAGGACGTTGCGGTTGGCCTTGTGGTGGAACCAGGAGCCGTGTTCGGACTGGAGGGTGTCGGCGAGGACGCGTCCGCGGCGGGGGCCGGTGAAGTGGTCGAGGTACTTCACGTCGGCGCCCCGGTGGACCTTGGTGTAGTTGCTGCGGGTGGCCTGGACGGTGGGCGAGAGCTGGAGCAGGTTGGGGTTGCCGGGCTCCATCTTGGCCTGCATGAGGAAGTGCAGGACGCCGTCGAACTCCTTGGCGAGGATGCCGAGGATGCCGACTTCGGGCTGGTTGATGACGGGCTGCTGCCAGTGCCGGGCGGTGGGGCCCTGGCCGACGGTGACATCGAGTCCTTCGACGGTGAAGAAGCGTCCGCTGCGGTGGCCGAGGTTGCCGGTGGCGGGGTCGAAGGACCAGCCGTCGAGGGCGGCGAAGGGGATGCGGTCGACGCGGAAGTGGTGGGCGCGGCGGCGGGCGTCGAGCCAGTCGCCGAAGGCGTCGGTGCGCAGCTGGTGGCCGGTGTCGGTGACGGCGGCGGAGCGGGCGAGGCGGTCGGCGAGCCGGTCGTCGTGGCGGGGGCGCAGGGTGGCGGCGGTGGTCACGTGTGGTCCTCCACGAAGGCGCGGATGGAGGCGATGACGTAGTCGAGCATCTCGTCGGTGAGGCCGGGATAGACGCCGACCCAGAAGGTGTGCTCGGTGACGATGTCGCTGTTGGTGAGGGTGCCGGAGACGCGGTGGGGCCGGTCGAGGTAGGCCGGGTGGCGGGTGAGGTTGCCGGCGAAGAGGCGCCGGGTGCCTATCTTGCGGGATTCGAGGAAGTCGACGAGGGCGGCGCGGGTGAAGGGGGCGTCGGGGTCGACGGTGAGGACGAAGCCGAACCAGCTGGGGTCGCTGCCGGGGGTGGCCTCGGGCAGCAGCAGGTGGGGGACGCCGTCGAGGCCGTCGCGCAGGCGGCGCCAGTTGCGCTTGCGGGCCTCGACGAAGGAGTCGAGCTTGGTGAGCTGGCTCAGTCCGAGGGCGGCCTGGAGGTCGGTGGCCTTCAGGTTGTAGCCGACGTGGCTGAAGATGTACTTGTGGTCGTACCCGGCGGGCAGGGTGCCCATCTGGTAGTCGAACCGCTTGAGGCAGGTGTTGTTCTTGCCCGGTTCGCACCAGCAGTCCCGGCCCCAGTCGCGGAGGGATTCTACGATCCGCGCGTACTGGAGGTTGGAGGTCAGAACGATGCCGCCCTCCCCCATGGTGAGGTGGTGGGCCGGGTAGAAGCTGACCGTGCTGAAGTGACCGAAGGTGCCGGTGAGCTTGCCCTGGTAGGTGGAGCCGACGGCGTCGCAGTTGTCCTCGACGAGGAAGAGGCCGTGGTCCTCGGCGAGGCGGGCGATCTCGGCGGCCTCGAAGGGGTTGCCGAGGGCGTGGGCGATCATGATGGCCCGGGTGCGGGGGCCGATGGCCTGGGCGACGCGTTCGGCGGTGGTGTTGTACGTGCCGAGTTCGATGTCCACGAAGACGGGGACGAGCCCGTTCTGGACGATCGGGTTGACGGTGGTGGGGAAGCCGGCGGCGACGGTGATCACCTCGTCGCCGGGGCGCAGCCGCCGGTCCTCCAGGAGGTGGGAGGTGAGGGCGGACAGGGCGAGGAGGTTGGCGGAGGAGCCCGAGTTGGTGAGGTGGGCCTTGCGGACGCCGATGCGGCGGGCGAAGGCGGACTCGAACTTCCGGGAGCTGGGGCCGGCGGCGATGCGCAGGTCGAGGGCGGCTTCGACGAGTGCGGCGCGGTCGTCGGCGTCGAGGACGGCTCCGGAGGGCCATATCTCGGTGACGCCGGGGACGAAGCCGGTGGTGGTCGCGGTGTGCTCGCTGTCCTGGTGGTACTTGCGGGTCTCGTCCAGGACGAGTGCCTTGTGGTCGCTCATGCGGGGTTTCCCTCTCCGTGGTCGTGGTCCCGGGCCTCTTCGTGGCGGTGCTTGGACGCCTTCCACCAGGCGGTGTTGTCGCGGTACCAGGCGACGGTGTCGGCCAGGCCCTGGTCGAACGGGACGAGAGGGGCGTATCCCAGCTCCTCGCGGATCTTGGTCTCGTCCAGGGAGTAGCGCAGGTCGTGGCCCTTGCGGTCGGCGACGTGGCGGACGGCGGAGCGGTCGGCGCCGCAGAGGTGCAGCAGCCGTTCGGTGACGGCGAGGTTGGTCTGCTCGTTGCCGCCGCCGACGTTGTAGATCTCGCCGGGGCGGCCGCGGGTGAGGACGAGCTGGATGGCGCGGCAGTGGTCGTCGACGTGGAGCCATTCGCGGACGTTGAGGCCGTCGCCGTAGAGGGGGACGGTGCCGCCCTCCAGGAGGTTGGTGACGAAGAGGGGGATGAGTTTCTCGGGGTGCTGGTAGGGCCCGTAGTTGTTGGAGCAGCGGGTGAGGGACAGGTCGAGTCCGTGGGTGCGCCAGTAGGCGCGGGCGATGAGGTCCGAGGAGGCTTTGGTCGCCGCGTACGGGGAGTTGGGCAGCAGCGGGTGGTCCTCGGTCCAGGAGCCTTCGGCGATGGTGCCGTACACCTCGTCGGTGGAGACGTGGACGACGCGGGCGACGCCGGTGGCCACGCAGGCTTCGAGGAGGGTCTGGGTGCCGCCGACGTTGGTGCGGACGAATTCGGCGGCGGCGGCCAGGGAGCGGTCGACGTGGGATTCGGCGGCGAAGTGGACGACGGCGTCGTGGCCGGGGAGGACCTCGAGGAGCAGCGGGAGGTCGCAGACGTCGCCCTCGACGAGGGTGAGGCGGGGGTGGCCGAGGGGGATGTTGTCGCGGTTGCCGGCGTAGGTGAGTTTGTCGAGGACGGTGACGTGGGCGTCCTCGTAGCCGGGGTAGCCGCCGGCGAGCAGGGTGCGGACGTAGTGGGAGCCGATGAAGCCGGCTCCTCCGGTGACCAGGATTCTCATGGGGCGACCTCGACGCGGGTGTGGTCCCCGATGACCAGGCGGTGGCGGGACTCGCCGCGGCCGGTGGGGTGGACGGCGGCCTCGCGCCCGATGAGGGAGGCACGCAGGCCGGGGACGTGTTCGATGGTGGCACCGTCCATGACGATGGAGTCGGCGAGCCGGGTGCCGCGGACGAGGCAGTCGCGGCCGATGGAGGTGTCGGGGCCGATGTGGCTGTCCTCCACGAGGGTGCCGGCGCCGATGATCGCGGGGCCTTCGACGCGGGACCGTACGATCCGGGCGCCCGCTTCCACGACCACGTTGGGGGCGATGTCGCTGAGGCTGTCCACGTCGCCGTCGACGCGCGGGGGCAGGGCGGCGAGGAGGCGCCGGTTGCAGTCGAGGACGTCCTCGGCGCGGCCGGTGTCCTTCCAGTAGCCGCTGTACTCGCCGGCGCGGACGGTGGCGCCCTGGGTGACGAGCCACTGGATGGCGTCGGTGATCTCGAGTTCGCCACGGGCGCTGGGTTCGATGGCGGCGACGGCCTCGTGGACGGCGGGGGTGAAGAAGTAGACGCCGATGAGGGCGAGGTCGCTGCGTGGTTCGCGGGGTTTCTCGACGAGGCTGAGGACGGTGCCGTCGCCGGCGAGTTCGGCGACGCCGAAGGCCTGCGGGTCGGGGACCTTGTGGACGACGACGTGGGCGGCGGGCCGGTGCTCACGGAAGGCGGCGGCGATGTCGGTGACGCCCTCGGGAAGCATGTTGTCGCCCAGGTACATCACGAAGTCGTCGTCGCCGAGGAAGGAGCGGGCGAGGACGACGCAGTGGGCGAGCCCGCGGGGCTTGTCCTGGCGCAGGTAGGTGATGCGGACGCCGAAGCGGGAGCCGTCGCCGAGGGCGGCGCGGATGGCGGGTTCGGTGTCGCCGACGATCACGCCGGTCTCGGTGACGCCCAGGTCGCGGATGTTCTCCAGGACGTGTTCGAGGACGGGCTTGTTGGCGACGGGGATGAGCTGTTTCGGCATGGAGTAGCTGAACGGGCGCAGGCGGGTGCCTGTGCCGCCCGCCAGCACGAGCGCTTTCACGTCGGGGTTCTCCTCACAGCTGTGGTGTGGGTGCGCCGCCGGGGGCCACGTCGTCCCAGGAGGCGAGCAGACCGGCGAGGCGTGCGGCCTCGACGCCGGGCGCGTGGGTGTCCTTCGCGGACATGAGGGGCGGCTCGGTGAATCCCCAGGGCAGTGCGAGGTCAGGGTCCAGGGGGTCGATGTCGACCTGGGTGCCGGGCACGTGCTCGCTGGAGAGGACGTAGCAGACGCAGGTGTCGTCGGTGAGGGTGAGGAAGCCGTGGCCGACGCCCTCGGGGACGTACACGGACCGCCCGGAGGCGGCGTCGAGCAGGGTCGTGTGGTGGTGGCCGAAGGCCGGGGAGCCGACGCGCAGGTCGACGACGATGTCGCGGACGGCGCCGCGGACGCAGGTGACGAACTTGGCCTGGCCGGGTGGGACGGTGACACCGTGGATGCCGCGCAGGGTGTTGCGGCGCGAGGTGGAGTAGTTGATCTGGCGGGGCGTGAAGGGCCGGCCGGTGAGCCGTTCCAGGGCGGGGACGCGCAGGGCCTCGTGGAAGGAGCCGCGCTCGTCGGCCAGCAGGTCAGGGGTGAGGACGTACGCCCCGGGGACGGCGGTTTCCGCTGTGTGCACGGGGGGCCTTCCGGTCAGGTCCGGTGCTCGACGGCCTTGCGCAGTTCGCCGGCTACGGTGCGGACGTCGGCGTCGTCGAGCCCTTGGTGGAGCGGGAGCAGGAGGGTGGTGTCGGCGGCCCGGTCGGTGCCGGGGAGGTCGGCGTCGGCGTCGGCGCCGTAGGCGGGCACCTTGTGGAGCGGCGGGTAGCGCAGGGTGGTGTAGACGCCGCGTTCGAGGAGGTCGGCGGCGACGGCGTCGCGGACGCGCGCGCTCTCCAGCTGGACCCAGTAGAAGTAGTACGAACTGGTGTGGCCGTCGGGCAGGGGCGGCGGGGTGGTGATGCCGTCGGCGCCGGCCAGGAGCCGGTCGTAGGTCTCGGCGATCGCGCGCCGGCGGGCGGTGAACCCGGGCAGCCGGCGGAGCTGGACGCTGCCGATGGCGGCGGTGACGTCGTTGCCGATGACGCGGCGGCCGAAGGCGCGGACGTTCAGGTCCCACCAGCGGGCGGAGACCTTGGCGGCGGCGAAGCCGCTGGACTGTTCGAGACCGTGGTAGGCGAGGGTGCGGGCGGTGCGGGCGAGTTCCGCGTCGCGTACGTAGAGCATGCCGCCGTCGCCGGTGACGAGGACCTTCATGGAGTCGAAGCTCCACATGGCGAGGTCGCCGAAGGTGCCGGCCCGGGTGCCGCGGACGTCGGAGGCGACGGCGCAGGCGGCGTCCTCGACGAGGTGGACGCCGCGGTCGCGGCAGAGGGCGGCGACGCGTTCGATGTCGCCGGGGTAGCCGCCGTAGTGGAGGACGACGACGGCCTTGGTGCGGGGGGTGAGGGCGCGTTCGACGTCCTCGGCGGTCGGGTTGAGGGTGCGGGGGTCGACGTCGCAGAAGACGGGCCGGGCGCCGGTGGCGGCGACGGCGTTGCCGGCGGCGACGAAGCTCATGGACGGCAGCACGACGTCGTCGCCGGGGCCGAGGCCGAGGAGTTCGGTGGCGAGGAACAGTCCGGCGGTGGCGGAGTTGATGAACAGGACGTGCCGTGGGTCGACGCCGAGGTGGGCGGCGAACTCGGCCTCGAACTTCTGGGTGCGGGGGCCGTGGCCGAGCCAGTTGTCGGCGAAGACCTCGGCGACGGCGGCGAGTTCCTCCTCGCCGAGGCTGGGCTGGAAGACGTTGATCATCTACTGCTCCGATCCGCGGGCGGCGTGCCGGGCGGTGAGGCGTTCCAGGACGGGGACGAGGTCGTGGGGGCTCGGGGTGGCCAGCAGGTCGTCGTGGATGCCCGCCGCGCCGGCCCGGAAGGAGTCCTCGCGCAGGACGCGGCGGATCCGCTCGCGCATCTCGGCGGTGGACTGGGTGTGGCGGTCGAGGGAGAGGCCCGCGCCGCGCCGCCGTACGTAGGCGGAGGTGGGCGGTGCGTCCATGTGGCGTTCGCGGAAGGTGGAGTGCGTGCCGTGGTCGTCCACGACGACGAACTCGCTCTCCTCGTCGTTGACGAGCTGCGGGACGCCGAAGGCGGCGGCCGCCGCGAAGGTGCCGATGCCGCCGTGGTGGATGATCGCGGAGGTCGTCGGCAGGAGCTGGTTGAGCGGCACGTAGTCGACGGTGCGGACGTTGCCGGGCAGGGGCGGCAGTCCGTCGAGCTGGTCGGCGTCGAGGGTCGCGACGACGTCGGCGTCGAGACCGGCGACGGCGTCCAGGAGGGCCTCGACCCGGTCGGCGCCGTCCTTGAAGAACTTCCGTACCGACACCCCGAGGGAGAGGGCGACCCGGGGCCGCTCGGGCGGGTTGCGCAGCCAGTCGGGGAGCGGGCCGGTGCCGGTGAAGGGCACCCAGCGCAGGGGGACGGTGCGGACGCGGGTGGGCAGCCGCATGGGCGCCGGTATCGGGTCGACGGTCCACTGCCCGTACAGGAGTTCGTCGTCGACGTCGACGCCGTACCGCTCGGCGACGGGTCGGACCGCCTCGACGAGCGGGTTCTCGCCGAAGGCGGGCGCGTCCGGGCCGAGGGCGGCGCGCCGGGCGGCGAGGGTCTCACCGGCCCAGGCGAAGTAGTCCAGGCCCCACAGGAGGCGGGCGTGGGCGGCGCCGGAGACGCGGGCGGCGACGGCGGCCGACGGCCAGCAGGGGTCCCAGACGATCAGATGGGGGCGCCACGAGCGGGCGTGGGCGACGAGCTCGTCGACGGCCGGCATCGGGTCGGAGGGGGAGGCGTCGGCCGGGTGGAAGTCCCGCAGGCACGGAATCATGAAGCGGCGGAAGGCGCCCCACGCGTACTGGCCGTCCGCGTCCAGGTCGAGCCGTTCGGTGAGCCGGTCGAGCCGCTGCTCGGCCTCGGCGGAGAGCGGCCGGTTGGCCGCGCGGGGCGGTGGGACGGCCGCCGGGTCGCCCAGCGGGACGGCGGTGAGCCCCACGGAGGTGATGACGGGGGCCATGGCGGGATGGGCGGCGATCCGCACGTCGTGCCCGGCGCTCTGCAGCGCCCAGGCGAGCGGAACGATCGGATAGAGGTGGGCGGTCGCGGGCCAGACGGTGAAGAGGACTCGCAAGAGAGTGACTCCATCGGTCGTGTCCTCAACCGCGCCGTCACTGCACACAGCGCATCCCCGTGGGGCGCGGTTGGAATTTTCTTGACCGTAGCTGGAAACTTCTCACCGCCGTCTCATCGCCGGGTAACCCACTCTTCCCGTTCACCTCTCCCACCTGCGCCGTTTCCGGTCATGCGGAAGGGCCGGGGCGGGGGTTCCGCTCCGGCCCTTCCTCGTGCGGGGTGTCAGGCGGCCGTCAGGACCGACCGGCGGGAGGCGATCTCCAGGGCGAGACCGGCGGCGTGTTCGCCGGATTCGACGGCGCCCTCGACGAAGCCGGACCAGCCGGCGGCGATGTCGCTGCCGGCGAACACCAGCCGCCCGTACGGCTGCTGGAGGGTGCGCAGCTGCCGGGTGAGCTGCAGGGGCCGCATGAACGACCAGCCGCCGCGGGCGTACGGATCGGCGCCCCAGTCCTGGGAGACGAGGGCCTCCACGACGGCGTCGGGCGAGAAGCGGCGCAGCGCGGCCTGGACCTGGGTGAGGCTGGTGTGGTCCAGGGCCGGGTCGACGCTGAAGCCGATCATCAGCAGGGAGCCGTCGGCGAGGACGGTGTGCGGGACGACCCCGATGAGGGGGCTGCCGGTCTCGGTGCCCTGGGCGAGGAACCGGCCGGCGCCGCCGCGGACCTTCATCCAGATCTTCTTGGCGTGGGGGACGGCGATGCCGGCGGCGGACGCGGCGGCGAACTCGCGGGGAAGGCCCGCTGGGAAGGCGATCGTGTTCCACATGTTGGCGGGGACGGCGACGACGACCGAGGCGGCGGTGAAGCGCTCGCCGCGGCGGGTGTCGACGAAGACGCGGCTGCCGGTGTCGGTGACGGCGGCCACCGGGCTGTTGAGCCGGAGGGTGACGGGCTGGTCCCGCAGCATGGCGGTGGCGAGACCGGTCATGCCGCTGACGGGACGGTAGGCGTTGAGGCCGTTGTACGTGCCGAGGTCCCAGCCCGACAGGGCGTACTGGCGGACCAGGGCGGTATAGGCGCCGCGGGTGTTGGTGCCGCCGGCGGTGGCGGTGTGGCCGGCCAGCCATGCGTCGTCCTGGGGGGAGAGCCGCAGCTGGTCGAGCCGGTCGCGCAGGGTCAGCCGGTCGGGTTCGGCGAGCAGATCGGCCCGCAGGAGCGGGTCGTGGGGCTGGGGGAAGTACGACTCCGCTCCGGCGAAGAAGTCCGTGAGCAGTTCCCCGAGCCGGGTGCCCGCCTCGTCGGGCGAGAAGGCGGCGAAGCCGCTGCCGGACGGCAGGACGAGGCTGTCGGGCGGGGTGTCGTCGGCGACGAGGGATATGCCGTGGCTCTGTATCTCGTGCCAGACGCGGGTGTGCACCGGGTGCACCCAGGCGCCGCCCATCTCGACCTGCTCACCGGCGAAGGTACCGGTCCAGGTGCGGCCGCCGATGCGGGAGCGGGCCTCCAGGAGGAGGGTGCGCCTGCCCTGGGCGCGGGCGGCGCGGGCGGCGGCGATCCCGGCGAAGCCGGCACCGATGACGATCACGTCGTACGGGTCGGTGGGCCGGGACTCCTCGGCGTGGGCCGGGAAGGCGGCGGCCGCGCCGAACGCGGTGGCCGCGGTGGCGGTGAGGGTCGCGAGGCCGGCCGCCTTGAGGACGGTGCGGCGGGGGGTGGGCGGGGGGGCCGTGCCGGTCACGGCCGTGACGGGGGTGTGCTGGGACGCCAAAGTGCTCTCCCTGGGTCGGCTGGAAAGGGCGGGCCCAGGCCGGTCCGGTCGGACCGGGGAAGGAGGGGCGCTTCTCGCGACGGTGGCCGGATCCGGCCGGGCCCGCGGAGGCGGCACCACCTCACCACACGATCCGGCCACGGGACCAAGCCCCCGCTCACCGGCCGCTCATCGGCGGGTCATGGGCGGAGTGAAGTGGGAGTGACGGGGGCGTGGGGGACCTTGAGAACGGGTCGGGGGAACCCGCGCGGTCTTGGTACGTGGACCCCGGCCGGCGCTCCGCGGGACGGCGGCGCTCCGCGCGGTGGCGTCGGGCCGTGGCCGTCCTGGCCAGGGGGGTGGTACCGAGGTTGGTCCGATTGACGGTTTCGATGTGGGGCATCTACGCCGACGGGCGGAATTGGCGCCTCCGCGCCGACTTCGTCTTCAACGGCGACGGCGCCGCCCAGAGACGGGCCGTCCAGGACATCCCTGCCGACGCGCCCGACCCGTACGCGGGCGACGTGACGCGCAAGGGCCTGACCGTCATCGACGGCGGAGACTCCGGCGCTCCTGCCTGAGCCGGGTGCCGCCGGACCTGACTCCGACGAAAGGTGGGCGGCCCCGTGAGTGGCGGGGTCACACGCCTTCGAGGAGAGCCGGGTCGTGGGCGTCGAAGGTGCGGCCGGTGGTGAGTTCCTTGGTGTAGAGCTCCTCGCCGAGGGCTTCCCGTACGGCGGCGGAGATGCGGTCGACGTCGCCGCTCTCCGTACGGGGCAGGGGTCGGCCGACGGATGCGCGGGCGGCGGTGGCGGCGCCGAGGAGGCGGGCGGCGTGGGTGTGGTGGCCCGTCAGCGCGTAGGTGCCCGCGAGTCCTTCGAGGGCGAGGGCGAGGGCGCGGGGGTCGCCGGTCTCGCGGGCGGCGGCGTAGCCGGCGAGGTGGTGGGCGCGGGCCGTGTCGGCGTCGCCGCGCTGTTCGGCGATGAAGCCGAGCTCGGCCATGACGAGGGCGGTGCCGAGGTCTCCGTAGACCGCGCGGAGCCAGTCGAGCCATTTGGTGAGGTGGGCCTCGGCGTCGTCCAGGCGGCCCTCGCGGCGGGCGACGAGGGCGAGGCCGGTCTCGGCGAACTGTTCGCCGCGCTTGTGGGCCTGCTCGGCGGCGAGGCGCAGGCCGTGCTCGTGGAAGCGGCGGGCCTCGGCGTGGTCGCCGGTGAGCAGCGCGATGCGGCCGAGGCCGGACCATTTGTAGGAGGCGTCGGTCCACAGGCCGAGCTCCTCGGCCATGCGCAGGCCGTCGCGGTGCATGCGGGTGGCCTCGTCGTAGTCCTCGTGGATCTCGGCGAGCTGGGCGAGCAGGTCGCCGGCCCTCAACTGGCCCCAGCGGTCGCCCAGTTCGCGGAAGAGGCCGAGGCTGACGCCGGCGTCTCGGGAGGCGGCGGGGAAGTCGCCGCGGATGAGGGCGTGTCCGGCGCGGACGGTGAGGGCGGCCGCGCGGCCCCACGGGTCGCCGAGTTCCTCGAAGGCGGCGAGCGCGGTGGTGGCCCGGTCCTGGTTGGAGGCGAGGTCGCCGGAGCCGTACAGGGTGAAGGAGAGCAGCCACAGGGCGTGGGCCCGGTCGCAGGGGTCGGCGATGTGGTCGATGAGGGGGAAGGCGGCGGCGGCACGGGCGGGGCCCTCGGCGTCGCCGGAGTGCAGGGCGAGGGCCGCGCGGCGCACGGTGGCGTCGGCGTGGTGGGCACGGCAGACGGCGGTGTCGTCGGCGGGGACGGAGAGGGCCTGGTCGAAGGAGCGCAGTGCCTCGCCGAGCCGCCCGCGCAGGAACCAGTACCAGGACTGGGCGATGACCAGGCGCAGGGCGTCGTCGGCGGCGCCGGTGCGGACGCAGGTCTCCAGGGCGGCGCGGAGGTTGCCCGCCTCGGTGTCGAGGCGTTCGAGCCAGGTGCGCTGATCGCGTCCGCGCAGGTGCGGGGCGGCGGTCTCGGCGAGCGCCAGGTGGTGGCGGGCGTGCCGGCGGCGTACCTCCGTGGTCTCACCGGCGTCGTCGAGGCGTTCGAGGCCGTAGGCGGCCACCGATTCGAGGAGCCGGTAGCGCACACCGGCCGGGGTGTCGGCGGCGACGACGAGGGACCGGTCGACCAGGCGGGCGAGGAGGTCGAGGACCTCGGCGGCGGGAAGGGCGTCGTCGGCGCAGACCGCTTCGGCGGCGTCCAGGGTGCAGCCGTCGGCGTGGACGGCGAGGCGGCGCAGGACGGTCTGCTCGGCGGGGGTGAGGAGTTCCCAGCTCCAGTCGATGACCGCGCGGAGGGTGCGCTGGCGGGCGGGGGCGTCGCGGCGGCCGGCGGCGAGCACGCGGAAGCGGTCGTCGAGGCGGGCGGCCAGTTCGCGGGCGCCGAGGGTACGGACGCGGGTGGCGGCCAGTTCGAGGGCGAGCGGGATGCCGTCGAGGCGGCGGCAGACGGCGGCGACGGCCTCGGCGTTGTCGGCGGTGAGGGCGAAGCCGGGGTCGGCGGCCTGGGCGCGGGCGACGAACAGCTGGACGGCCTCGGCGCGGCCGAGGTGGTCGGGGCCGGTGGCGGTGGTGTCGGGCAGGGCGAGCGGGCCGACGGGCCGGAGGATCTCGCCGGTGATGCCGAGGGGTTCCTGGCTGGTGGCGAGGACCCGCAGGTGGGGGGCGCGGGCGAGGAGGGTGCCGGTGAGTTCGGCGACGGTGTCCACGACGTGCTCGCAGTTGTCGAGGAGCAGCAGGGCGCGTTTGGCGTGGAGGGCGGTGGCGAGCCGTTCGGCCGGGGTGTCGGGGCGGTCGTCGGCGCCGTCCGGGGTGGTGTCGTCGCGCATGCCGAGGGCGGCGGCGACGACGTGGGCGGTGGCGGACACGTCACCGGAGGTGTCGGGGCGGGCGGCCGGGCCGGTGAGTTCGACGAGCCACGCGCCGTCCGGGAAGGCGTCGGCCGCCTGGGCGGCCGCCTCGAGGGCGAGGCGGGTCTTGCCGACGCCGCCGGGCCCGGTGAGGGTGACGAGCCGGCCGCGGGGGCCGGTGGTGTCGGTGAGGAGCGTCCGCAGGGCCGTCAGGTCGTCGGTGCGGCCGACGAGTTCGGTGAGGGGGACGGGCAGGTTGCCGCGCTGCCGCGGGGCGCCGGACGCGGGGGCGGCGGCCCCGGCCGGGGCGGCGGTGGTCGCGGGGGCGTCGAGGGACGGGTCCTGCTGGAGGATCGCCTGGTGGAGGGCGGTGAGTTCGGCGCCCGGGTCGAGGCCGAGCTCGTCGCGCAGGCGGGCGCGGAGGCGGGCGTAGCCGTCGAGGGCGTCGTTCTGGCGGCCGGCGCGGTAGAGGGCCCGCAGGTGAATGGCGTGGAGTCGTTCGCGCAGCGGGTGGGCGGCGACCAGGCCGGCGAGTTCGTCGGCGAGCAGGTGGTGTTCGCCGAGGGCCAGGCGGGCGGCGGCCTGCTCCTCCAGGGCGGAGACGCGCTGTTCCTCGAGGTGCTGCACGGCCCGGCGGGCGAAGGCCTCGTTCTCGAACTCGGTGTAGGCGGGGCCGCGCCACAGGGCGAGGGCGTCGGTGAGCAGCGCGACCTTGGCGTGGAGGTCGGTGGTGGCGCGGGCCTGGGCCGTCAGGTCGGCGAAGCGGCCGGCGTCGATGGTGTCGGGGGTGACGTCCAGGAGGTAGCCGGGGGCGCGGGAGACGACGAGGGCCCGTCCGCCGGGCTCCGCCTCCTCCAGGGTGCGGCGCAGTTGCCAGACCTTGGTCTGGAGGGCTGCCGCGGGTTTACCGGGGAGATCCTCGCCCCACATGTCGTCGAGGAGCCGGTCCGTGGAGACGGGCCGGCCGGCGTGTATGAGGAGGTCGGCGAGGAGGGCGCGGACCTTGGGTTCCCCCAGGGGGACCGGTCTGCCGTCCGTGGTCCACACCTCAAGAAGACCCAGTACCCGGAAGCGCATGGCCGCACAGTAGCCCAGCCGCGGGGCGGCGGGGGGCGGTGGACGTGCGGGGCCGTGAGGACGCCGTGAGCGGCGGTACGGGGGCGGGGGCGGCCGCCGGGCGGGGTACGGCGCGGGCCCGTGCCGGGGCGGGGCGGCCTGGTCGTACGGGAGCGGGAGTGGTACGGGGCGGGCCGCGGGTGCCGGGAGGCGCGGGAACACCGGGCCGCAGCGCGCAAACACCGGGCGGGAGCGGCCGTGAGAGGCCGTGAGAGCCCGTGAGCGCGCGAGGTGACGTTCGGGAGCCGGGCGTGAGGGTGCCGAGAGAAGCAGGGGCCAGGGTGTTCGTAAAGCCGTCGTAAGGAAGCGGACGGCGGCCAGGCACGCAGCGACTCCTGAACGCCCGAGACCCCCGCAAAGGTTCCGGACCGCCGGAGACCCAGAGATCAGGAATCGAGGAATCGAGGACCCCATGTCTCGCGAATCCCGTAACAACCGAACGAGCCAGGCCACGGACGTCGGGTCGCAGGGCCTGGCGGACCGTACCGGCTCGGCCCCCGACCCGCGCCGCTGGCTGGCGCTCACCCTGCTGGTCGCCTCGTTCTTCATGGTGATCGTCGACTCGCAGATCGTCATGCTCGCGCTGCCTGCCATCGAGACGGAGCTCGGCTTCGCGGCCGGCGGCATCCAGTGGGTGATGAGCGCCTACCTGCTGAGCTTCGGCGGTCTGCTGATGTTCGGCGGGCGCACCGCCGACCTGCTCGGCGGGCGCAGGATGTTCCTCTTCGGCACGGCCCTGTTCGGTGTCGCCTCGGTGCTGTGCGGTCTGGCGTGGACCGACGAGGTGCTCATCACCGCCCGTGTCATCCAGGGTGTGGCCGCCGCCGTCATGACGCCGACCGCCATGGCCGTCCTCATGCACACCTTCGCCGAGGGCCCGGAGCGCAACAAGGCGCTGGGCATCTGGACCGGCATCGGCGCCTTCGGTGCCACCGCCGCCCTCCTCATCGGTGGCCCGATCACCGACGGCCTGGGCTGGGAGTGGATCTTCTACATCAACGTCCCGGTCGTCGCCGCGGTCCTCATCTTCGGCCCGCGTCTGCTGAAGGAGACCCCGGTCCGTGCCGGCCGCCGCCGCTTCGACCCGGCCGGCGCCATCACCATCACCGCCGCCATCGCCCTCCTGGTGTACGCGGTCTCCGAGGCCCCGATCGTCGGCTGGGGCAGCGGTCAGACCGTCTGGATGCTGATCGCCGCCGCCGTGCTGCTGGTCGTCTTCACCGTCATCGAGAGCAAGTCGCAGGCCCCGCTGATCCCGCTGCGCATCTTCCGCTCCCCCACGGTCGTCGGCGGCAACATCCTGATGATCATCGTCGCCATGGCGGTCTACGGCGGTGCGCTCATCACCTCGCTCTACGCCCAGCAGGTGCTCGGCTACAGCGCCGTCAAGTTCGGTCTGAGCACCGCGATCTACGCCCTGATGTCGATCATCGGCGCGAACGTCAGCGCCCGGCTCGTCGCGAAGGTCGGCTACAAGCCGATCGCCATCGTCGGTATGACGCTGCTCTCCGTCGGTCTGCTCCTGCTCACCCAGATCGACCCGAACGGCGGCTACTGGAGCGACCTGTTCTTCGGCCTGGTCATCTTCGGCTCCGGTATCGGCTCCACGAACGTGGCCGCGTCGATCGCCTCGCTGACGGGTGCCAAGCCGGAGGAGTCCGGTCTGGTCTCCGGCATCAACAACGCGGTCTTCCAGATCGGCGCCGCGCTCGGCATCGCCATCGCCTCCTCGGTGGCCTTCGCCTACACCACCGGCACGGACGCCGCCGGCCTCAACGACGGCTTCCAGGCCGGGTTCCTGGCCACCGCCATCTTCGCGATGGTCGGCCTGGTCACCGCGCTGCTCCTGCTGCTGAGCCGCAAGCCGGCCCAGCCGCCGGTCGCCGCCGGTGACGGCGCCTCCGCCGAGGCGCAGAAGGTGCACGTGCCGGCCGGTCACTGAGCCCGGCGGGCTTGGTCACCGCACCGCCACGCACCACCGGTCCGTGTCCGTCACGCACCACCGCACAGGGGTAGCCCGAGCTCCATCCGGGCTACCCCTGCGCCGTTCCCCGGCCCGTCCGCTCCCCCCGTCAGGAGGACCGCATGCCGTCGGTCGTACGCCTCCCCGCCCATCGCAGCCCGGCCGGGAACCGGGCCGGAACCCAGGACCGGGCCGGAACCGGCCACCGGGACAGAGCCGGGAGACGGGCCAAAACGGAGGGGCGGACCCGCTGGTGGGCCCTGCTCGTGGTGCTCGCCGCGGTGTTCATGACGACGCTCGACTTCTTCATCGTCAACGCGGTGGCGCCGGCGACCCGCCGCGACCTGGACGCGGGACGGACCGCCCTGCAGGCGGTGCTCGTCGGGTACGGCCTCGCGTACGCCATCGGCCTCATCACCGCCGGGCGGCTCGGCGACCTGTACGGGCCGCGGCGGGTGTTCGTCGTGGGGCTCGCGCTGTTCACCGGCGCGTCGGCGGCGTGCGGGCTGGCGACGGGGCCGGGGTTCCTCGTGGCGGCGCGGATCGCGCAGGGGCTCGCCGCCGCGCTGATGGCACCTCAGGTCCTCGCGCTGATCGGCCGCATGTTCCCCGGCGCCGACCGGGCGCGGGCCTTCGCCTGGTACGGGGCGACCGTGGGCGTCGCCGGGACCGGCGGACAGGCCGTCGGCGGGCTGCTGCTGGCGGCGGACCTGGGCGGGCTCGGGTGGCGGGCCTGTTTCCTCATCAACGTGCCGCTGGGGGTGCTCGCGCTGGCGATGGTGCGGCTGCTGCCGGCGGACGGGGCGGGTTCCGGGACCGGGGCGCGGGGGCTCGACCCGTTCGGGGCGGTGCTGTCCGCCACCGGGCTCGTGGCGCTGGTGCTGCCGCTGGTCGTCGGCCGCGAGTCCGGGTGGCCGGCCTGGACGTGGGTGAGCCTCGGCCTGTCCCTGCCGCTGCTCGCGGGGTTCGCCGCGCACCAGCGGCGCCGGATCGCGGCGGGCCGCAGCCCGCTGCTGGACCCGGTGGTCTTCCGGGACCCCGGTTTCAGCCGGGGCGTGGTGTGCGTGGCCCTGCTGTTCGGGGGGTCGGCGGGGCTGACGTTCGTGCTGTCCCTCTTCCTCCAGGAGGGCCGGGGCATGTCACCGGTGACGGCGGGCGTGGTCGGCGTCGCGCTCAACGCCTCCTTCTTCGCCGCCTCCATGCAGACGGGCCGGCTCACCGGCCGGCTCGGCAACCGGATCGCCGTCCTCGGCGGCACGGTCCTCGCGGCGGGCTTCGCGCTGATCGGCTGGTCCGCCTCCTCCGTCGCCGCCACCGGGCTGCCCGTGGGGCTGATCGGCGGACTCGCCGTGACCGGGGCCGGCATGGGGCTGCTCATGGCCCCGCTGACGGCCGCCGCGCTGGCGGGCGTACGGGCGCGCCTGACCGGCATGGCGGCCGGTGTCCTCGGCACGGCGCAGGAGACGGCGGGCGTCCTCGGCATCGCCCTCACCGGGCTCGTCTTCTTCCACCGCCTCTCCCCCGGCGGCGCCGCCGCCCCGGGGTCGGGCGCGCCCGACTGGCTGGACGCGTTCCGCACGGTGATGACCGTCCTGGCCGTCGCCGCCCTCGCGATAGCCGCGATCACCGCCGCCGCGACCCGCCGCCGGCCGGTCCCGTACGCCGTGCCGGCGGGCACCCCGGACCCGTCCCCCGCGGCCTCGCCCGGCGGTACGGGGCCGGGGACCGCGCCCCCTCTCGTACCGGCCGCCACGGCCGCTCCGCCCGGCGGCGGTACGGAGCCGGAAGTCCCGGCCCGTGCCGTACCGGCCGCCACGGGCGCGCCGTCCGGGGACGGTACGGACCCGCAGGCGCCGCGCCGGCCCGTACCGGCCGTCGCGGGGCCTCCGTCGTCCGGACCGGTCAGACGACGCCCTGGGCGAGCATCGCGTCGGCGACGCGTTCGAATCCGGCGATATTGGCGCCCACGACGTAGTCTCCGGGGGCCCCGTAGCGTTCCGCGGTCGTACGGACGGTCTCGTGGATATCGCGCATGATGCCGGCGAGCCGGGTCTCGACCTGGTCGAAGGTCCAGGACTCGCGGGCGGCGTTCTGCCGCATCTCCAGGGCGCTGGTCGCCACGCCGCCCGCGTTGGCGGCCTTGCCCGGGCCGAAGAGGACGCCGGCCTCGCGCAGGACGCGGACGGCCTCGGGGGTGGTGGGCATGTTGGCGCCCTCGGAGACCGCCTTGACGCCGTTGCGGACCAGGGTGCGCGCGGCGTCGGCGTCCAGTTCGTTCTGGGTGGCCGAGGGGAGGGCGACGTCGGCGGGGACGTCCCAGACGCTGCCGCCGGCCACGTAGCGGGCCGAGGCCCCCCGGCGCTCGGCGTAGTCGCTGACGCGGCCGCGCTCGTGCTCCTTGATCTCCTTGAGGAGGGCGAGGTCGATGCCCTTCTCGTCGACGACGTAGCCGCCGGAGTCGGAGGCGGTGAGCACGTGCGCGCCGAGCGCCTGCGCCTTCTCGATGGAGTAGAGGGCGACGTTGCCGGAGCCGGAGACGGTGACCTGACGGCCCTCCAGGTCCTCGCCCCGGGTCCGCAGCATCTCCCGGGCGAAGAGGACGTTGCCGTATCCGGTGGCCTCGGCGCGGACGAGGGAGCCGCCCCAGCCGATGCCCTTGCCGGTGAGGACGCCGGCCTCCCAGCGGTTGGTGATGCGCCGGTACTGGCCGAAGAGGTAGCCGATCTCGCGGCCGCCGACGCCGATGTCACCGGCGGGGACGTCGGTGTGCTCGCCGAGGTGGCGGTGCAGTTCGGTCATGAAGGACTGGCAGAAGCGCATGACCTCGGCGTCGGAGCGGCCCCGCGGGTCGAAGTCGCTGCCGCCCTTGCCGCCGCCGATGCCCAGGCCGGTGAGGGCGTTCTTGAAGATCTGCTCGAAGCCGAGGAACTTCACGGTGCCGAGGCCGACCGTCGGGTGGAAGCGCAGGCCGCCCTTGTAGGGGCCGAGCGCGCTGTTGAACTCGACGCGGAAGCCGCGGTTGACGTGGACGCGGCCGGCGTCGTCCTGCCACGGCACGCGGAAGATCAGCTGCCGCTCGGGCTCCACGAGCCGCTCCAGGACGCGGGCCTCCAGAAGTTCGGGGCGCGCGGTGAGCACCGGTTCCAGGGACTCCAGGACCTCGCCGAGCGCCTGGTGGAACTCGGGTTCGCCGGGGTTGCGCCGCAGGACCTCCGCGTGCAGGGGGCGGAGCAGGGCGGGCATGTCCCGGTGAACGGGCTGGGTGGGGAGCGCGGTCATCTGGTTCTTTCCTGTTCGGTGGGACGGTGCGGGTCCCTGGGCGGTGCGATGTGCCTCCGTACCCCGTGCACCCCCGAAGAGGGACCTGGTACGGACGGTACAAGGGCCGTGCCGGGCGGCCCCCGCCGGGTCAGCCGGCGATGGCGACGGCCGGGAACGGGGGCAGCGGCGGGAGGTCGCTGCGGTCCCGGGCGGGCCGGCGGCGCGGCGAGAGGGTGAGGTCGGGGCCGGCCGCGTTGAGGATCTCGGTCTGGAGGCGGCGCAGGTCGGGCGAGGGGGCGAGGCCGAGTTCGCTCTTGAGGAGGCGGTAGAGGTTCCCGTACGCCTCCAGGGCCTCGCCGCGGCGCCCGGCCCGGTGCAGGGCGGAGATGAGCTGGCCGTGGAACCACTCGTGAAGGGGGTAGTCGTTGACCAGCGTCCGCAGCTCGGGCAGGAGCTCCCGGTAGCGGCCGAAGTGGTTCTCGACCTCGACGTGGAGTTCGAGGGCGCGTATGCGCAGCTCCTCGACCCGGGCGATCCAGCCGGCGAGGGTGGAGCCGACGGCGACGTCGCTGAGCACGGGTCCGCGCCACAGGGCGAGGGCGCGGCCGAGGAAGTCGGCGGCGCGGCCGGGGGTGCCCTCGGCGAACTCCCACTGGGCGCGCTTGATGAAGCTCTCGAAGCTCATGACGTCGACCTCGTCGTCGTTCACCTGGAGCAGGTAGCCCGGCGCCCGGGTGAGCAGCAGGTCGCGGCCGGGAGAGGTGACCGCCTCCTCCGTGAACAGGCGGCGGGCCTGCGAGACGTGGGTGTGGACGATCTTCAGGGCGCTCGGCGGGGCGTCGTCGGCCCACAGTTCCTGGACGAGGGCGTCGATGGAGACGGTCTCGCGGGGCTGGAGCGCGAGCAGCGCGAGCATCTGACGGATTCTCGGCGCGCTGGGAGCGAGCTCTCGGCCGTCGTCGGTGGTGATCTCGAACGGGCCGATGAGATTGAACTGCACTGCACACGCTCCTGTTCAGTCGTCGGCGTCCGCTTCGCACATGCCTCGGCGTGGACTGCACACGGTAGCCACGAACCCCGGGAGGGCCGCGGCCCCCGGCGGAGAGAGTGTCAATTGGCCCGCGCTCCGCCCGCGGCGGCGCGAACCGGCTTGCTCTGTACGCCGGTTGGCCGATTACCACCGCATGACCGGAAGGTTGAACCCCCCCTCGTAGCCTCCTCGGCAGAGCACGTGGACGTTGTTCGACGTCGACTCGGATCACCTTCCTGATGGAGAGGGCAGCGATGACATCCTCGGCGCTTGCGCCAGATCTTTTCGGTCACGACTATTTCCAGGATCCGTATCCTGCGTTCGCGTGGCTCCGCAAGAACGCCCCGGTGCACCAGCTCACCTTCCCGGTCGGCGATCTGCCGATGTGGATCGTGTCCCGTTACGAGGACGTGAAGGAGCTCCTGGGCGACTACCAGCGCTTCAGCAGTGACGCGACCGTCTGGGCGACCGACGACTTCAAGAAGTCGGGCCTGGTCTTCGGTTCCGGCACGGTCATCGAGCGCATCCTCTCCGTGCTCGACCCGCCGGACCACACCCGGGTCCGGAAGCTGGCGATGAGCGCCTTCACGCCGCGGCGCACCGCGCTGTGGGAGGAGCCGACACGGGAGATCGTGAGCTCCGCCCTCGACCGGCTGGAGGCGATGGAGAAGCCGGACGTCATGGAGTTCGCCAGCACCGTGCCGGCCGAGGTCATCGGCCGTGTGCTGGGCATTCCGCTGGACAAGTTCCGGCAGATCCTGCACGCCATCGAGAAGGCCCTGGTCGTCGACCCCGAGCGGATGACGGAGTCGACGCTCGCGTACCAGGAGATCGTCGACTACGGCCGCGAGATCATCGACGAGAAGCGCCGCAACCCCGGCGAGGACCTGACGTCGGTGTTCATCGCCGCCCGTGACGGCGAGGATCGCCTGAACGAGAACGAGCTCATCGCCATGGTCGCTCTGATGATCATGGTCGGTCTGGACACCACCCGGAACCTGATCGGTTCGGCGATCCTCGCGCTCATGGACCACCCGGACCAGCGCAAGCTGCTCGCCGAGCGGCCCGAGCTGGCCGACTCCGCGGTGGAGGAGTTCCTGCGGTACGACGGGGCGCTGACGGTGGCCCTGATCCGCTTCGCCACCCAGGACGTGGAGTTCGCCGGAGCGACCATCCCCAAGGGCTCCACGGTGATCGCCGCGCTGCAGTCCGCCAACCGTGACCCGGAGGTCTTCGAGAACCCGGACGCGCTGGACATCACGCGCACGGGTCCGCGTCACCTCGGTCTCGGGCACGGCCTGCACAACTGCCTGGGCGCGGCGCTGGCCCGCCTGGAGTCCCGGATCGCGATCCCGGCCTTCTTCGAGCGGTTCCCGAACGCCCGCCTCGCGGTGCCGCGCGACCAGATCACGTACGCCGAGAGCTGGCTGCTGCGGAGCGTGCTGGCGCTCCCGGTCGACCTGCACGGTTCCGGTTCCTGACCGCGCTGAGACTCGGAGGCGACCCGCGATGAAGATGAGGCTCACGATCGACCTGAAGGCCTGCGCCGGCGCGGGTACCTGCGTCGCCATGAACCCGCAGCTGTTCCGTGTGGAGGACGGCAAGGGCGTGGTGCTGCAGGACGTGCTGGAGGGCGAGGAGGCCATCCAGGCCGCCATGGACGTGGCGGAGTGCTGCCCGACGGAGGCACTGCTGCTGACTCCCGAGGCGGCCTGACGACCGCCGGGAGGGGTCTGAGGGGTCCTCTCCCGGCACACCACGAAGCTCCGGCGGGCACCATGACGGGTGCCCCCCGGAGCTTCGGTGCGTGCGGGCGGCCCGGCGGGCCGTGTCCGCGGGGTGCGCGCGTTCCGGGCTCCGTTCCTCCCGGGTTCCTCCCGGGTTCCTCCCGGGTGGTGCGCCTCCCGTGTGCGGGTGCCGGACGGCCGTTTCGGACCGCCGGTGTCCGCGGTCGTCGCAGGAGCGCGGACACCGGCGGTCCGCCGCCGGACCGCCGGACCGCCGCGCCGGGCGGTGACGACGGGGCCGTACGGCGGGGCGGCGGGGACCGCCGGCGGGGGGGTTACGCGGAGGGCTTGCGGAACTGCTCGATCATCGCGGCGTAGCTGTCGCCGCCCCGGCCGGCGGCGATCGCCCGGTCGGTGAGCTCCTTGACGAACTTCGGCAGCTCGGCGCTGGCGCCGGTCACCTCGCTCTCGTGGATCAGGTGCACCATCGTCGCCCAGTGGGTGTCGATGGTGGCGTCGTGCGCGGGGTAGCTGCCCTCGTCGATCTGGCCCGCGTAGGCGGAGACGAAGTTGGTGACCGCGCCGATCCAGTTGTTGGCGAGCGGGGCGAAGGTGGAGGCCTTGACGTTCGCGGTCTCCAGGAGCGCGGCGCCGTGCAGGAAGCTGTTGAGGACGCCCCACATGATGCCGAGCAGGGCCACGTCGTACAGCGAGGCCAGGCCGTGGTCCGCGCCGAGGTGGGTGGCGGCGCCGAGGCTCGCGAGGGTGGCCTCGTGGGCGTCGAAGACGTCCTGCGGACCGGCGTACAGCAGGGTGGCGTGCTCGGTGCCGATGACGGGCGGGATCGCCATGATGGCGCCGTCGAGGTAGGAGACGCCGCGCTCGGCCGCCCAGGCGGCGGTCTCGCGGGCGCCCTCGGAGTGACCCGAGGTGAGGTTGACGATGGTCTTGCCGCGCAGGGCGTCGCCCAGCGGGTCGAGCACGGCGTGGAAGACGTCGTAGTCGGTGACGCACACGACGATCAGGGAGGAGGCCGCGATCGCGTCGGCCGCCGAGGGGGCGAGCACGGCGCCGTTCGCGACGAGGGTCTCGGCCTTCTCCGGCGAGCGGTTCCACACCGTGGTGGGGATCTCGGCCTTCAGGAAGGCGCCGGCCAGCGCCTGGCCCATGAGGCCGAGGCCGAGGACCGAGACCGGTGCGGGTGCAGTGGAGTTCATGACGAGGCACACTTTCTCTTTGACGCGCACAGCGTGAATGCACGGCATCGGTGTGCCGTGCATCCATGCGTACGAGGCTAGGGGTGTGCCTCTCACCGGCCCCTCACCGGCCGGTAACTCCTGGGCGGGCGGGGCGCGGTGGCCCCTGATGGCCCCCCGGCCGCCGGCCGGGGGGCCGTGGGTCAGACGTTCGCGGCGATGTGCTGCGCGGCGCGCTTGCCGGACTCGATCGCTCCGTCGATGTAGCCGCTCCAGCCGTTGGCGATGTCACCGCTGGCGAAGGCGAGCCGGCCCGAGGGCTGGGTGACCGCCGGGTAGAGGGAGGTCAGCTGGCCCGGCTTGCGGAAGGCCCAGCCGCCGCCGGCGAACTCGTCGCTGCCCCAGCGGTGCGCCTTGATGCTGACGATGTCGAGGTTGGCGCCGAGCTGCTGGATGGCCGAACGGACCTGGGTCACGTTGTTCGGGTCCAGGGTCGGGTCGGTGCTGAAGGCGATGAACAGGTTGCCCTCGGCGGTCGGCTTGTCCGGGATCACCATGGTGATCGGGGAGCCGCCCTCCTTGCCCTGGGCGTAGAACCGGCCCTGGGGGCTGCGGGCGTTGATCCACAGCTTGGTGCCGGTCTTGACGGCGATGCCCTGGGTGGTGGCGGTCGTCTGCGCGGCGGGAAGCGCCGGGGAGAACTTGATGTTCTTCCAGACGTTGACCGGCACCGCGAGGATGACACCGCGCGCGTGGTAGCTGCGGCCGGTCCGCGTGGTGACGTAGTAGTAGCCGCTGCTGCCCTGCGTGATCTGGGAGACGGGCGCGTTCAGCCGCAGGGTGGGCTGGGCCTCCTTCAGCATGGCGTTGATCAGGGCCGCCGTGCCGCCGGCTATGCGGTAGCGCATGGTGTTGTTCCAGCCGGTGTTGTTGTGGCCGGACAGGGCCCACCAGTGGGCGAGCATGGTCAGCGCGCCGGTGGAGCTGGAGCCGCCCGAGTACACCGCGGTCTGGCCGTTGACCAGCAGCTCCTCCTCCGGCGTGAGCGCCATCTGGTTGAGCCGGTCACGCAGGGACAGCTTGTCCTTGGCGGTGATCAGGTCCGAGCGGTAGAGGGGCTCGAAGGGCCGCTCGAAGTACTGCGTGGAGCCCTCGAAGATCCGCTCGTAGGTGAGACCGAGCTGGCCGAAGCCCTGGGCGGGGGTGAACTCCTGCGGGCCGGTCGGCGTCGGCAGGAAGGTGCGCTCCGGCGCGGCGTCCTCGACGAGGCCGATGCCGTAACGATTCAGCTCGGCACCGACGTGCGGCTGGGAGGCCGGGTCGACCCAGGTGCCGCCCATCTCGACGGCGTGGCCGGCGAAGGTGTCGGTCCAGGTGCGGCCGCCGATGCGGCTGCGGGCCTCGAGGAGCATGACGCGCAGACCCTGCCGGGCCAGGTCACGTGCGGCGGTGACGCCCGCGTAGCCGGCGCCCACGATGATCGCGTCGTAGGTGACGGTCTCTTCCGTGCCGTCTTCCGCGTGGGCCAGGCCGCCGGAGACCGCGGCCGACAGGGCGGAGGCCGCGGTGATCGCGGCACCGGCCCGCAGGATGCTGCGGCGGGAGGGGCGGCGGACCTGCGGCTCCGTGGCGTCCGCGGCCGTTCTGATCTTCTCGGAGTTCACCGTTGTCTTTCCGTCTCTGCCGTAGGGAAGTGGCTCTGCGGGTGGGGGTGGGACCCGGGGCGCGGTGGGGTCGCGGCGCGCGGGCCCGGACGTGTGGGGGGTGAAGCGCGGGGTGCGCGAAACACCCGTGGTGCGTTTGGTGCGCGTCATGCGGGTGATACGTGGCCGCGTGAGGCACGGCGCCTGGTGGGGCGCCCGGTGCGTGACGCGTGGGCCGGCGGGCGGTGCGCCGGGTGGGGCGGGACGCGGGTCCTGGGTGCGCGTCCGTGGTGCGCGGGGGTGGTGCCGGCGGGCCGTACGCGAGCGTGTGCGACGGACGCGTACGGCGCGGGCACGGGTGACCGGAGGCGCCGCGGGCTCGGCGGCGCCGGTGTTCCGGGCTTCGGTGGCCGCGGCCGGTCGGGCCGGCGGCCGGGTTCGGTGGGGCCGGAGCCGCCGCCGGCGCGCTCCCCGGGGCGCGGAGGCCTCCGGGGTGCGCGGGCCCGGCGGTGGCGCGGCCCGGGTCGGTCTAGAGGTAGTCGGTGTTCGGGTCGAGGCCGACCAGGACGCGGCCGTGGGCCTCCAGGCTGCCGACGGGGGTCATCAGGCCGTGCAGGTACAGGCCCTCGATGTCCCGCTTGATGCGCTGGAAGGGCGCGGTGCGGGCGATGATCGAGGCGCCGCTGATGTCGTGGAGCTCCTGGACGGCCTCCTTGGCGAGCTGCACCGCGTAGCCGAACTGGCCGCGCATGGTGGCCTTCTGCTCGACGGTCAGCTGCTCGCCGGCGTCGGCGCCGCTCTGCATCAGGCGGAGCCAGCCCGCCGCGAGGCCCTCGGCCGCGGTGATCTTGTTCGCCGCCACGGCGACCTTGATCTGGGTGTAGGGGTGCTCGCGCTGCTCGGCCCAGTGGGTGTAGGCGATGCCCTTTCCGGGCAGCCGCTGGAGGAAGACCTCGAGGGCGGCGCGGGCGAGGCCGATGTAGACGGGGACGGAGAGCGCCATCACGTAGGCGGTCAGGCCGTAGTTGCGGCCGTTCGCGCCCGTGTTGGAGCGGTCGCCGACCAGGCCCTCGATGACCTCGATGCCGTCGACGACGCGGTGCGCCGGGACGAAGAGGTCCTTGACCGAGGTGGTCGAGCTGCCGGTGCCGGCGGCGGCGGTGACGTCCCAGTCGTCGGCGACGGAGACCTCGGAGGCGGGGACGATGGCGAAGACCTCGGCGTCCTCCTGGCCGGGCCGCTTGAGCATGGCCGCGTAGATGTTCCAGTCGGCGCCCTTGATGCCCGTGTTGAAGCGCCAGGTGCCGTTGAGGAGGTAGCCGCCCTCGGTCTCCACCGCCGTGCCGGTCGGGGTGAAGCCGCCGGAGATGCGGACGGAGCCGTCGGCGAAGATCTCCTCCTGCGCCTTGTCCGGGTACTGGGTGGCGATCCAGCCGCTGGAGACCCACGCGCACGTGACCCAGCCGGTGGAGCCGCAGCCGCGGCCGATCTCGGCGACGATGGCGGCCTGCTCGGCCACCGGCAGGTCCAGCCCGCCGAACCGCTTCGGCACCGCGATGCGGAAGACGCCCGCCTTCTCCAGCAGCTCGATGTTCTCGTCCGGGATCCAGCCTCGGTTCTCGGCTTCGAGACCGTTCTCGCGCAGGCGGGGAACGAACTCCCTCACCGCCTGCAGCACGGACTCGGCTTCGTTCACGGGCGCGGCCATCGTGACTCCTCATATCTCGGCTGGAAACAACCGGATCGAGCATGCACGGGCCGAGTTCACGCGGAGTAACGCCCGGGTAATCCCGCTCCCTCGGGCCGGCCGGTTGTCGGGGAGTCGTGAAGGAGTTTCCCTGACTTTCCCGGATGTTCGGGGCAGAACGATGTGATGGTCACTCACAAGGACCCCATAACAAACCGGGTGTGTGGTTTCATTTGGCTGATGGCCCCGCCGTGCGGCTCCACGCACGCTCGGGCTTCCCTCGGCGTGCCATGACCGGAAACGGACGCCACGGTTTCGCAGGGAGTTGACCGACATGTACGCGAGCTCGACCACCGGCCCGACGTTCCACGAGACGCTGGCGGCGGTGCCCCTCGACCTGTTCGCCTCGCTGCCGCGCAGCGACCAGCGGCTCAAGGCCGAGGAGTACGTCGCGGGGCTGCTGGCCGCGGACGGGCGCAAGACCCTGCGCAACGTGGCCGGCCAGTTCGGCGGCCAGGCGGCCCGCAAGCAGAGCGTCCACCACTTCATCAGCGAGTCCTCCTGGGAGTGGGAGCCCGTCCGCCGCGGCCTCGCCCGGCACGCCCACGAACTGCTGAACCCGCTGGCCTGGGTGGTCCGCCCGACCGTCGTGCCGAAGGCGGGCGAGCACTCGGTCGGCGTGGCGGAGTACTACGTCCCGGAGCTCGGGCGGTCCGTCACGGGCCAGCAGTCCTTCGGTGCCTGGCTGGCCTCGCCGGCCGCGGGCGTGCCCGTGAACTGGCAGCTCGTGCTGCCGTCCGACTGGGTCGAGGACCCCTCCCGCCGCAGGCGGGCCCACATACCCGCGACCAGCCGGGCGTTGAGCCCGGAGGAGAACGCCGGCGACGTCGCCCTGCGGGCGGCCCGTTCGCTGCCCGGCGCCGTCCGCCCCGTGGTGCTCGACACCCCGGGGCTCGACCCGTTGCGGATGGGGCGGCGCTTCGGCCGGTCCGGGGTGCCGCTGATCCAGCGGGTGGACGGGCAGATCCGGTTACGCGTCGACCCGCTGGCCCTGCCGGGCCACGGCGGCCTGCCGCTGCCCGCCGCCCGGCTCCTCACCTCGCTGCGGCGTCTGTGGCGGCCCCACCTGCGCCCGGCCGCCGGGCGGCGCCTGTCGATGGCCGTCCCCGTCGTGCTGCCCGGGGCCCCCGACGGCGGCCGGGGCACCAGCGGGCAGCGGCTGCTGGTGGCGGAGTGGCCCGAGGGCGATCTGGCGGCCGCCCGCCTGTGGCTGGCCGACTGCGGGGTGCGGCCCGCGGACGTCCTGCGCCTGACCGCGCTCGCCGAGGTGGTGGACCGGGACGACGCCCTGGCCGCCGAGCGGGTCGGACTGCGGGACTTCGCAGGCCGCTCCTTCCAGGGCTGGCACCGGCACATCACGCTCGCCTCGGTGGCCCATCTGGCCTGCGTCCGGGCGGCACACGAGCCGGCGGCGGCGCGGCGCACGGCGTCGCGGCCCCTGCTGCTGCGGGCGGGCTGAGCCCGCGGTGACGACCACCGGCCCGTCCGGCCTCCCGGACGTCCCCGGAACGCCGGACCCCCCGCCGGCCCCCTCCGGCATGGTGGACCCGTCCGTTCCGACCGGCCTCCTCGCCCCCTCCGGACCGTCCGTTCCGCCCCGTTCGCCGGTTCCGTCCGGCCGCCCCCCGCCCGGCCCGCCGTAGCCTTCCGTCCGCCCGAGGTCCCCGGAGTTGTTGATTCCTGGGACATTCAGGGCTTCAAAACAGACCGCCTACCCCGTTTTTACCTCGCGTGCGGGCGCTCCAACGCCCCGAAGGAGAGTTGTGTCATGCGGTTCAACCTCATGGGACCGTTCCAGATCATCGCCGACGACGGCCAGGTCCTTCCGGCGGGAACGCCCAAGGTCTCGCAGATCCTCGCCCTGCTGCTCACGCACGCCAACGATCTCGTGACGCCCGACACCTTCATCCAGGAGCTGTGGCAGCACAGCCCGCCGCGGTCCGCGCTCAACACCGTGCAGACCTACGTCCACCACGCGCGCCGGCTGCTGACCGGTGACGCCCGCCCCGACTCCGAGCACGCGCTGCTGACCACCCGGTTCGGCGGTTACACGATGAACGTCGAGGACTCGGCCATCGACATCAAGGTCTTCGAACGGCTGGTCACGCAGGGCAAGGACGAATTGCGGGAAGGCCGGTACGAGGCGGCGGCCGACTCCCTCGCGCTCGGCCTCGCGCTGTGGCGGGGCCCGGTGCTCTCCAACGTGCCCACCGGGGACGTGCTGGCCGGCCGGGTCGTCCACCTGGAGGAGCTGCGCATCCGCGCCCTGGAGCTGCGGATCGAGGCCATGCGGCGGCTCGGGCGGCTGCGCGAACTCGTCCCCGAGCTGCGCACCCTGGTGCACGACTACCCGCTCAACGAGTGGTTCCACGGGCAGCTCATCGCCGCCCTGCACCAGGCGGGGCGGCGCGCCGAGGCCCTGGACGCGTACCGGAAAGTCCGTCAGATCCTGCGGGAGGAGCTGGGCCTGGAGCCGTCGCCGGACATCCAGTGGCTGCACCAGCGGGTGCTCAGCCCGTCCCGGCTGCCGGCGGGACCGGGACCGCACGGCGGCGCGGTGGTGGTGCCCCTGTGGGAGTCGGCTCGCACAGGGTGAACACCAGCGGGGCGGGCCCGGGTCAGTGGGTGAGTCCGACGACGTCGGACTCGGCCACCTCGGCCCGCCAGGCCGGCATGTCGTCGTAGAGGTGGGCGGCGCGGGCCGCCGAGATCTCCAGGCGGGGGAGAACGGTGGCGGTGGCGACGGCAGGCAGGAGGAGCTGGAGGAGCGAGGCGATCTCACAGGGGAGGTCGTAGGTGTCCGGAAGACCTTCCGTCACCACACGGACGCCGGTCCACGTGGCCACGATCATGCGCCCGATCTCCGTCTCGTCGACATGAGGGAGGACCTCGCCCCGCCCCTTGCCCTCCCTGAGGAAGCCGGCGAGCAGCTCCGTCCAGTCGGGCCAGGCGGTACCGAACTTGCGGCGGGATTCGAGGTCGACGGCCAGGCGCAGGGCGGCGCTGAGCATCGGCTCGCGCGGCAGCCGGTAGGCCAGCAGGAGCAGGGTGTCGATCATCTCCTGCAGCTTCAGGGCCTGGGGTCGGACACCGTCCGTGGTGACCGCGGCGTCGAGGACCCCCCGGGCCAGGTCACCCTTCGAGGGGAAGTGGAAGTACAGAGCACCCTTCGTCACTTCCGCGCGCTCCAGAATCTCGGAGATGGTCGTCGACTCGTAACCCCGCTCGTCGAAGATCGCCGCGGCGGCCTCCAGGATGACCCTCCGGGTACGGATCGCACGTTCCTGCTGCGCCACAGCCACCCACCCCTCGTACTTGTGTTCTGAACTATTCCTTGAAAAGGACCGGTTAGCCGGTATCTTATCTCGCGTCGGAACCCGGCACTTCAATCTAGGCCTGACCCAGGGGGGGATCATGCCCAAAGCCTTGCTCTCCGATCGCCGACGGCACACCCATGTCATCCATCGGATCGCCGCGCCCGTTCGAAAGGTTCCCGAAGCGTTCGTACACCTCAACGATCCCGGGGCCGTTCTGCTCACCAAGTGGTCCCCGTTGGGATCGGACCGCTATGCCGTGACCGCACGCTGGCCCGAGGGGGGCGTCTACGGCGGTTCGATCCCTCTGCTTCTGACGCAGACGATCCGGCAGTGCGCCCTGCTCATAGGGCATGCGGAACTCTCGGTCCCGCTGACGCACCAGACGCTCATGGAGCTCATGGACTTCAGCGTGTCCGACGATTTTTACGACCCAAAAAACAAACCGGACACCCTGTTCATTCTGGTGACCATCAAGCGTAACAGTCCGCGCTCGTTACGCGTCGAACAGTCGATCCTGTCCGAGGGCCGCTTGATCGGGGAAGGTCGGCTGGACTACAGCTGGATCGCTCCCGCGGCCTATCGCAGGCTGCGTGGCGCACACGCGGACCCCGCTTGGGGAGGGGCGGTGGTGCCGCCCGCGGTCCCCGCGCACGTGGTGGGGCGCGCACACGAAGGGGACGTCGTTCTGGCGGCGAGCGACCTGCCGGACCGGTGGCAGCTGCGCGCCGATGTGTCCAACCGCGCGCTGTACGACCACAAGGTCGACCACGTCCCCGGACTGGTCCTCATCGAAGCCGCCTATCAGGCTGCCCATGCGATCACGGGGCCCGGGCGTCACCCCATTCGCGTCATGAGCACGTTCAACCGGTACGTCGAGTTCGACACTCCTTGCTGGATCGACGCGTCCATCGTCCCCGCACCCGAGGAGGGCGTCATGCACGTCGAGATCACGGGCATGCAGAACGGCGGGCGTGCCTTCTCGGTCTCCATGGACTGTGCGCCGTAGGGGGTGCGGCCGGGTCGACGGTCCGGGCGGATGCCCCGCCCGGACCCCGCTCATCGAGTGACGTAACCGCCGTCCACCGGCAGCACCGCCCCGGTGACGTAGGAGGACCGGTCGCTGAGCAGCCAGGCGGCGGCTTCGGCGATCTCCTCCGGGGCGGCTGTGCGGCCCTGGGGGGTGACCTCGTGGATGGCGTCCTCCAGGCCGGGGTTGCGCGCGTACCAGTCGACGGTGATCTCGCTGCGGGTCGAGCCGGGCGCCACCGCGTTCACGCGGATGCCCTGCCGCGCGTACTCGTCGGCCGCCGCTCGGGTGAAGCCCACCACCGCGTGCTTGGAGGCGACGTACGGGGCGGCGGTCGGGATGGCCACCAGGCCGCCGACGCTGCTGTTGTTGACGACGGCGCCGCCGCCGGCCGCCAGCATCGCGCCGATCTCGGCGCGCAGGCAGTTCCACAGGCCCCGGACGTTGGTGTCCATGATGGAGTCGTAGACCTCGTCCCCCATCTCGTGGAGGGGGGCCTGGTCCCCGCCGATGCCGGCGTTGTTGAACGCGCCGTCGAGGCGGCCGAAACGTTCCGTCGCGTGGGCGACCGCGCGGCGGGCGTCCTCGGCGCGGGTCACGTCGCAGACCACGGCCGAGGCCTTGAAGCCCTTGTCGTTCAGGTCGGCCGCGAGGCCGGCGATCCTCTCCTCCCGGCGCGCGGACAGCACCACCGACGCGCCCTCCCGTGCGAACACGTACGCGGCGGCGGCGCCGATGCCGCTGCTCGCGCCCGTGATCAGGACGACCTTGTTCTCCAGCAACCCACCCGTATCCGGCATGGCGCCGATGCTGCCACCGGACGGGCGGTGGACCGGCGGGTTCCGCCCAGGAAGGTAAAGGGTGTGTCAAGTCGGAGGTCCGGGCCGGGGCACGCCGTCGGGCCCCGGCCCGGAACTCCGGGTCAGACGCGCGCCGGCTCGCGGCTCGGCGCGGGCGGGAAGTGCCCCACCTCGACGAAGAACTCCACGTAACGGGCGAAGAGTTCGGCGGTCAGCGGCGGGCACTCCACCCCGGTCCCCGCGAGGGCCGCGAGGGTCTCGGAGGTGTCGATCGGCGGATAGAAGCCGTCGGTGTCGGAGGTCATCATCTCGAAGGCGTGCAGCAGCGGCCGGAGCGCGTTGTCCGCGTCGCCGCCCACCTTCTCGCTCCAGGTCTCCCAGTCCAGCTCGTCCAGCTCGTACCCCTGCTCGCGCAGGTACGCGACGCACTGCGCGAGGCTGAGCGAGCTCTGGTTGAACAGGTGGAAGGTGCGGCCGACGGTCTCCGGCTGCCGGGACAGCGTGGTGATGGCGCCGCTGACGTAGTCGACGGGCAGCAGGTGGAACCGGCCACCGGTGATGGCCGGCACCGCCGCGGACTGCAGGATGCCCTTGAGGCTCAGCCAGACGAAGTCACGGGTCTGGCAGGCCCCGCTGCGGGTGTCGCCCGAGATGACGTCCACCCGGTAGACGGAGACGGGCAGCCCCCGGTCGCGGGCGATCTGGATGATCTGCTCGGCGACCCACTTGCTCTGCAGGTAGCCGCTGGGCAGGGCCTCGGCGGGACCGGTCGGGTCCGTCACCTTGAGCGGCACGCCCTCCTCCCGCACCCCGTCGAAGACGCCGACGGTCGAGATGTAGTGCACCGGGACCGTACGGTGACGGGCCGCCAGGCGCAGCACCTCCTCGGTGCCGCGGACGTTGGCGTCCCGCAGCGAGGTGTACGGGTGCAGCCAGTGGACCCGGGCGCCGTTGTGGTAGACGACGTCCACCGTGCGGGCCAGCTCGTCGAACCGCTCCTCGGTGAGCCCGAGCCGCTCGTCGGCGAGGTCGCCCAGCACCAGGGAGAGCCGGCTCTCGTCGACCTCGTCCCACAGCCGGTAGAACTCCATGTTGGCCCGCAGCCGGGCCAGCGCCTCCGTCCGGTCGGCGCCGCGCACCAGGCAGTGGATCGTCGCCGTGGTCGACCGCATCAGGTCGCGCAGCAGGAAGGCGCCGAGGAAGCCGGTGGCGCCGGTCAGCAGGATCTCGCCCGGGTCGGCGGCCGAGCGGACCGCCTCGGCGGCGGGCCGTACGTCCTCGCCGAGCCGGATCTCGGCGGCGAAGTCGACGGCGGGGGCCGCCGGGGCGCCCTCCTCGCCGGAGCCGCCGGCGAGCTGTCCGGAGACGAACGCGGCCAGGGCGGCGGGGGTCGGGTGGTCGAAGACGAGCGTCGCCGGCAGCTTGGTGCCGGCCAGGGCGCTCAGCCGGTTGCGGAGCTCGACCGAGGTCAGCGAGTCGAAGCCGAGCTTGGTGAGCGGCTGTGCGGCCTGGATGCCGGAGGTGTCGGCGTGGCCGAGGACGGCCGCGATCCGGTCGAGCACCGCGTCCAGGACGGCCTGCTCGCGCTCGGGCCCCGTCAGGCCCGCGACCAGGTCGGCCAGCGAACCGTCGGCGGCCGCGCCCTCCTCCGCCGCCGTCCGGCGGGCGGGCAGCGGCGCGAGCCCGGTGAGGACGGTGGGGATACGGCCGGGCTGCTCGCGCAGGACCGCGATGTCCAGCGGGGTGGCGACGACGGCCGGGCGGCCGAGCGCGAGCGCCCGGTCGAGGAGCGCGGGGCCGTGCTCCTGCGGGACGGGCAGGAAGCCGCTGCGGGCGATGCGGCCGAGGTCGGTCTCGCTGAGGTGCCCGCTCATGCCGCCGGACTGCTCCCACAGGCCCCAGGCCACGGAGGTGGCGGGCAGGCCGTGGGCGTGCCGGTGCTGGGCGAGGGCGTCCAGGAAGAGGTTGGCGGCGGCGTAGTTGGACTGGCCGGGGCCGCCGACGACGGCGGCGATGGAGGAGAAGAGGACGAAGGCGGTGACCTCCGGCCGGCCCTGGGTGAGCCGGTGCAGGTTCCAGGCCGCGTCGGCCTTGGGCCGCAGCACGGCGTGCAGCCGCTCCGGGGTGAGGGTGGCGATCAGCCCGTCGTCGAGGACACCGGCCGCGTGGACGACGCCGGTGAGCGGCCGGTCGGCGGGGATCGTGTCGAGGAGCGCGGCGAGCGCGGTGTGGTCGGCCGTGTCGCAGGCGGCGAGCGTGACCTGGGCGCCGAGCGCGGTGAGTTCGGCGGACAGCTCCCGGGCGCCGGCGGCGTCCGGGCCGCGGCGGCTGGTCAGGAGCAGGTGGCGCACCCCGTGCACGGTGACCAGGTGGCGGGCGAAGAGGGCGCCGAGGCTGCCGGTGCCGCCCGTGACGAGGACGGTGCCCTCGGGGTCCCACACCGGGTCGGTGCCGGTGACGGGGGCGGCGGCGCGGGCGAGGCGGGGGGCGTGGGCCTGGCCGGCGCGGAGCGCGGTCTGCGGTTCGCCGGAGGCGGCCAGGGCGGCGATCCGGGCCGCCGCGGACTCCTCGGCCGGGTCCTCGTCGGTGTCGACGAGGGCGATGCGGCCGGCGTGCTCGGACTGGGCGGAGCGGAGCAGGCCCCAGACGGCCGCGCCCGCCAGGTCGGTGACGTCCTCCCCGTCGGTGGTGGCGACCGCGCCGGAGGTGACGACGGCGAGCCGGGTCTGCTCCAGGCGCTCGTCGGCGAGCCACTCCCGGACGAGCCGGAGGGTCTTCTCGGTGGTGGCGTGCACCGAGCCGGGGAGCGAGGCGGCGGGTTCCGCCTGGGTGTGGAGCAGGACGAGCGGGACGGACCGGCCGGCGGCGAGGGCCTCGGCCACCTCGGCGGGTCCGGCGAAGTCGCCGCCGTCGCCGAGGACCGCCGGCCGGTCGGTGCCGGGCGGCGGGACCGCGAGGGGCGTCCAGTCGACGTGGAACAGCGCGTCGTCCAGGCGGTCGGCGACGGTGGCGAGGGTGGCGCCGTCGACGCCGCGTACCTCGGCGGCCTCGACGAGAGCGACGGGCTGCCCGGCCGGGTCGGCGAGTTCGACGCGGGAGGCGCCGGCGTCCCCGGGGGTGATGCGGACGCGCAGCGCGGTGGCGCCGGTGGCGAAGAGGCGGACGCCGCGCCAGGTTCCCGCGAGCGGGTGGGCGCCGGCGGCGGGCAGCAGGGGCCGGACGGCGGCGTCGAGGAGGGCGGGGTGCAGGGTGAAGCCGTCCGGGTCGCCCGCCTGCTCGGGAAGGGCGGCCTCGGCGAAGAGTTCCCCGTCGCGGCGCCAGGCGGCGGTGAGGCCGAGGAAGGCGGGGCCGTGGGCCAGTCCGGCCTCGGTGAGGCGGGCGTACAGCTCCTCGGGGGCGATCTCCTCGGCGCCGGCGGGCGGCCACGCGACCGGTTCGAAGGCGGTGCCGGGGGCGGCGGCGCTCAGCGTGCCGTGGGCGTGCGCGGTCCACGGCGCGTCGGGGTCGTCGGGGCGTCCGTGGACGGTGACCGGACGGCGGCCGGTGGCGTCGGCGGCGCCGACGCCGACCTGCAGCTGGTGGGTGCGGCCCCGGTCGAGGACGAACGGGGCGTCCAGGGTGAGGGTGTCGAGGACGGTCGCGCCGAACTCGTCACCGGCGCGGATCGCGAGCTCCACGAGCGCGGCGGGCGGCAGCACCACGGAACCGTGGGCGGTGTGGTCCGCGAGCCACGGGTGGGTGCGCGTCGAGAGGGTGCTGGTGAAGACGGCCTGGTCGGCGCCGGCGAGGGCGACGGCGGCGCCGAGCAGCGGGTGCCCGGTCGACCGCATGCCGAGGCCGGCGGCGCCGGCGGTGGCGGCGGCCGGCTCGACCCAGTACCGCTGGTGCTGGAAGGCGTACGTCGGCAGGGGTACGCGGCGGGCGCCGGTACCGGCGAAGAAGCCCGCCCAGTCGACGGTGACGCCGTGCTGGTGGAGCCGGCCGAGCGCGGTGACGGCCGTGTGGGCCTCGGGCCGGTCGCGGCGCAGCAGGGCGACGGTGGTGGGGACGAGGTCGGCGGCGAGGGCGGACAGGACGCCGTCGGGGCCGAGTTCGAGGGTGGCGGTGACGCCCTGGGCGGCGAGGGCGGCGACGGCGTCGGCGAAGCGGACGGTGCCGCGGACCTGGTCGGCCCAGTACTCCGGGGTGCGCAGGTCCGCACCGCCCGCGACCTTGCCGGTGAGGGTGGAGACCACGGCGATCCGCGGGGCCGTGTACGTCAGGGCGGCGGCCGCCTTGCGGAAGTCCGCCAGCATGGGATCCATGAGCGGCGAGTGGAAGGCGTGGCTGACCGTCAGGCGCCGGGTCTTGCGGCCCTGCTCCTCCAGCCGGGCCGCGACGGCGAGCACCGCCGCCTCCTCACCCGAGACCACGAGGGACTGGGGCCCGTTGATCGCGGCGATGGCCACCCCGTCGGTGAGCAGCGGCGCGACCTCGGCCTCGGTGGCCTGGACGGCGACCATCGCACCGCCCTTCGGCAGCGCCTGCATCAGACCCGCACGGGCCACCACCAGACGTACCGCGTCCTCGAGCGAGAACACCCCCGCCACATGCGCGGCGGCGATCTCACCGATCGAATGCCCGGCCACGAAGTCCGGCTTGAGGCCCCAGGACTCCACCAGACGGAAGAGAGCGACCTCGACCGCGAACAGCGCCGGCTGCGTCCAACCGGTCTCGTCCAGACCCTCACCGGAGGCGATCACCTCACGGACGGAGCCGCCCAGACCCGCGTCAAGGAGACCAGCCACCTCGTCGAACGCCGCCGCGAACGCCGGAAACGACGCGTACAACTCCTGCGCCATCCCCGCACGCTGGGCACCCTGACCGGTGAAGAGGAAGCCGAGACGGCCGCCGGTCTTCTCCCCGCGCACCAGGTTCGGGGAGGTGCCGCCCTCCGCGAGGGCCTGGAGACCTGCGAGGAGCTCCTCGCGGTCGTGGCCGGTGACGACGGCCCGGTGGTCGAGGGCCGCGCGGCCGGTCGCCAGGGAGTGGCCGACGTCCAGCGGGGAGAGGGCCGGGTCGGCGGTGAGGTGGTCGTGGAGGCGGCGGGCCTGGGCGCGCAGGGCGTCCGCGGTCCGGCCCGACACCGTCCAGGGCACGACGGGCAGGCTCGCCGGCTTCTCGGGGGCGGGCGCCGGCTCCTCCGCCGGCGGCTGCTCGATGATCACGTGGGCGTTGGTGCCGCTGACGCCGAAGGCGGAGACGGCCGCACGGCGGGCGCGCTCGGTCTCCGGCCAGGCGCGGGCCTCGGTGAGGAGTTCGACGGCCCCGGAGTCCCAGTCCGCCATGGGCGTGGGCCGCTCGACGTGGAGGGTGCGGGGCAGGACGCCGTGGTCCATGGCCTGGATCATCTTGATGACGCCGCCGACACCGGCGGCGGCGACGGTGTGCCCGATGTTCGACTTGAGGGAGCCGAGGTAGAGCGGCCGGTCCTCGGGGCGGCCCTGGCCGTAGGTGGCGAGGATGGCCTGTGCCTCGATCGGGTCGCCGAGGCGGGTGCCGGTGCCGTGGGCCTCGACCGCGTCGACGTCGGCGGTGGTCAGGCCGGCGTCGGCGAGGGCCTGGCGGATGACCCGCTCCTGGGAGGGGCCGTTGGGGGCGGTCAGGCCGTTGGAGGCACCGTCCTGGTTGACGGCCGAACCGCGGATCACCGCGAGGACGCGGTGGCCGTTGCGGCGCGCGTCGGACAGCTTCTCGACCACGAGCATGCCGACGCCCTCGGACCAGGAGGTGCCGTCGGCGTCGGCGGAGAAGGACTTGATGCGGCCGTCGGGGGCGAGCCCGCTCTGCCGGGAGAAGTCGACGAACCCGCCGGGGGTCGCGGTCACGGTGACGCCGCCGGCCAGCGCCAGGTCGGACTCGCCGGAACGCAGCGACTGGATCGCCAGGTGGAGGGCGACCAGCGAGGAGGAGCAGGCGGTGTCGACGGAGACCGCCGGGCCCTCCAGGCCGAGGCTGTAGGCGACGCGGCCGGAGGCGACGCTGCTCAGCTTGCTGGTGAGGAGGTAACCCTCGAACTCCTCCGGGCCCTCCAGGCCCAGGTAGCTCTGCTCGATGATCCCCGCGAAGACGCCCGTACGGCTGCCGCGCAGCGTGTCGGGGTCGATGCCGGCCTGCTCGAAGGCCTCCCAGGAGGTCTCCAGGAGGAGGCGCTGCTGCGGGTCCATGGCGAGGGCCTCGCGCGGCGAGATGCCGAAGAAGCCGGCGTCGAAGAGTCCCGCCTCGTGGAGGAAGCCGGCCTGGCGGGTGTAGGAGGTGCCGGGGCGGGCCGGGTCGGGGTCGTAGAGGCGCTCCAGGTCCCAGCCGCGGTCGGTGGGGAAGTCGGTGATGGCGTCGGTGCCCTCGGCGACGAGCCGCCACAGGTCGTCGGGCGTGGCGACGCCGCCGGGGAAGCGGCAGGCCATGCCGACGACGGCGATGGGCTCGGCGGTCTCGGCCGCCTCCAGTTCGGCGATCCTGCGGTTCGCCTTCTGCAGGTCGACGGTGACCCGCTTCAGGTACTCGACCAGCTTCTCTTCGTTCGACGGGTTGGACATCGGGTTCGTGCTCTCCTCGGGCGAAGGCGGAAGGCGCAGGCGGAAAGGCGGGAAGCCGGGGCGGGGGCCGGGCCCGGGGGCCGGTCCGGCGGGGAGGGCCGCCGGGCCGGCCCCGGGTGCGGGGCGTCGGAGGGGACGCCCTACGGGGTGGTGCGGCCCAATTCGTTGTCGATGAAGCTGAGGAGCTCGTCGACCGAGGCCGACTCGATGGCCTCGGACGCGTCGGGCTCGTCGGCCCCGGGCGCCGCGGCCGTGCCCTCGGGCCCCTCGATGCGGGACAGCAGGGCCCGGAGGCGGGCGGACACGGCGGACCGGTCCTCCTCGTCCCCGGCAACCGTGGCCAGCTTCCGTTCCATCTCGTCCAGTTCGGCCATCAGGGCCTCGCGGGCGTCGGGCGCCTCGGGAACGAGACGCTCCCGCAGGTACGCGACGAGGGCCGCCGGGGTCGGGTGGTCGAAGACGAGGGTGGCCGGGAGCTTGATGCCGGTGGCGGTGCCGATCCGGTTGCGCAGGTCGACCGCCGTGAGGGAGTCGAAGCCCAGGTCCTGGAAGGCCCGGTCCGGTGCGATGCCGTCGGCGTCGGCGCGGCCCAGGACGGCGGCCACGTCGGTCCGTACGAGGGTGAGCAGCAGCTGCTCCTGCTCGACCTCGCTCAGCTCGGCCAGGCGGGCGGTCAGTTCCTCCGCCCGGTCGGCGGTGCCGCCGGCGGGGCCGGACCGGGCGACGCGGCGGCCCGGGACGGCGACGAGGTCGCCGAGCAGGGCGGGGATCCGGTCCTTGGCCCGTACGGCGGAGACGCCGACCGGGGTGGCGACGAGCGCGGCCCGGCCGTCGGCGGTGGACCGGTCGAAGAGGGAGAGGCCCTCGACGCGGGCGATCGGCCGGAAGCCGTCGCGGGCGAAGCGGTTGAGGTCGCTCTCGGACAGGTGGGCGTTGATGCCGCCGAGCTGCCACAGGCCCCAGGCGATGGAGGTGGCGGGCAGGCCGTGGGCGCGGCGGTGGGCGGCGAGGCCGTCCAGGAAGGCGTTGGCCGCCGCGTAGTTGGCCTGGCCGGGGCCGCCGAGGACGCCGACCGTGGAGGAGAAGAGGACGAAGGCCTCGAGCTCCATGTCGCGGGTGAGCTCGTGGAGGTGCCAGGCCGCGTCCGCCTTGGGCCGCAGGACCGCGTCGAGCCGGTCCTCGGTGAGGGCGGGGACGAGTCCGTTGTCGAGGACGCCCGCGGTGTGGACGACGGCGGTCAGCGGGTGTTCGGCCGGGATGGCCGCGATGACCTCGGCGAGCGTGTCCCGGTCGCCGGCGTCGCAGGCGGCGACGGTGACGTGGGCGCCGATGCCGCGCAGGTCGTCCAGGAGCGGCTGGAGGTTCTCGGTGCGGTCGCCGGTGCGGGAGAGCAGCACGAGCCGGGAGGCGCCGTGCTCGGCGACGAGGTAGCGGGCGAACTCGGCACCGAGGGTGCCGGTGCCGCCGGTGACGAGGACGGTCCCGCCGGACTTCCAGGAGGGGGCCCGGCCGGCCGGGGTGTCGGTGGCGGGGACCCGGTGCAGACGGGGCAGGAGCACCGTGCCGTCGCGCAGCGCGGCCTGGGGTTCCCCGGCGGCGACGAGCGCGGCGAGGGTGTCGCGCAGCGGGCCGCCGTCCGCCGTCCGCGCGGCGAGGGAGGCGGTGTCCGCGTCGGTGTCGACGAGGACGACGCGGTCCGGGGCCTCGGACTGGGCGGAGCGGATCAGGCCCCAGACGGCCGCGCCCGCCAGGTCGGTGACGTCCTCCCCCTCGCGGGTGGCGACCGCGCCGGAGGTGGCCACGACCAGCCGTGTTCCGGCGAGCCGCTCGTCGGCGAGCCATTCCTGGACGAGGGCGAGGGCCCGGCGGGTGGCGGTGCGGGTGGCGGCGGCCCGGTCGGCGGTGGCGCTGGACGCCCAGGGCAGCAGGACGGCGTCGATGCGGTCGCCGGCGGCGAGGGCGGTGGCCACGGATGCCGGGTCCGGGTGGTGGTCCGGGCCGAGGACGGCCCAGGTGAGCGGCTCGGCGGGGGCGGGCAGCGGGGCCGCGGCGGGGTTCCAGTCGAGGTGGAACAGCGATTCGCGGCCGGTGCTGTCGCCGCCGACGGCGGCCCGGAACTGCTCGTTGGGGATGTCGCGGAAGACGATGGACTCGACCGAGACGACCAGGTCGCCGGCGGCGTCGGCGAGCTGGAGGGAGAAGGAGTCGTCGTCGATCTCGGTGACGCGCGCCTTGACGGCGGTGGCGCCGGTGGCGTGCAGCCGGACGCCGTACCAGTCGGCGGGGACGGGCACGGTGCCGGCGGCCGGGTCGACCGGGCGGGTGGGCAGGGCCGCCTGGAGCAGGACGGGGTGGAGCCCGTACCGGCCCGCGTCGGCCTGGAGGCCGTCGGGGAGCTGGATCTCGGTGGTGCGGCCGGGGGCGTTCTCGTCCCAGGTGAGGGAGGCGGCGACCTCGGGCTCCTCGGTGAGGTACCAGCCCTCGGCGTGCATGGTCCACGGCGCGTCGAAGTCGTCGGGCCGGGAGTACAGGCACAGGCAGTGGCGCCCGCTGTCGTCCGGGGTGCCGGCCCTGACCTGGAGCTGGATGTTGCCCTCCTCGGGGAGGACCAGCGGCACCTGGAGGTTGAGCTCGTCGAGCGCCGGGTGGCCGATCAGGTCACCGGCGTGGATGGCGAGTTCGACCAGCGCGGAGGCGGGCAGGACGGGCGAGCCGAGGACGACGTGGTCGGCGAGCCAGGGGTGGCTCGTCAGGGAGAGGCGGCTGGTGAAGAGGATCTGGTTGAAGCCCGCCACGGTGATGGGCGACCCGAGGACCGGGTGGCCGGTGGCGGGGGCGCCGTTGCCGAAGGTCTCGGGGACGGGGCGGGACTCCAGCCAGTAGCGCTGCCGCTGGAAGGCGTACGTCGGCAGGGGCACCTGCCGGGCGCCGGTGCCGGCGTACAGCGCCCGCCAGTCGACGGGGACACCGCGCGTGAAGAGGGTGCCGACGGCGGTGAGCAGGGTGCTCACCTCGTCGCGGCCCCGGCGCAGGGCGGGGACGGCGCCTTCGGCGAGGGCCGAGAGGATGCCGTCGGGGCCGATCTCCAGGTGGGAGGTGACGCCCTCGGCGGCCAGGGACTCCACCGCGTCGGCGAAGCGGACGGTGCCGCGGACCTGGTCGGCCCAGTACTCCGGGGTGCGCAGGTCGTCGCCGGTGGCGAGCTTTCCGGTGAGGGTGGAGACGACCGCGAGGCGCGGAGCCTGGTAGGTGAGGCCGGCGGCCGCCTTGCGGAAGTCCTCCAGCATCGGGTCCATGAGCGGCGAGTGGAAGGCGTGGCTGACGGTCAGGCGCCGGGTCTTGCGGCCCTGCTCCTCCAGCTTCCCGGCCACCTCCAGGACGGCCGCCTCCTCGCCGGAGACGACGAGCGCCTGGGGTCCGTTGATGGCGGCGATGGCCACCCCGTCGGTGAGCAGCGGCGCGACCTCGGCCTCGGTGGCCTGGACGGCGACCATCGCACCGCCCTTCGGCAGCGCCTGCATCAAACCGGCGCGGGCCACCACCAGACGTACCGCGTCCTCGAGCGAGAACACCCCCGCCACATGCGCGGCGGCGATCTCACCGATCGAATGCCCGGCCACAAAGTCCGGCCTCACACCCCAGGACTCCACCAGCCGGAACAACGCCACCTCGACCGCGAACAGCGCCGGCTGCGTCCACCCCGTCTCGTCCAGACCCTCACCCGAGACGATCACCTCACGGACCGAGCCGCCCAGACCCGCGTCCAGGAGCGCGGCCACCTCGTCGAAGGCGGAGGCGAAGACGGGGAACGTGGCGTACAGCTCCTGGGCCATTCCGGCGCGCTGGGCGCCCTGACCGGTGAAGAGGAAGCCGAGACGGCCGCCGGTCTTCTCGCCGCGCACCAGGCCCGGAGCCGTACCGCCCTCCGCGAGGGCGCGCACACCCGCCAGGAGTTCGCCCCGGTCGCGGCCGGTGATGACCGCGCGGTGGTCGAGCACGGCCCGCCCGGTCGCCAGCGAGTGGCCGACGTCCAGCGGGGAGACGCCGAGGTCCGCCGTCAGGCGGGCGTACAGGCGGCGGGCCTGGTCGCGGAGCGCGTCCGCCGTCTTGCCGGAGACGGTCCACGGGATGACCGGGAGCAGCGTCGGGTCCGTCGCCGCCGCCTCCCCGGTCTCCTCCGCGGTCTCGGCGGCCGGCGCCTCCTCGATGATCACGTGGGCGTTGGTGCCGCCGAAGCCGAAGGAGGAGACGGCCGCGCGGCGCGGCGCTCCGGTCTCCGGCCACGGGCGGGCCTCGTGGAGCAGGGAGATGGCGCCCGCGTCCCAGTCGACGTGCGTGGTCGGCTCATCGGCGTGGAGCGTGCGGGGCAGGATGCCGTGGTCCATGGCCTGGATCATCTTGATGATGCCGCCGACCCCGGCCGCGGCCTGCGCGTGGGCGATGTTGGACTTGAGCGAGCCGAGGTAGAGCGGCCGGTCCTCGGGGCGGTCCTGGCCGTAGGTGGCGAGCAGCGCCTGTGCCTCGATCGGGTCACCGAGCCGCGTCCCCGTGCCGTGCGCCTCGACCGCGTCCACGTCGGACGGGGCGAGACCCGCGCCGGCGAGGGCCTGGCGGATGACCCGCTCCTGCGCCGGACCGTTGGGGGCGGTCAGGCCGTTGGAGGCACCGTCCTGGTTGACGGCCGAACCGCGGATGACCGCGAGGACCTGGTGGCCGTTGCGGCGCGCGTCGGACAGCTTCTCCACGAGGAGCAGGCCCACGCCCTCCGCCCAGCCGGTGCCGTCGGCGCTCGCCGAGAAGGACTTGCTGCGGCCGTCGGCGGCCAGGCCGCGCAGCCGGGAGAACTCCACGAAGGCGACCGGCGTCGACATCACGGTGACGCCGCCGGCCAGCGCGAGGTCGCACTCGCCGCGCCGCAGGGCGTTCGCCGCCAGGTGCAGGGCGACGAGCGAGGAGGAGCAGGCGGTGTCGACGGTGACGGCCGGGCCCTCCAGACCGTACGTGTAGGCGACGCGGCCCGACGCGATGGAGCCGGCGCTGCCGCTGAAGAGGTAGCCCTCGAAGCCCTCCGGGGGGAGGTGCGGGCGCGAGCCGTAGTCGTTGTACATGACGCCGGCGAAGACACCGGTCCGGGTGCCCTTGAGCGACACCGGGTCGATGCCGGCCCGCTCGAAGGTCTCCCAGGCGGTCTCCAGGAGGAGGCGCTGCTGCGGGTCGGCGGCGAGGGCCTCGCGCGGCGACATGCCGAACAGCTCGGGGTCGAAGAGGTCGGCGTCGTACAGGAAGCCGCCCTCGCGGGAGTAGGAGGTGCCGACCCTCTCCGGGTCGGGGTCGTAGAGGCGCTCCAGGTCCCAGCCCCGGTCGGTGGGGAAGTCGGAGACGGCGTCGACGCCGTCGGCGACCAGCTCCCACAGGTCCTCGGGAGAGGAGACGCCTCCCGGGTAGCGGCAGGCCATGGAGACGATGGCGATCGGCTCCTGCTCCTTGTCCTCGACCTCGCGGAGACGCTTGCGGGCGTCTCGTGCGTCGGCGATGGCCCTCTTGAGGTATTCGCGGAGTTGTACCTCGTCAGCCACGTGAATTCAGCTCCCCGGTGATGGTGGGTCCGATGGCCGGCTGCGCGCCGCCGCCGGAAGCGGCGGCGGCGCGCACCGTGCGGGTGCGGGTCATTCGAGTTCGTCCAGGAGCGCGAACAGCTCCTCGTCGCTGGCGGTCTCGAGGTCCTGGTCGTCGACGGTGTCCTCGGGGCGTCCGGGGTCTCCGGCGCCTTCGGCCGCCTTGAGCAGTTCCTTCAGCCGTGCGGTGATCAGGTCGCGGGCCTCCTGGTCCGGTGCGGCGGCGGCGATGGCCGCCTCGAGGCCGGCGAGCGGGGCGAGGACCGGATCGGCCGGCGACGCCTCCTCGACGGCGAGTTCGCCCAGGAGGTGGGCGGCGAGCGCCTGCGGCGACGGGTGGTCGAAGACGAGGGTGGTGGGCAGCCGCAGACCGGTCGCCCGGCCCAGCTGGTTGCGCAGCTCGACGGCGGTGAGGGAGTCGAAGCCGAGCTCCTGGAAGGCCCGGTCCGCCTCGATGCGGCTCGGGTCGCCGTGTCCGAGGACACCGGCCACCTGGGCCCGTACGAGATCGGTGAGGGCGCGCTCCCGCTCGGCGGCGCCGAGGGTGGCGAGCCGCTGGGCGAGCGAGGCCTCCTCGGTGGCACCGGCGCTCGCCGCGGTGGTGGTGCGGCGCTTGGGCGGGCCGGCGAGGGCGCGCAGGACGGGCGGCAGTTCGTCGCCCCTGCTGCGCAGGACGGCCGTGTCGAGGCGGGTGACGGCCAGGACCGCCTCGCCGGTGGCGGGGGCCGCGTCGAAGAGGGCCATCGCCTCGTCGGAGGCGAGGGGCCGCAGGCCGACCCGGGCCAGGCGGCGCAGGTCGGTCTCGTCGAGGCCGCCGGAGATGGTGCTGGCCTGCGCCCACAGGCCCCACGCGAGGGAGACGGCGGGCAGGCCGTGCGCCCGGCGGTGGGCGGCGAGGGCGTCGAGGAAGGTGTTGCCGGCCGCGTAGTTGGCCTGGCCGGCGGTGCCGATGAGGCCGGCCACCGACGAGTAGAGGACGAAGGCCGTGAGGTCCAGGTCCCGGGTGAGCTCGTGCAGGTGCCAGGCGGCGTCGACCTTGGGCCGCAGGACCTTGTCGAGCTGCTCGGCGGTGAGGCGGGCGGCGACACCGTCGTCGAGGACGCCGGCGGTGTGCACCACGGCGGTCAGCGGGTGCTCGGCGGGGATGCCGGCGAGGACCCCGGCCAGCGACTCGCGGTCGGTGACGTCGCAGGCGACGGTCTCGGCGTGGGCGCCGAGCTCCTCGAGTTCGCCGCGCAGTTCGGCGGCGCCGGGGGCGTCGGGGCCGCGGCGGCTGAGGAGCAGCAGCCTGCGGGCGCCGTGGACGGTGACCAGGTGCCGGGCGAGGATCGCGCCGAGGGCGCCGGTGGCGCCGGTGACGAGGACGGTGCCCTCGTCCCAGCGGGGCTCCGCCTGGCCGGCGGCGGGGCCGGTGCGGGTCAGTCGCGGGACGGTGAGGGTGCCGGCGCGGACGGCGACCTGGGGTTCGCCGGTGGCGACGGCGGCGGCGACCAGGCCGTCGCCGTCCCCGCCGGCGGGGTCGAGGTCGACGAGGACGATCCGGCCGGGGTTCTCCGTCTGCGCGGACCTGAGCAGGCCCCAGACTCCGGCGTGGGCCAGGTCGGTGACGTCCCCGCCGCCGGCGGCGACGGCGCCGCGGGTGGTGACGACGAGCCGGGACTCGGCGAGCCGGTCGTCGGCCAGCCACTCGCGCACCGTGTCCAGGACGCGGGCGACGGCGGTACGGGCCCGCTCGGGCAGCGGGCCGCCGTCGGGGGCGTCCGTGGCGGGCAGGTGCAGGACGGCGGGGGCCGGGGTGCCCGCGTCGAGCGCCGCGGCGAGGGCGGCGATGTTCTCGTACGCGTCTCCCGTGGCCGTCGCCGTGCCGAGCAGCGCCCAGCCGGTGCGGTCCGCGCCGGCGGCCGGGGCGGGCAGCTCCGTCCAGCCGAGGCCGAACAGGCCGTCGCGGGCGGCCGTGCCGGCCTCGCGCAGCGCCTCCTCGGACAGCGGGCGCAGCAGCAGCGACTCGGCGGCGGCGACGGGGGCGCCCGCGCCGTCGGCGACGGTGAGCGCGGCCCGCAGCGAGTCGTCGCCGGACCGGTCGAGGGAGAGCCGGACCCGCAGGACCGTCGCCCCGGTGGCGTACAGGCTCACGCCGGACCAGGAGAACGGCAGCCAGGACGGTCCCTCGGCCTCGGCGACGCCCGGGAGCAGCGGGTGCAGGGCGGCGTCGAGGAGGGCGGGGTGGAGGCCGAACCGGGGGGCGTCGGAGCGGTGTTCCTCGGCGAGGACGACCTCGGCGAACAGCTCGTCCTGGCCCTTCCACAGGCGGGTGAGGCCCTGGAAGGCGCCCTCGTAGCCGTAGCCGGTGGCGGCGAGCCGGTCGTACACGCCGTCGAGTCCGACCTCGGTGGCGCCGGCCGGCGGCCAGGCGAGCAGCCCCTCGGGGGCCCCGGCGCCGGTGCCGAGCCGTCCTTCGGCGTGCAGGGTCCACGGCTGGTCCGTGCCGTCCTCGTCGGGGCGGGCGTACACGGCGAGCGTGCGGCCGCCGCTCTCGTCGGGTTCGCCGGCGACGAGCTGGATCTGGACGGCGCCGCGCTCGGGCAGGATGAGCGGCGCGGCGAGCGTCAGCTCCTCCACCCGGTCGCAGCCGACCTGTTCGGCGGCCCGGAAGGCCAGGTCGAGCAGTCCGGTGGCGGGGACGAGGACGGTGCCGCGGACGGCGTGGCCCTCCAGCCAGGGGTGGCTGCGGCGGGAGACGCGGCCGGTGAAGAGGTACGCGTCCCGGTCGGCGACCCGGACGGCCGCGCCGAGCAGCGGGTGGCCGACGGCAAAGAGGCCGAAGCCCTCGGCGTCGCCCGGGGTGGAGGAGCCCTCCAGCCAGTAGCGGCCGTGGTCGAAGGAGTAGGTGGGCAGCTCGACCCGGCGGGCGCCCGGGAAGAGGGTCTTCCAGTCGGGGCGGGCGCCGCGCAGCACCGCGCCGGTGACGGCGGCGGCGACGGTCTCCGCCTCGGGCCGGCCGGAGCGCAGCATCGGGGCGAGGAATCCGGCCTCGCGGGTGAGGCAGGCCTGCGCCATGGCGGTGAGGACGCCGTCGGGGCCCATCTCGATGTACTCGGTGACCCCGAGTTCCTCGAGCTGCCGGACGCCGTCGTGGAAGCGGACCGCCTCACGGATGTGGGTGGCCCAGTAGTCGGGCGAGGTGAGCTGCTCGGTGGTGGCGAGGACGCCGGTCACGTTGGAGACGACCGGGATGCGGGGGGCGTGGTAGGTCAGGCACTCGGCGACGTTCCGGAACTCGTCGAGCACCTCGTCCATGTGGGGCGAGTGGAAGGCGTGGCTGACGGGCAGCCGCTTGGTCTTGCGGCCGCGGGTGCGCCAGACGGTGCTGATCTCCTCGACGAGGTGCTCGTCGCCGGAGATGACGGTGGCCTGCGGGCCGTTGAGGCCGGCGATGGCGACGGCGTGCAGGTCGTAGTCGTCGAGCAGGGACCGCACCTCCTCCTCGCCGGCCTGGAGGGCGGCCATCGCGCCGCCCTCGCGGGCGGCCTGCATCAGGCGGCCCCGCTCGGCGACGAGGGTGCAGGCGTCGGCGAGGTTCAGGACCCCGGCCAGGTGGGCGGCGGTGACCTCGCCGATGGAGTGGCCCAGGAGGTAGTCCGGGGTCAGGCCGTGGTGTTCGGCGAGCCGGAAGAGGGCGACCTCGACGGCGAAGAGGGCGGCCTGGGTGAAGGCGGTCTGGTCGATCAGCGCCGAGTCCGCCGAGCCGGCGGGGGCGAAGAGGACGTCCTTGACGGGCCGGAACAGCTCCGTGTCGAGGTGCTTGCACACCTCGTCCAGGGCGCGGCGGAAGACGGGCGACGACTCGTACAGTTCGCGGCCCATGCCGAGCCGCTGGCTGCCCTGTCCGGTGAACAGGAAGGCCGTCTTGCCGCGGCGGCCGGTGGCCGCGCGCACCACGGACGGGTTCGACTCGCCGCGGGCGAGGGCTTCGAGCCCCGTCATGAGGGCGGCGCGGTCGGTGCCGAGGACGGCGGCGCGGTGCTCCAGGGTGGCGCGGGTGGTCGCCAGGGAGAAGCCGACGTCGCCGGGGGTGAGCGCGGGCCGCTCGGTGAGGTGGCGGTGGAGCCGGTCGGCCTGGCGGCGCAGGGCGTTCTCGTCCTTCGCGGTCAGGATCCACGGCAGGACGCGGCCGTCGGCGCCGGCGGTCCCGTTCGCCTTCCCGGTTCCCTCCGCGTCGGCGGCCGGGGCGGCCGGGGCGGCGGGGGCCGGGGCGTCCGGGGACTGCTCCAGGATGACGTGGGCGTTGGTGCCGCTGATGCCGAAGGACGACACCGCCGCGCGGGCGGGCCGGCCGGTGACCGGCCACTGCCGGGCCTCGGTGAGCAGCTCCACCGCGCCCGCGTCCCAGTCGATGTGCGGTGAGGGGTTGTCGGCGTGCAGGGTCTTCGGCAGGGTGCCGTACCGCATGGCCTGGATCATCTTGATGACGCCGCCGACACCGGCCGCGGCCTGCGCGTGTCCGATGTTCGACTTGAGGGAGCCCAGGTAGAGGGGCCGGTCCTCGGGGCGGTCCTGGCCGTAGGTGGCCAGCAGCGCCTGCGCCTCGATCGGGTCGCCGAGGCTGGTACCGGTGCCGTGCGCCTCGACGGCGTCCACGTCGGACGGGGCGAGACCCGCGCCGGCGAGGGCCTGGCGGATGACGCGCTCCTGCGCCGGACCGTTGGGGGCGGTCAGGCCGTTGGAGGCACCGTCCTGGTTGACGGCCGAGCCGCGCAGGACGGCGAGGACCTGGTGGCCGTTGCGGCGCGCGTCGGACAGCTTCTCGACGAGGAGCAGGCCCACGCCCTCGGCCCAGCCGGTGCCGGAGGCGTCGGCGGAGAAGGAGCGGCAGCGGCCGTCCTCCGCCAGGCCGCGCTGGCGGGAGAACTCGACGAAGGTGCTGGGGCCGGACATCACGGTGACGCCGCCGGCGAGCGCCAGGTCGCACTCGCCCTGGCGCAGGGCGTTGGCCGCCAGGTGCAGGGCGACGAGCGAGGAGGAGCAGGCGGTGTCGACGGTGACGGCCGGGCCCTCCAGTCCGTACGTGTAGGAGAGGCGGCCGGAGACGACACTGGAGAGGTTTCCGGCGAGCAGGAAGCCCTCGAACTCCTCGGGGCTCTTGGCGAGGCGCGAGGCGTAGTCGTCGTACATGGCGCCGGTGAAGACGCCGGTGCTGGTGCCGCGCAGGGTGGCGGGGTCGATGCCGGCGCTCTCGAAGGTCTCCCAGGCGGTCTCCAGGAGGAGGCGCTGCTGGGGGTCGGTGGCGATGGCCTCACGCGGCGACATTCCGAAGAACGCCGGGTCGAACTGGTCGGCGTCGTGGAGGAAGCCGCCGTGCCGGGTGTAGGAGGTGCCGGTGTGCTCCGGGTCCGGGTCGTACAGGGCGTCCAGGTCCCAGCCCCGGTTGTCGGGGAACTCGCTGATGGCGTCGGTGCCGTTCAGGACGAGCCGCCACAGGTCCTCGGGGGAGGCGACGCCGCCGGGGAAGCGGCAGGCCATGCCGACGATGGCGATCGGCTCGTCGGCGAAGGCCGCGGTGCGGCGGGCCGGGGCGGCGCCGGCGGCCTGCTTGGTTCCGGCGGCCTGCTGGTGCAGGTAGGCGGCGAGGGCCGCGGGCGAGGGGTGGTCGAAGACGGCGGTGGCGGGCAGCCGCAGTCCGGTGGCGGCGTTGAGCCGGTTGCGCAGCTCCACTCCGGCCAGCGAGTCGAAGCCGATCTCCTTGAAGGCGCGCTCGGGGTCGATGCCCTCCGGGCTGGCGTGGCCGAGGACGCCGGCGACGATGCTCCGGACGAGGTCGGCGGCGGCGGCGCGGCTCTCCTCCTCGGGGAGGGAGGCGATGCGGCGGGCCCACTCGGTGCCGCCGGCGGCGGCGCCGGCCGTGGCGCCCTGGGCGGCCCGCGCGGTGGCGCGGGGCCGGATCAGGCCGCGCAGCAGGGCGGGCGGGGTGCCGTCCGCCGCCGCCTCGCGCAGCCGGGCCAGGTCGAACAGGGCCGGTACGACGAGGGCGTCGCCGCCGGTGAGCGCGGCGTCGAACAGGGCGAGGCCGGTCTCCGGGTCGAGCGGGTCGACACCGGCGCGCTTCCAGCGGGCCAGGTCGGCGTCGCCGAGCTGGGCGCCCATGCCGTGGCTGGAGTCCCACAGGCCCCAGGCGAGCGAGGTGGCGGCGAGGCCGCGGGCCCGGCGGTGGGCGGCGAGGGCGTCCAGGTAGGTGTTGGCGGCGGCGTAGTTGGCCTGGCCCGCCGTACCGGTGATGCCGGACACGGAGGAGAAGAGGACGAAGGCGGCGAGGCCCAGGTCCCGGGTGCGCTCGTGCAGGTGCCAGGCGGCGTCGACCTTCGGCCGCAGGACCTTCTCCAGCTGCTCGGGGGTGAGCGACTCGACGGTGGCGTCGTCGAGGACGCCCGCCGTGTGCACGACGGCGGTGAGCGGGTGGGCGGGGTCGACCGACTCCAGGAGGGCGGTGACGGCCTCGGGTTCGGCGGCGTCGGCGGCGACGGTGGTGACCCGGGCGCCCAGCTCGGCGAGTTCGTCGGCGAGCTCGTCGGCGCCGGGGGTGGCCGGTCCGCGGCGGCTGGTGAGCAGCAGGTGGCGCACGCCGTGCTCGGCGACGAGGTGGCGGGCGAGGAGCCCGCCGAGGCCGCCGGTGCCGCCGGTGATCAGGACGGTGCCCTGCGGGTCGAGGCGCGGCGCGTCGGCGGGGGCCGGGGCGCGGTCGCGGGTGAGCCGGGGGGCGTGCAGGCGGGTGCCGCGCAGCGCGAGCTGCGGTTCGCCGGCGGCTCCGGTGGCGAGCGCGGCGGGCAGCCGGTCCTCGGCCTCGGCGGTGCCGTCGACGTCGAGGAGCAGCAGGCGGCCGGGGTGCTCGGTCTGGACGGCGCGGAGCAGGCCCCAGACGGGGGCGCCGGCCAGGCCGTCGACCTCCTCGCCGGGGGCGGTGGCGACCGCGCGGGTGGTGACGAAGGCGAGGCGGGTGTCGTCGTGGCGCTCGTCGGCGAGCCAGCGCCGGGTCAGTTCCAGGGCGCGGGCGGCGGCGGCGTGGGCGGCGGCCGGGGTGTGGCCGTCCCCGGTGTCCTCTCCCCCGGCGCGGACGAGGAGGACGTCGGTGTCGAGGCCCTCGGGGTCGGGCAGTTCGTCGCCGGTGATCTCGGTGACGCGCGGCGCGGGGCCGCCCGCCGGGGTGAGCGTGGTCCAGGCGACGGTGAACAGTCCGTCGGTGGTGACGGCCGGGGCCAGCCGGTCCTTGGCGACGGGGCGGAGCACCAGCGAGTCGACGGTGGCCACGGGCGCGCCGGCGGCGTCGGCCAGGTGCAGGCTCACCGCGTCGGTGCCGGCCTGCTCGACCCGTACGCGCAGGGTGGTGGCGCCCACCGCGTGGGTGGTGACCCCGCTCCAGGCGAACGGCAGCCGGATCGTGCCCGGGTCGGCGCCCTCGGCGGCGTCGAGGACGACCGGGTGGAGCACGGCGTCGAGCAGGGCGGGGTGGACGCCGTAGCGGGCGGCGGCCTCGTGCTGGTCGTCGGGGAGGGCGACCTCGGCGTAGACCGGGCCGTCCTCGACGCGCCACAGGGCGCGCAGCCCCTGGAAGACGGGCCCGTACTCGTAGCCGAGGTCGGTGAGCCGCTCGTACGTGTCGTCGAGCGGCACCGCCCGGGCGTCGGCGGGCGGCCACTGGCGCAGCTCCTCGAAGACCGGGTCGCTCGCGTCCCGGGCGCCGGCGGGGGTCTCGGCGAGGGCGCCGGAGACGTGGCGGGTCCAGGCGCCCTGCTCGTCGTCGCCGGTCTCCGGGCGGGAGTACACGGTGAAGGTGCGGGTGCCGGAGGCGTCGGGCGCGGCGACGGCGACCTGGACGCGCACGGCCCGCTGCTCGGGCAGGGCGAGCGGGGCCTCCAGGGTGAGTTCGGCCAGGTGCTCGGCGCCGGCGGCCCGGCCGGCCGCGGAGGCCAGCTCGATGAAGGCGGTGGCGGGCACGAGGACGGTGCCGTGGATGCGGTGGTCGGCGAGCCACGGGTGGCCGGCGAGCGAGAGGCGGCTGGTGAGGACCAGGCCCTCGCCGGCGGCGAGCTCGACGGAGGTGGCGAGCAGCGGGTGCCCGGCCGGGTCGAGGCCGAGGCTGCGGGCGTCGGTGCGGGCCTCGGGCTTCAGCCAGTAGTGCCGGCGCTGGAAGGCGTACGTGGGCAGCTCGACGCGGGAGGCGCCGGGGAAGAACGACCCCAGGTCCAGCGGGGCGCCGAGGGTGTGGGCGCGGGCGAGCCCGGCGGTCAGCGTCTCGGACTGCGGGCGGCCGGCCCGCTGGAGCGCCACCGCCTGGGAGGTGTCGGCGCGGAAGGAGCCGCCGGCCATGGCGGTGAGGACCGCGTCGGGGCCGATCTCCACGAAGGTGGTGACGCCCTCGTCCTCCAGGGTGCGGGTGGCGTCGAGGAACCGTACGGCCTCGCGGATCTGCCGCACCCAGTAGTCGGGGGTGAGCAGGTCGTCGCCGCCGGCGGGCAGGCCGGTGACGGTGGAGACGACCTGGAGGCGCGGGGCGTGGTAGGTCAGGCCCTCGGCGACCTGCCGGAACTCGTCGAGGATCGTGTCCATGTGCGGCGAGTGGAAGGCGTGACTGACCGTCAGACGCCGGGTCTTGCGGCCGCGTTCGCGCCACAGCTCGGCGACCTCGTCGGCGGCGTCGGCGTCGCCGGAGATCACGACGGCCTCGGGGCCGTTGACGGCGGCGACGGCGAGCCGGCCGGTGTGGGCGGCGAGGGTCTCGGCGACCTCGGCCTCGGGGGCCTGGATCGCGACCATGGCACCGCCGGCGACGGCCGCCTGCATCAGCCGGCCGCGGGCGGCGACGAGGGCGGCGGCGTCCTCCAGGGAGAGGACCCCGGCGACGTGGGCGGCGGCGAGTTCGCCGATGGAGTGGCCGGCGACCGCGTCGGGGGTCAGCCCGTGGGCCTCGGCGAGCCGGTGGAGGGCGACCTCCAGGGCGAACAGGGCGGGCTGCGTGGCACGGGTCTCGTGCAGCAGGGCCGCGGTGGACTCGTCGGCCGTGGCGTCGGCGAACATCACCTCGCGCAGCGGCCGGCCGAGGTCCAGGTGCGGGTCGAGCGCCGCGCACACCTCGTCCAGGGCGGCGGCGAACACCGGGTGGGCCTCGTACAGTTCGCGGCCCATGCCCGGGTACTGGGCGCCCTGGCCGGTGAACAGGAACGCGGTGCGCCCGGCGCGGGCGGCGGAGCCGGTCACCAGCTGGGGCGCGTCGGCGCCGCGGCGCAGGGCGTCGAGCCCGGCCAGGAGCGCGTCCGGGCGGGTGCCGGTGACGACGGCCCGCTCGGCCCAGGTGGCCCGGGTGGTGGCCAGGGAGAAGCCGATGTCGGCGAGGTCGCGGGCGGTGAGCTCCGCCGGGTCGCCCCGGCGCTCCAGGTGGGCGTGGAGCGCCTCGGCCTGGGCGGCCAGGGCGGTGCGGTCCGGGGCGGAGAGTGCCCAGAGGGCGGGCGTGGTGGGGTCGCCCTCCGGGCGGTCGGGGGTGGCGGTGCCGGCGGGGGCGGCCGTACGGGTCGGCTCGTCCGCCGGTTCGTCCTCGGCCTGCTCCACGATGACGTGGGCGTTGGTGCCGCTGATGCCGAAGGAGGAGACGGCCGCGCGGCGGGCGCGCTCGGTGGCGGGCCACTCCCGGGCCTCGGTCAGCAGCTCGACGGCGCCGGCCGTCCAGTCGACGTGGGGGGTGGGCTCGGAGACGTGCAGGGTGCGCGGCAGGACGCCGTGGCGCATCGCCTGGACCATCTTGATGACGCCGCCGACACCGGCCGCGGCCTGCGCGTGCCCGATGTTCGACTTGAGCGAGCCGAGGTACACCGGGTCCCGGTCGCTTCGGTCGCTGCCGTAGGTGGCGAGGATGGCCTCGGCCTCGATGGGGTCGCCGAGGCGGGTGCCGGTGCCGTGGGCCTCGACGGCGTCCACGTCGGACGGGGTGAGGCGGGCGTCGGCGAGGGCCTGGCGGATGACCCGCTCCTGGGAGGGGCCGTTGGGGGCGGTCAGGCCGTTGGAGGCGCCGTCCTGGTTGACGGCGGTGCCGCGGATGACGGCGAGGACCTGGTGGCCGTTGCGGCGGGCGTCGGACAGCTTCTCGACGAGGAGGAGGCCCACGCCCTCGGCCCAGGAGGTGCCGTCGGCGTCGGCGGAGAAGGACTTGCTGCGGCCGTTGGCGGCGAGGCCGCGCTGCCGGGAGAACTCCACGAACATGCCGGGCGCGGACATGACGGTCGCGCCGCCCGCGATGGCGAGGGTGGTCTCGCCCTGGCGCAGCGACCGTACGGCCATGTGGAGGGCGACCAGCGAGGAGGAGCAGGCGGTGTCGATGGTGAGGGCGGGGCCGACCAGGCCGAGCTGGTAGGCGATGCGGCCGGACATGACGCTGCTGGTGGAACCGGTGAGCAGGTGGCCCTCGACGCTCTGCGGGGCCTCGTGCAGGCGGGTGCCGTAGTCGAGGGCGGTGGCGCCGACGAAGACGCCGGTGCGGCTGCCCTTGAGGGTCTGCGGGTCGATGCCGGCGCGCTCGACGACCTCCCAGGCGGTCTCCAGGAGGAGGCGCTGCTGCGGGTCCATGGCGAGGGCCTCGCGCGGTGAGATGCCGAAGAAGCCGGCGTCGAAGAGGGCCGCGTCGTGGAGGAAGCCGCCCTCGCGCACCGAGCTCTTGCCGGAGCGGTCGGGGTCCTGGTCGTACAGGTCCTCGTCCCAGCCGCGGTCGGTGGGGAAGCCGGAGATCGCGTCGGTGCCCTCGGCGACGATCCGCCACAGGTCCTCGGGGGAGGAGACGCCGCCGGGGTAGCGGCAGGCCATGGCGACGATGGCGATGGGCTCGTCGTCCTGGAGGGGGGTGGCGAGGTACTCGTCGTCGGCGGCGGCCGCGCCGGTCAGTTCGGCCTCGATGTGGGCGGTGAGCGCCTCGGGGGTGGGGTGGTCGAAGAGGAGGCCGCTGGCGAGGCGCAGTCCGGTGGCGGTGGCGAGCCGGTCGCGCAGTTCGACGGACATGAGGGAGTCGAAGCCGAGGTCCTTGAAGGAGGCCCGGGCGTCGGCGCGGCGGCCCTGGGCGTAGCCGAGGACGGCGGCGATGTGCGTGGAGGTCAGGTCGGTGACGGCGCGGGACCGCTCGGCCGGGGACATCGCGGCGAGGCGGGCGCCGAGTTCGCCGCGGGGCGCGGCGGGCTCGCGCGGCGCGGCGGCCGGGAGCGCGGGGGCGGTGCGCTCGGTGGAGCGGGGCTCGAACCAGTGGTGCTGCCGCTGGAAGGCGTACGTGGGCAGGGGGACGCGGCGGGCGCCGGTGCCGGCGTAGAGGGCCCGCCAGTCGACGGGGACACCGCGCGTGAAGAGGGTGGCGACGGCGGAGAGCAGGGTGCTCACCTCGTCGCGGCCCCGGCGCAGGGCGGGGACGGCGCCTTCGGCGAGGGCGGAGAGGATGCCGTCGGGGCCGATCTCCAGGTGGGAGGTGACGCCCTCGTCGGTGAGCGTCCGGACGGCGTCGGCGAAGCGGACGGTGCCGCGGACCTGGTCGGCCCAGTACTGGGCGGTGCGCAGGTCGTCGCCGTCGGCGAGGCGGCCGGTGAGGGTGGAGACGACGGGGAGGTGGGGGGCGCTGTAGGTGAGCTGCGCGGCGACGGCCTTGAACTCGTCCAGCATGGGGTCCATGAGCGGCGAGTGGAAGGCGTGGCTGACCGTCAGGCGCCGGGTCTTGCGGCCCTGCTCCTCCAGCCGGGCCGCGACGGCGAGCACCGCCGCCTCCTCGCCCGAGACGACCAGGGACTGGGGCCCGTTGATGGCGGCGATGGCCACCCCGTCGGCGAGCAGCGGCGCGACCTCGGCCTCGGTGGCCTGGACGGCGACCATCGCACCGCCCTTCGGCAGCGCCTGCATCAGACCCGCACGGGCGACGACGAGCCGTACCGCGTCCTCCAGCGAGAACACCCCCGCCACATGCGCGGCGGCGATCTCACCGATCGAATGCCCGGCCACGAAGTCCGGCTTCACACCCCAGGACTCGACCAGCCGGAACAACGCCACCTCGACGGCGAACAGCGCCGGCTGCGTCCACCCCGTCTCGTCCAGACCCTCACCCGAGACGATCACCTCACGGACGGAGCCGCCCAGACCCGCGTCAAGGAGACCAGCCACCTCGTCGAACGCCGCCGCGAACGCCGGAAACGACGCGTACAACTCCTGCGCCATCCCCGCACGCTGAGCGCCCTGACCGGTGAAGAGGAAAGCGGCCCGGCCGTCCCGTATGTTTCCGGTGACCACGCCGGTGCCGGGGGCGCCCTCGGCGAGGGAGTCGAGACCGGCGAGGAAGGCGTCCTTCCCGTCCGCGAGGACGACCGCGCGCTCGTCGAAGGTGGTGCGGGTGGTGAGCAGCGACCAGCCGATGTCGGCGGGCGTGGCGTCGCTCGTGGCGGCGAAGGCGCTCAGCTTGCCGGCCTGGGCGCGCAGCGCGTCGGCGTCACGGCCCGAGAGGATCCAGGGCAGGACGGGCCGGGCGTCCTCGGCGGCCGGCTCCGAGGCGTCGCCGGAGGCGCCCCCGGCGGCGGGGGCGGCGGCCGGGGCCTCGGTGAGGACGACGTGGGCGTTGGTGCCGCCCATGCCGAAGGAGGAGACGCCCGCGACGAGGGGGCGGTCGGGGTGCGGCCAGGCGGTCAGCTCGCGCGGCACGGCGAGGCCGAGGCCGTCGAGGTCGATCGCCGGGTTGGGGGTCTCGAAGTTGAGGCTGGCGGGGATCTCGCGGTGGGTGAGGCTCAGCAGCGCCTTGAGCAGGCCGACCATGCCGGCGGCACCTTCCAGGTGCCCGACGTTGGTCTTGGCCGAGCCGACGAGCAGCGGGTCGCCGGGCGCGCGGTGGGCGCTGAAGACGTCGCCGAGGGCGGCGGCCTCGATGGGGTCGCCGACCGGCGTGCCGGTCCCGTGCAGCTCGACGTACTGAACATCGGAGGGGCTGATTCCGGCCTTTTCGTAGGCCTCGCGGAGCACCTGGCGCTGGGCCTCGCGGCTGGGGACGGTCAGGCCGGGGGTCGCGCCGTCGTTGTTGACGGCGGAGGCGCGGATGACGCCGTAGACGCGGTCGCCGTCCGCGACGGCCTGGTCCAGGGGCTTCAGGATGACGGCGCCGCCGCCCTCGCCCCGGACGAAGCCGTTGGCGCGGGCGTCGAAGGTGTAGGCGGTGCCGTCCGGGGAGAGGCCGCCGAAGCGCTCCTCCGTCACCGCGCTCTCACCGAGGATGTTGAGGTTGATGCCGGCGGCGATGGCGGTGGTGGACTCGCCCGAGCGCAGGGACTCGCAGGCCAGGTGGACGGCGACCAGGGAGGAGGACTGGGCGGCGTCGACGGTGAGGCTGGGGCCGCGCAGTCCCAGGTAGTAGGAGACGCGGTTGGCGATGACGCCGCGGTTGAGGCCGGTCATCGAGTGCTGGGTGATGACCTGCTCGCCGTACTGGCCGGCCAGGCTCGCGTAGTCGTCGCGCAGGGTGCCGACGAAGACGGCGGTGCGCGAGTCGCGGAGGGAGGCCGGCAGGACGCCGGCGTCCTCCAGCGCCTCCCAGGCCAGCTCCAGGACCATGCGCTGCTGGGGGTCCATGGCGGCGGCCTCGCGGGGCGAGATGCCGAAGAACCCGGCGTCGAACTCGCCGATGCCGTCGAGGAATCCGCCCCGGCGGACACCGGGGGTGTCCTCAGGGGCGGCGGTGTTCCAGCGTCCGGGTGGCGCGTCGGTGATCGCGTCGGTGCCGGTGCGCAGCAGTTGCCAGAAGTCCGCCGGGCCGAGGGCCATGGGGAGCCGGCACGACAGACCGATGACGGCGATGGCTCCGTCCTGGCCTCGCGACGCCCGGCTCTCCACAGAATTGCGATTCGTCGTCATGGCGCTCGGCTGCCCTTTCCTCACTGATTTCGAAGCGGCCTGAGTATCCCGGATATGGAACCCCGCATTGTCGACCTTAAGACCGGTTGCCCCGGTTCCTCTCAACACCGGGTCATGCACGGGTAACCGCAGGTTTCGGTCATGAGGTGGCCGGTCCGTTACTTGTCGGTGGGCGGCCGGTGAGGTGCAACCCGTTATGTTCGGGCCAGATCTGCGTGAAACTCCTCGAATTCCCGGGTGCCATGCCGGAAGAAAGCAGGAATGGTCTCGCCATGAGCAATCTCACCAGCGATGTCGAAAAGCACACCGCGCTGTACGAAGCGGCCTTCAACTCGGGTGACGTCGACGCCGTGAACGCGATGTACACCGACGAGGCCGTCGCGGTCTGGGAACCGGGCGTGCCGCTCACGGGCCAGGCCCGCAAGGACGCCGTCAAGGAGTTCCTGGCCCGGAAGCCGAAGATGAGCGCCCGGCCGCGCCAGTCCTTCGTGACCGGTGACACCGCGCTGCTGATCGTGGACTGGTCGATCGCGACCGTCGACGACGCGGGCGAGCCGGAGCTGCTCACCGGCGTCGGCGTCGACGTGCTGCGCAAGGGCGCGGACGGCAACTGGCGCTACGCGATCGACGACCCGTACGGCGAGCAGCAGCAGTAAGCGCCCCCCACCGCCCTCCGGCACGGAAGCCTGTCCCGACCAAGAAAGTGGTGTTCGCAGACCATGAGCATTCCTGGGATCACGGTCGACTTCGATGTCGACAACCCGGATCTGACCGGCGACTCGGAGACTCAGAACGAGATCTTCATCCAGCTGTTCAATTCGGGTGACGGTGCCCTCTTCGACCTTCTCTACCGCGACGACGCGATCTCGAACTTCTCGGGTTCGCCGCTGACCGGCAAGGAGCGCACGGAGTTCTTCAAGGAATTCCTCGCGCCGAAGCCGTTCCTCGTGGCCGAGATCACCCACGCGTACGTCGCCGGCGACGTCGCCCTGATCGGCGTGAAGTTCAGCGTCGACGGCACGGACGCGGACGGCAAGCCCACGCGCATCGAGGGCAACTGCACCGATGTGCTCCGCCGTGGTGAGGACGGCCGCTGGCTCATGGCCATCGACCGTCCGGTCGCCGGAACCCTGCTGCCCCAGTAGGGTCCCCCCTTCTCCTGGCCTGCCCGGTCCATCCCCCGTCCGGGCAGGCCAGGGAACCTCCGGGCCGGAGGGTGAACCTTTCAAGACGGCTACGATCGGGCCGATAGCAAACCGCAAGCGCGGTTCATTACGCTGGACGTTCTTGAGGGGCCGTCAGCCGCGCCCCCAGGCATCCACGGAGTGCACATGGCTAAGCAGGAACGCGCTGTTCGCACACGCGAGGCGCTCCTCCGGTCCGCTGCGGAGATCTTCGACACGGATGGATTCGTGTCGGCCTCCCTCTCCGCCATCTGCAGCAAGGCCGGGGTGAGCAGTGGCGCCCTGCATTTCCACTTCGCCAGCAAGGGCGCGCTGGCCGAGGCGATCGAGCGGGCGGCGGAAGCACGCCTGCGCCTGATCACCGGTCCTGATCTGGACCCCGACGACGACCTGGACGCCGCCGACGGCACGTACGCCGGCGACGACCTGGACGCCGCCGGGCGTACGAGGACGGCGGACGGTACGAGGCCGGGGGACGGTACGGAGGCGGGCCGCACGCGCGCGGCCGGCCGGCCGGTGTCCCCCGTCCCGGCGGACCGTACCGACGGGGCCGACCGCCCCGATCCGGTGCGGCTGATCGTCGCGACCTCCCACCGGCTGTTCGACCAGCTCAACACCGATGTCGTCCTGCGGGCCGGCTTCACGCTCGGCTGCGAACCCTCGTGGCAGAGCCGGGCCGACCTGCACGGCCAGTGGCGGGACTGGATCGCGTCCGCGCTGCGGCTCGCCGCCCGCCGGGGCGCGCTCGCCGACGGCACCGATCCGGAGGACGCCGTCACCGTCGTCGCCGCGTCGACCGTCGGCTTCGAGGCCCTCGGCCGCAAGGATCCCGCCTGGCTCTCGCAGGAACGGCTGAGCCAGTTCTGGCAGTTCATGCTCCCCCGTCTGGTGCCGCCGGGTACCGGCCCGCAGAAAGGGACGTAGTGGATAGCACGTGGTTCAGGCGCTTCGGCACGGCCGCCCCCGAGGGCAGCATGCGATTGGTGTGCTTCCCGCACGCCGGCGGCGCGGCCAGCGCGTTCGTCCCCCTCTCCCGGGCACTCGGTGACCGGCTCGACGTGCTGGCCGTCCAGTACCCGGGCCGCCAGGACCGCCGCCGCGAGCAGCCCTTCACCAGCGTCACCGCCCACGCCGACGCCCTCGCCGAGGCCCTGGAGCCGCTCACCGGCGAGCCGTACGCCTTGTTCGGGCACAGCATGGGCGCGGTCCTCGCCTACGAGACCACCCGCCGGCTCACCGCCGCCGGACGGCCCGGACCGAACCGGCTGTTCCTCTCCGGGCGCGGCGCGCCCTCCCCGCACCCCAGCGTGCACGACCGGCTCGCCGGCGACGCCGAGATCGTCGCCGCGGTGCGCGGCCTCGGCGGCACGGGGAACGCGGTGTTCGACGATCCGGAGCTGCTCGAGATGGTGCTGCCGGCGCTCCGCGCGGACTACGGCGCCCTCGGCTCGTACCACTGGAACGGCGGCGCGCCCCTGGCCTCCCCCGTCACCGTCGTCGTCGGCGACGCGGACCCGGTGGTCACCGTGCAGGAGGCGGCCGGCTGGCGGGACCACACCACCGGCGACTTCGCCCTGGAGATCCTCCCGGGCGGGCACTTCTACCTCGACGAGCGCACCACCGACGTCGCCGGCATCATCACCACGGGCCTGCTCGCCGCGGGCCCGGCGGCGTGAGTCCGCCCTCGCCTGACGGCCCTTCCCCAGGCTCCGGCAGCCTGCTGGCCGTCAGCGACCTCCACGTCCGATACCCCGAGAACCGCGCGGTCGTCGAGGCCCTGCGGCCCGCCTCCGACGAGGACTGGCTCCTCGTCGCCGGGGACGTCGCCGAGCACATGGCGGACGTGGAATGGGCCCTGTCGACGCTGGCCCGCCGCTTCCGGAAGGTCGTGTGGGCGCCCGGCAACCACGAGCTGTGGACCCCGCCCGACGACCCGGTCCAGGAGCGCGGGGCCGCCCGCTACGAAGCCCTCGTCCGGCTCTGCCGCGAGCTGGGCGTGACCACCCCCGAGGATCCGTACCCCGTGTGGCGCGGCCCCGGCGGGCCGGCGGTCGTCGTGCCCCTCTTCCTCCTGTACGACCACACCTTCCGCCGCCCGGGCGTGCGCACCGCCGAGGAGGCGCTGCGCCGCGCGGACGAGGCGGGCGTCGTCGCCACCGACGTGTTCCTGCTGCACCCCGACCCGTACCCCACCGTCGCCGACTGGTGCCGGGCCCGGCTGCTGCGCACCGCCGAGCGCCTCGACGCGCTCCCGGCGGACCTGCCGACGGTGCTCGTCAACCACTTCCCGCTGGTACGGGAGCCCACCGAGGTGCTGCGGTACCCGGACTTCGCCCTGTGGTGCGGCACCGAGGCGACCGACGACTGGCCGGTCCGCTACCGGGCGGCCGCCGTCGTGTACGGCCACCTCCACATCCCGCGGCTGATACGGAAGCAGGGCGTGCCGCACCACGAGGTGTCGCTCGGCTACCCGCGCGAGTGGCGCCGCCGCCCGGGCGCCCCCGCCCTCCCCGTCCGCGTCCTGCCGGCCGGCGCCCCGTACCCGGGGCGCCCCGCCGCCACCGCCGCGCCGGCCGCCGGGGGGCCGCGGTGATCGCCTCGCTGCTGCCCGCCCCGGCCGTGACGGCCGAGCGGTTCCACGACGTGCCCGAACCGCTCGGCCTCTTCCCCGAGGAGGAGCGGGTGGTCGCCGGCGCCGTCGCCGGCCGGCGGCGGGAGTTCGCCTCGGTACGGGCCTGTGCCCGGGAGGCGCTCGGCACCCTCGGCCTGCCGCCGGTGCCCCTGCTGCCGGGCACGAAGGGCGCGCCCCGCTGGCCGGACGGCGTGGTCGGCAGCATGACGCACTGTCAGGGCTACCGGGCCGCGGCCGTGGCCCTGCGCGAGGACTTCGCGTCGATCGGCTGCGACGCCGAACCGAACGCGCCGCTCCCCTCCCCCGGCCTGCTGGAGGCCGTCTCCCTCCCCCGCGAGCGCGCCCTGCTGCGCGAGCTGGCCGCCCGGCGGCCCGCCGTCGCCTGGGACCGGCTGCTGTTCAGCGCCAAGGAGAGCGTCTACAAGACCTGGTTCCCCCTCACCGGGCGGCCTCTGGACTTCGACGAGGCCGTGATCACCCCCGATCCGTCGGCAGGCACGTTCCGCGCCGAACTCCTGGTCCCCGGACCGGTGGTGAACGGCGTCCGGATCACCGCCTTCGACGGACGGTGGCGCGTGGGGAACGGGCTGGTGGTGACCGCCATCGCCCTGCGTCCCCCCGAGGACACGGGATCCGGCCGGGTGCCGGGACCGCGTACCGACGCCGCCCGACCCCACGACTGGAGGACATGATGCGCGACCACCTGTACCGGCCCGACGCCGACCGGGCGTTCCCCGAGGCCCTGCTCCACGTGCTGCGTGAGGTCCACACCCTGCCCGAGGCACTCCTCCACACCCTGCTGCACCCGCCGCTGCAGCTGGCCGGCTGCGACGACGAGCGCCCCGGCGAGACCCACATCGTCCGCGGCATCGACTGAGCACCGCTCAGGAGCACGCGGGGCGGCGGACTTCCGCGCCGCCGCCGGGGTGCGGGCCGGGGACCACACCGGCCCGCCCCCGCCCGCCGGGAGCGCGCGTACCCGCACGCCCCCCGCCGGGAAGCACGCCGCCCGGGACCCCCACAGGCCCGGGACCGGCGCAACGGCCGGGCTCCCCGTCCGGCGGACCGGGCCGGACGGGGGGCCTGGCAGCCCGGTGCGGACGGGCGACCACCGACACGTCCGCACCGGGAGTCTCAGCCGGCGGACACGTCGGTCCACATGCGGCTGGAAAGATCCGTCCCGCGCAGCACCTGGACCCGCCAGGCGTCGATGCGCAGCACGTGGTACTCGGGATCGGTGGGGCCCCCGCGCCAGAAGTTGCGCGGGTCGTAGCCGACCCCCGCCGGGCTCCCCCTGCGGTAGAGGTCCCAGGCGTACTCCCGCTCCTCGGGCGTCGAGGCCCAGGTGGAGACCGAGTCGACGAAGACGGCGTTCTGCCGGGGATTCCAGTACGAGTAGGTCGTGTGGGGGTTGTGCGCGAGGTGAGCCGTCTTGACCGGTGTCTTGTGCGCGGCGAGCCAGCCGACCGGCCGGCCGTCGACGACCTCCCAGACCGGCAGCAGCACCCGGGCCCGGGGGCGTGACTTCCGGTCGACGGTGATCATCGTGCAGTAGACGATGTCCTTGACGTACTCGAAGAATTCCCCCTCGATCTCCGAGAACGTCTCCACCTTCACGACCATGGCGATTCCTTCGGACGAGCGGGTGCTGTTTCCGGGTGCGGGGCGGGGGAGCCTGCACACCTCCAGCATGCAGCAGCCCGGCTCATGACGGAACCACGCACTTTTAAGTCAGTGAGTTATCGCCGCGATACCGTCGCGCGCCCGAACGCGCTTACCAGACCGGGGCGAACGGCTTCAAGGGGACTTCAAGAACGTCGTGTCATACTTCCAGGCGAATCCTCCGACCAGTTCGGCACGGGCCACTGATGCTCCAAGAATTTCCACTCCGATTCGGGTCGGAGCCATTGATTGAGGGAATATCTGTTTCCGGAGAGCGGGGGGCTATGCAGTTCGGATTGCTGGGGCCTTTGGAAGTGACGGCCGACGGCGAGCCGGTCGCGCTGGGGGGGACCAAGCAGCGGGCGACCCTGGGGTACCTGCTGCTGCGCACCAACCGGGTCGTGGCCGCCAGCGAGCTGGTCCAGGCGCTGTGGGACTCCGACGACGCCCCCGTCACGGCCCGGAAGATCCTTCACAACGCGGTGTGGGGCCTGCGTTCGATGCTGGCCTCCCTACCCGAACCGCCGACGGGCAGTCCTCCCGCCCTGGTGACCCGCACCCCCGGCTACGTGCTGCGCGTCGAGCCGGACCACGTCGACCTGTCCATCTTCCAGCGGCGCGTCTCCGAGGGGCGGGCGGCGCTGGCCGCGGACGCCCCGGAGACGGCGGCGCGCCTGCTGCGCGAGGGCCTGGAGCTGTGGCGCGGCCCCGTCCTGGCCGATCTGGCCGAGTCGGGTTTCAGCTGGCCGGAGATCGAGGCGACCCGCCGCACCCGCCTGGACGCCCTCGAGGACTTCTTCGACGCCGAACTGGCGTGCGGTCGCCATCACTCGGTGATCGGTGACCTCACCACCCTGGTCGACACCGAGCCGCTCCGCGAGCGGGCCTGCGGGCAGCTGATGATCGCCCTCTACCGCTGCGGCCGCCAGGCCGACGCCCTCAACGTCTACGACCGGGCCCGTTCCGCCCTGGTGGAGAACCTCGGCCTGGAGCCGGGCCGCGGGCTGCGGATGCTCCAGCGGTCGATACTGACCCACGACGCCGCCCTGAGCCAGGAGATGGGGTGGCCGGTGATCCGCCGCTCCTCCGTCACCCTGGCCCCGCCGGCCCCCGAGGCGCCCCGGCCGCCGGCGGACCACACCGGCCGCCCGCTCGGCGCGGCCCGCCCGCCCGCCGCGCCGACCGGCGGCCAGAACGGCACGGTCGGGACGACGGTGACCCAGCGCATCGCGGTCAGCGCGGTCCTGATGAACGTCTGCCACGACGATCTGGACGAGGCGCACCCCGGTGAGATCGGCACGACCGTCGGCAGTGCCGAGGACGTCGTCGGCCAGATCGTCGAACGCTTCGGCGGTACGGTCATGGCCTCCATCGGCTCCGTCTCGCTGGCCCTCTTCGGGGCGCACGGGCCGCGCCACGACGACCCGGAGCGCGCGGTGCGGGCGGCGCTGACCCTCCGTAACCGCTTCACCTCCGACCAGGGCCCCTCCCTGCGGGCGGTCGTGACGACCGGTCAGGCGCTGGTGCGGCTGCGGCCGGGCGCGCAGGGCGTGGCGCCCCTGTCGGCGGTGGGGTCGGTCCTGGACGACGGCCGGACGCTGCTGGCCCGGGTGCCGGACGGCGAGGTGTGGATGAGCGGCGCCACCCGGCGGGCGACGGGCACCTCGGTGGTGTCGCGGCCGGCGGGGGACCTCCCCGACACCTGGCAGGCCGTCGACCTGGTGCGGCAGGAGGCCGGTCCGGGCGCCGACCGGGCGTACGAGCTCGGGGTGCTCAACGGCCTGCTGGACTGGGCCAGGAACCGTTCCGTACCGCACCTGGTGACGGTGCTCGGCGCGCCCGGCGTCGGCAAGACGCATCTGCTGCGGGAGTTCGGGCAGAGCATCGCCCGGCAGCCGGAGACCGCCGCCCGCATCCTCGTCGCCCGCGAGCCGACCGGCCCGGACGGGACGCCGACGATGCCGGGGCAGATCCTCGCCGAGTACTGCGGCCTGCTGCCCGGCGACCCGGCCCGCGTCGTACGGGAGAAGCTGACCTCGGCGCTCTGGCGGCTGCCGGTCACCGAGGAGTGCCGGACGCGGCTGCGCCGGACGCTGCTGCCGCTGCTGCCCGGGACGGTCGCGCCGCCGCCGGACCGGATGCCGGAGATCCTGGCCACCTGGAGCGAGTTCCTCGCCTTCGCCTCGGCTCTGGAACCGCTCGTCGTGGTCCTCGACGACGTGCACCGCTCCGACGACGCGCTCCTGGACCGGCTGGAACAGCTGGCCGACGGGGCGGGGACGGCGCCGCTGATCGTGGTCGCCACGGCCCGGCCGGAACTGCTGGAACGGCGCCCCGGCTGGGGTGGCGGCCGGCGCAGGGTGTCCACGCTGACACTGCTGCCGCCCGCGAGCCCGCCACCGGCCCCGGCGGCGGTGGCCGTGGCGACACGCGAGGAGGCACTGGCGAGCCCGGTCGGCGTATGAGCCCGACCGGGCTGCCGCGCACCGGGCCCCGTGCCCGGCGGGGTCACCCCGCAGAGACACCGCCGGACACGGCCGGGGCGCGCGGCCCGTCCTGCGGGAGTGCGGAGGGTCCGGCGGACGGATCGCTGTCCCGCTGAACGCGCGGAGCGGGCCGCCCGTGGGGGAGGGCGGCCCGCTCGGCGGGTCCGGGGGCCGGTCGGGCCCCGGCCGGGCGTGCGGTCAGGCCGCCTCGGCCGCGATGCCGGTGAGCCCGGCGCCGTCGTGCGTACGGAAGAGGCCGCAGACCGCGCGCAGGCCCTGGTCCAGCCGGTCGATCTCGGCGTCGGTCAGGTACAGCGAGGGCTCGAAGCGCAGGGTGTTCACGGCGCTCGCGGTCGGGAAGGTACGGATGCGGTGCTCCCGCATCAGGTAGCCGGCGACCGTGTAGCCGAGCAGCGGGGCGCTCTCCCGGATGGCCTCGGAGCCGGAGCCGGACTGGTCGTGGAACTCAAGGCCCAGCATGAGGCCCCGCCCGCGCACGTCCTTCACCACGTCGGGGAAGTCGGCGCGCACCCCGGCCAGCATGTCCATCAGCTTGGCCCCGCGGTCGCGCACGGCCCGGTACGCGGCGCCGTCGTCCGCCTCCAGCATCTCCAGGACCTTCTGCGAGATGAGGCAGGAGAAGGCGTCCTTGGCGAAGGTCGAGCTGTGCACCAGCTCGAATTCGGAACGGTAGCGGGACTGCCGGGTGAGCATGACGGAGGTCTTCGCGATTCCGCCGCCCAGGCTCTTGGCCAGCGCGTAGTAGTCGCCGCGCAGGCCGAGCGCGGAACTCGCCAGGAAGTCGCCGCTGCGGCCCATTCCGCTCTGGACCTCGTCGACGATGATCGGGCAGTCGACCTCGGCGCAGGCCCGCTGGATCTCCTGCGCGAATTCCTCCGACAGGACGCGGATTCCGCCCTCTCCCTGAATGGGCTCCAGGACGAACGCGCAGAACACCGGGGAGTTCCGCTCGGTCACCGACACCGTGCCGTCCTCGACGACCAGGTCGAAGACGGTCGCCCGCTCGTTCTCGAGCACCGCCTTGAGCGCCGGCGCGTTGCCGGCGGGGACGAACCGCGAGGGCGTCGCGAGCGCGGCGAACGGCGTCCGGTAGCCCTCGTTGTGGGTGAGCTGGACGCTGCCGACCAGCTTGCCGTGGAAGCCGCCCTCGAGGGTGAGGAGGACCGGCGGGCGGCCGGTCTGCTCGGCGTTGCGCCGTACGATCTCGGCCACCAGCGCCTCGAAGCCGTCCGCGCCCTCGCGCTCCTCGACCCCGACCAGGCGGTACGCCTCCGGGGCCACCCGCGCCCCGCCGGCCACGGCGTCCCGTGCGGCGGCCAGGTTCTCCGCCAGCTCCTCCCGCAGGGCGGCGAGGCGCAGCCCGCGGTCGAGCTCGGCGTGCTTGACGGCCGCCTCGACCGCCTCGGCGCCGGTGTTGGCGAAGATGGCCGAATAGTTCTCCTCCGTGCCCAGCTCGCGCTGGAGGATCCGGTTGAGCGCGACGGCGACGTCGTTCGCGTACGGGTGGCGCGAGAACTGCGCGTGCACCGGGGTCTGCGACCCGATCAGCTGCTGCGCGTGGGCGACGATCTCGGGGTGGTTGTGCCCCAGGATCAGCGACCCGTAGCCGCCCGCGAAATCGAGAACGGGAATCTCCTCGCCGTTCTCCCCGAGGTAATAGAGCGTATTTCCCTCGGCCCGTACGTACTCGACATCGAGACCGAGTGACGCCAGCCATCCGAGCAGATACGGTTCCGCAAGCTGCGGATCAGCAGAGACGGTATTCATGCCACCCCTCACCCAATAGTGACCTGATCGGTCAGTGACCTGACCGAAAACGCCCAGATCGTAGCCAGCGGCCGCTCATCCCCCATGAACGGCCGCTCACGAAACGGTAATCCTCCGCTCCCGCGCGCCGGGCTGAGCGTCCAGTTACTCGGCGATGCCCGGCCCGCGGGACACCCCCCGTACATTTCTTCCCATGGATTACATGAAAGGCGCGGCATGAATTCCGTATCCACTGGCGTCGCCATTTCCCGGGAGCCGGCGGCCCACCCCGCCCCCCTGCGCGAGGTCATGTCCCTGTTCGCGACCGGCGTCACCGTGCTGTCCGTCGGCGGGGAGCACATCCACGGCATGACGGCGAACGCCTTCACGTCGGTCTCCCTCGACCCGCCGTCCGTCCTGTGCTGTGTCGCGCACAGCGCCGTGATGCACAAGGCGATCACCTCCGCCGGGCACTTCGGTGTCTCGATCATGGAGGCCGGCCAGGAGGGTCTGGCCCGGTTCTTCGCCGACAAGCAGCGGCCGCTCGGCCCCACTCAGTTCACCGGCGTCGACTGGACCCCCGGCCCGCAGACCGGCGCCCCCCTGCTGAACGGCTCGCTCGCCTGGCTGGAGTGCGAGCTGTCGGCCGCCTACGACGTGGGCGACCACGCGGTGTTCATCGGTGACGTGGTCGGCGCGAGCCGCAGCGACGGCGAGGACGGGCTGCTGTTCTTCAGCGGCGCGTTCCAGCGCGCGGACTCGCCCTCCCGATGACCGCCGACACGGCCGTCGGCGGCTGGGAGGCCGTCATCGGCCCCGGTTTCGCCGAGGCCCTGCAGGAAGGACTCGCGCGTGTGGCGCAGAAGGCGTCCCCGGCGCAGCCCGTCGCACGGCAGCTCATGCCCCGGACGCCGGAGGTCTCTCCGGCGGATCCGGGGCCGGGCCCCGAGTACGTGGACGCGGTGCTGCGCCGGTTCGAGTCGGCGCTTCCGGCGACGCTGAACGCGGCGGTCCGCTTCGACAGCGCGGTCCGCAGGGCGCTTCTCGACCGGGCCCGCGCCGTCCTCGCCGCCGCCTTCGGTCCCCGTTCCGTCCCCGCGGACGACACCGTGCCGGACGCCCCGCCCGTCCAGCCGGCCCCCCACCACACCGCGGCGGCCTCGGTCCTGCTGCTGGAGTGCGCCGTGCTCCAGATGATGGAGAGCGGCCGCCTCGACGAGGGAACTGTGCGGGCCCTCGGCGAGGCGGTCCGGCAGGCCGACGAGGGCGACGCCCCGGCGGACCCGTCCGTGTGCTGCTGGCGCGAACAGCGCCGTATCTCCCGGGAGCTGCACGACGACGTCGCCGACGGCGTCACCACCGCACGCCTCGCCCTGGAGGAGTGCGACGAACTTCCCCAGCCGGTCGCCGCCGACCGCATCGCCGCCGCCCGGCTCGCCCTGCGGGCCACGGACGCGCGCCTGCGGGCCCTGGTCGGCGGGGTGCGGGAGCGGTCCGTCGTCCCCCCGCTGGAGACGGCACTGCGCCAGTTCGCGGCCGAGGCCGCTCCCGAGGGCGTCCGGGTGACCGTCCGGATGACCGGCGACGAGGGCATGCTGCCGGACATCCGCCGCCGCGACCTGTACCTGACGGTCCGCGAGGCGCTGCGCAACAGTTTCACCCACGCGGGGGCCACGCGCGTGAAGGTCTCCATCCGGTCCACCCGCTGGTGGGCGTACGCGAGCGTGGAGGACGACGGTCACGGCTTCGACGTCGAGCGGGTGCTGCGGCCGGGCCACCCCCACCAGGGGTTCCGCTCGATGGCGGAGCGGATGGAGGACGCCGGCGGTCGCCTGACCGTCAGCAGCTCACCCGTCGACGGGACGCACGTGGAGGCCCATCTGCCGCTGCGGCCGCACCGGCACGGGACGCGCGGGGCATCGTCCGCCGGATTCCCCCACGCGTGAGGTCCCCCGGCACGCTACGAATCATGTCGTGATCCAGGTTTGAGGGTTTGAGGAGCCGTCGTGCGCAAGGTGCTCATCGCCAACCGTGGCGAAATCGCTGTCCGTGTCGCCCGGGCGTGCCGGGATGCCGGTATCGGCAGCGTGGCCGTGTAT
>NZ_JBEORS010000027.1:0-87479 GCF_040302405.1 Streptomyces sp. NPDC126503
GGGCCCTTCCGGCGTTTCCGACTCTATCAGATCCTTTCGGCGTCCGATTCCCCGTCAGAAGGGGTTGTCTTTCCGGCTGTTGGGCCGTTCCGACGGCTCAAACTCTAGCGGATTTCCCCGGCGACTCATAATCGAGTCATTCGAAATGAATTTCGGCATGCCGAAAATCGTCCCGAGAGGGAGATCGTGCTGAGGTGAGGTGCCGCGTCAGCGGCGGGAGTGGCTGTCGAAGAACCGTTCCGGCTCCGTGACAACTCGGAGAACACTACGTATGCGGGCGGGGCGTGTCAACCCCCGCCTGGTGGGCCGCGCGGGCCGGTCAGTCCAGATCCGTCAACCGGCCGCCGGCGTCGGGCTGGGTGAGCTCCACGCGGCGGAGGAGGCGGATCAGGACGTCACCCAGGACGCCGCGCTCCTCGGGGGTGAGGTCCTGCAGGAGGTCCTCCTCGAAGTCGGTGGCCATGCGCATGGCCTCCAGCCACTTCGAGCGGCCCTCGTCCGTCAGCTCGACGATCACGCGCACCCGGTTGTTCTCGTCGCGGTCGCGGGTGACCAGGCCTTCGCCCGCCATGCGGTCGATGCGGTGGGTCATCGCGGCCGGGGTGAGCCCGAGGCGCTTGGCCAGCTCGCCCGGGCCCAGGCGGTAGGGCTCGCCGGCGAGGACCAGGGTCTTCAGGACCTCCCACTCGGCATTGCTGATGCCGAGGTCGGCGAGCTGGCGGCCGTACGCCACGTTCATGCGGCGGTTCAGCCGGCCGAGGGCGGAGACGACCTTCTCCACCTGGGGATCAAGATCGCGGAACTCGCGCTGATAGGCGGCGATCTGCTCGTCGAGGCTCGGCTCCTGCGGAGCGGTGTCGGACATGCGGGGAGTATCCCACGGCAGTCGTTGGCGTTGAAGTCCTTCCATGTGTACAGTTAAGCATCGAACTTTAGTATTGAAGTCTTGAGGGTTCAGGGATACACCTCTGAACCTCCGACCGAAGTGGGTGAGTGTGACCAAGGTGAGGGGCGCCGCGATGCGCCGTATTCAGGCAGGCAGCGCGCTGAGCGCGTTCGGACTCGGCTTCACCGTGCCGTACCTCTATGTGTACGTCGCACAGGTGCGGGATCTGGGCGCGACGACGGCGGGCATCGTCCTGGCCGTCTTCGCCATGGCCGCCCTCGTCGTCCTCCCCTTCAGCGGCCGGGCCGTCGACCGGCGCGGCCCCGTGCCGGTGCTGCTCGGCGCCTCCGTGGTCGCGGCCGTGGGTGCCGTGGCCATGGGGCTCGCGTCGAGCGTGCCGGCGGCCGTTGCGGCGGCGGCGCTGCTCGGTGCCGGTACGGCCGTGCTCCAGCCGGCCCTGGCGACGATGATCGTCTGGTGCTCGGCGCCGGCCGGCCGCACCCGGGCCTTCGCCCTGCAGTTCTTCCTGCAGAACCTGGGCCTCGGTGTCGGTGGGCTCATCGGCGGCCAGCTCGTGGACGAGAGCCGCCCGGGCAGCTTCCTGCTGCTGTTCTCGATCGAGGCGGCGATGTTCCTCGTCCTCGCCGCGGTCGTGGGCACCGTCCGGATGCCGGGCTCCCCGGCGCTGCGCGACACCCGGCCCGCCGAGGGCGGTGCGGGCGGCGGACTGCGGGCGCTCCTCCGCCACAAGGCGATGGTGCAGCTGTGCGTCCTCGGCTTCGTCCTCTTCTTCGCCTGCTACGGACAGTTCGAGTCGGGTCTCGCCGCCTACGGCACCGAGGCCGCGGGCATCCAGCCGTCGACCCTGGGCATCGCCCTGGCCGCCAACACCGCGGTCATCGTGGTGGCGCAGTTCCTGGTCCTGAAGTTCGTCGAGCGCCGCAAGCGCACCCGCGTCATCGCGGCCGTGGGACTCATCTGGACCGTGGCCTGGATCTTCGCCGGGTACGCGGGGCTCGGGCACGGCAGCCAGGCCATGGCGACGGCGGCCTTCGTCTCCACGTACGCCCTCTTCGGGCTCGGTGAGGCGATGCTGTCGCCGACCGTGGCACCGCTGGTGGCCGATCTGGCGCCGGAGGCGATGGTCGGGCAGTACAACTCGGCCTTCGCCCTGGTGAAGCAGCTGGCGCTGGCCGTCGGTCCCGCCGTGGGCGGTCCGATGGGAGCGGCGCTCCACGGCCCGTACATCGTGACCTTCGTTCTCTTCTCGCTGGGCATCACCTTCCTGGCGGTCCGGCTCGGCCGGCAGCTCACCCCCGAGCAGAACCAGCCGTCGCTCGCCGCGAAGCCGTCGAAGGTGATCGCGCGGCACCGGCCGGAGCGGGAGACCACCGCGGTCTGATCCGGCACGACCCCAAAGAAGGGGTCTAGGGTCTTTCTTTCGGATCAGGCCGGATCAGGGAGCGGCGCCTGGTGCCGTGGATCGCAAGGCGGAGGAGGGAGTCCATGCGGAGCATCGGCGACCGACGACAACGCGGCGAGGCGCGGTGCCAGACGGCGCGAGCCCGGCAAGATCCGGAAGACAGGCCCTAGCCCACGCGGGACGGGAGGGCGAACTCGCACCACACGGCTTTGCCGCCGCCCGGGGTGCGGCGGCTCCCCCAGGACGAGGCGATCGTCGCGATGATCGAGATACCGCGACCCGCCTCGTCCTCCGTTTCCGCCCGGCGGCGGCGCGGCAGGTGGTCGTCGCCGTCCGTCACCTCGATGATCAGGCGGCGGTCCGTGCGGCGGAGGCGCAGCCGCATGGGCGGGGTGCCGTGCTGGAGGGAGTTCGCCACCAGTTCGCTGGTGGCGAGGACGCCGAGGTCGCGCAGCTCGACCGGGAACCGCCAGCTCGCCAGGACACCGGAGGCGAAGGCACGCGCGCGGGGAGCGGCCTCGACACCGCCGAGGAGCTCCAGGGCCGCGTTGTGGAACAGTTCGGCGTCCGCGCCCTCGCGCGACGGGTGCTGGACCACGAGGACCGCCACGTCGTCGTCGTGCTCGGCGGTGACGCCGAGGGAGCGCAGCAGCCGGTCGCAGACGACCTGCGGGGTGCCGCTCGCTCCCGAGAGGGCGCGCGCCAGCGCGGCCACGCCCTCGTCGATGTCCTCGCGGCGGCGCTCCACCAGGCCGTCCGTGTAGAGGACGGCGGTGGAACCCGGCGGCAGGGCGATGGAGCCCGAGGCGTGCAGCCAGCCGCCGGTGCCGAGCGGCGGGCCGGTGGGGTCCTCGGCGCGGCGGACGGTGCCGTCCTCGTCCCGTACGAGGATCGGGAGGTGGCCGGCGGAGGCGTAGACGAGCTTGCCCTCGTTGGGGTCGTGGACGGCGTACACGCAGGTGGCGATCTGGCTGGCGTCGATCTCGGCGGCGAGGCCGTCGAGGAGCTGCAGCACCTCGTGCGGAGGCAGGTCCAGGCGCGCGTAGGCGCGGACGGCGGTGCGGAGCTGGCCCATGACGGCGGCGGCGCGCACCCCCCGGCCCATGACGTCGCCGATGACGAGCGCGGTGCGGCCGGCGCCGAGGGTGATGACGTCGTACCAGTCGCCGCCGACGGCCGCGTCGGTGCCGCCGGGCTGGTAGGTGGCGGCGATCCGCAGGTCGTCGGGCTGCTCCAGCTCCTGCGGCAGCAGGGACCGCTGGAGGGTGACGGCGGTCTCGCGGTGGCGGCGCTCGCTGGCGCGGAGCCGCTCGGCGGCGTCGGCGTGGTCGGTGACGTCGGCGGCGTGGACGAGGACCGCGCCGCCGGTGCGCGGGCTGTCGACGGGCAGGCAGGTCACCGTGTACGAGCCGCCGTCCTGGGTGCGCCGGGACTTGACCGTACGGGGTGTGCCGCTGCGGAGCACCTGGTCCATGAGCGGCAGCAGGCCGAGCTCCTCCGCCTCCGGGCAGGCGGCGGCGACGGTGGCGCCCGCCGGACGGGGGCCGAAGGCGGCCGCGTAGGCCTCGTTCACGTACGCGATGCGGTGGTCGGGGCCGTGCACGAGCGCGACGAGCCCGGGGAGCCGGCCGATCAGGTCGCGGACGGAGAACTCCTCCAGGGCGGGCACGTCGGCTCGTCCGGCGGCGCCGTCCTCGGCGGTCTGCTCCGGCTGCCGGCCGTACTCACCGCGGGCGGCGGGCACGGAGCGTTCGGTCCCCCGCGCCGCGCGGCGCTGCGTGCCGGGGAGCCGGGCGCTCCAACGGGTGAAGTTCACGGATCTGTTCGCCTCGTGGTGTGGGTGCCGTGCGGAGTCACGCTGTGCAGGTGTGGATCCACCTATGGTCACACGTCCAGTGTGGAGGAGTGCACTGACAGTGATGTCAGGCCGACGGCTTGTCGTCGGGACCGGGCGGTGGTGAGGCGGCCAGTTCGAATTCGGCCCGGGGATGTTCCAGGGATCCGAGGGAGACGATCTCCCGTTTGAACAGCCCTGAGAGGGTCCACTCGGCCAGGACGCGGGCCTTCCGGTTGAAGGTGGGGACCCGGCTGAGGTGATAGGCGCGGTGCATGAGCCAGGCCGGGTAGCCCTTGAGCTTGCGTCCGTAGACGTGGGCGACGCCCTTGTGGAGGCCGAGGGAGGCGACGGAGCCGGCGTACGCGTGCGCGTACTCCTTGAGCGGCCCGCCCCGCAGGGAGGCGGCGAGGTTCTCGGCGAGGACCTTGGCCTGGCGGACGGCGTGCTGCGCGTTGGGGGCGCAGGTCGTGCCGGGTTCGCGGGCGGTGACGTCGGGGACGGCGGCGGCGTCGCCGGCGGCCCAGGCGTGTTCGATTCCGTCGACGGTGAGCCGGGCGGTGCAGCGGATGCGGCCCCGCTCGTCGAGGGGCAGGTCGGTGGCGGCGAGGACGGGCGCGGGTTTCACCCCGGCGGTCCAGACGACGGTCCGGGTGGGCAGGCGGGTGCCGTCGCTGAGGACGGCGACGCGGTTCTCGCAGGACTCGAGCCGGGTCCGCAGCCGTACGTCGACGTTCCGGCCGCGCAGCTCGCGCACGGCGTAGCGGCCCATGTCCTCGCCGACCTCGGGGAGGATGCGGTCGGTGGCCTCGACGAGGACCCACTTCAGGTCCTCGGGCTTGACGTTGTGGTAGTGGCGGGCGGCGTAGCGGGCCATGTCCTCCAGCTCGGCGAGCGCCTCCACGCCCGCGTAGCCGCCGCCGACGAAGACGAAGGTGAGGGCGGCGTCGCGGAGCGCGGGGTCGCGGGTGGAGGAGGCGATGTCCATCTGCTCGATGACGTGGTTGCGCAGGCCGATGGCCTCCTCCACGGTCTTGAAGCCGATGCCGTGGTCGGCGAGGCCGGGGACCGGGAGGGTGCGGGAGACGGAGCCGGGGGCGATGACCAGCTCGTCGTAGGTGAGCCGGGTGTCGCCGGTGCCCTCCTCCTCGGTGGCGAGGGTGGAGAGGGTGGCGGTCCGGGCGGCGTGGTCGACGGAGCGGACCTCGCCGATCAGGACGCGGCAGCGCGGCAGCACCCGGCGCAGGGGGACGACGACGTGGCGCGGGGAGATCGATCCGGCCGCCGCCTCGGGCAGGAACGGCTGGTACGTCATGTACGGATCGGGGGTGACCACCACGATCTCGGCGGTACCGGCTCTGAGTTCGGCACCGAGCTGCCGCTGGAGGCGCAGCGCGGTGTACATGCCGACGTAGCCACCGCCGACCACGAGAATGCGCGCAGGTTCGGTCACTGTCCCATGACGCAACGCCGACCGGGGTTTGTCCACAGGCTCGACGGATTGTGTGACCGGAGGGGTACGGAGGCGCGGGGTGGCGCACGTCCGGCTCGCGCGAACAACCCCGCAGGTCAGGGCAAGGGTGGCGGGCGGGAAACGGGGCCGGAATCGGGTGAGTTCCGGTCCTTGCTCCGATCGGGGGGCGGACCGTGCGGAACTCCCCCTTCTGAATTGACCCCGACTCAACTATGTTCGTACTTCATCGGGGTTCCGGAGCTGAGCGCGTGACCGCTGCGCTCGCGGGCCGGGCCCCGTGTCAGGGCGGGGAGTCTCCGGGGGGAGACATCATGAGCGGGGGAACGCTTATGCACATGCAGGAAGCACGCTGGCAGAGCGTCGTCGGCACGGCCGGCGACGAGCAGGGTACGGCCGTCGCCGAGCTGCGCAACGGCAACGGGGCGGGCGCCCCACCGGTGTCCGGCGGACGGTCCGCGCCGCTGCGGGTGGACGCCCAGCGGAATCTGGAGCACGTCCTGCGCGCGGCGCGCGAGGTGTTCGGCGAGCTGGGGTACGGGGCGCCGATGGAGGACGTGGCGCGGCGTGCCCGGGTGGGGGTCGGCACGGTCTACCGCCGCTTCCCCAGCAAGGACGTGCTGGTGCGGCGCATAGCCGAGGAGGAGACCTCCCGGCTGACGGAGCAGGCGCGGGCCGCGCTGGGCCAGGAGGACGAGCCGTGGTCGGCGCTCTCGAGGTTCCTGCGGACCTCGGTGGCCTCGGGTGCCGGGCGGCTGCTGCCGCCGCAGGTGCTGCGGGTCGGCGTGGACGAGGGCGTGGCCCCGGCCGTCACCGGCGCGGACGCCGAGCCGGGCGCGGTCGCGGACGACGGGGCCCGGGTGCCGTCCCAGCGTGCCGTGGTGGCCGAGCAGGCCGACGCGCGGGTGGTCGCGCCGCGCGGGGTGCCCGCGGACGAGCGGGACGACGCGGGCGCCGCGGAGCTGCTGGAGGTCGTCGGCCGGCTGGTCGAGCGGGCCCGGGCGGCGGGGGAACTGCGCAAGGACGTGACGGTGGCCGATGTGCTCCTGGTGATAGCCACCGCCGCTCCGGCACTGCCGGACGCGGCCCAGCAGGCGGCGGCCTCGGCCCGTCTCCTCGACATCCTGCTCGAAGGACTCCGCTCCCGGTAGGGACGGGCCCGGGAGGGCCTGCCCCACGGGGCGGTGCGAGCGGCGGAGCGCGTCTTTCCTGGTCCGGGCGGACCAACGAGCATGCCACGAACGTGTGAGCGGTCACGCCCGGATCCAGGAAGTCGCCCCGGACGAGTGGTAAGTGGACGCGGCGCTTCGGCGTGCCCGCGCTCTGTGGCAGGCTTGGCCGGTGTTCGGATCCGAGCGTGCTTACGGGGGCTTCCGCCATGAGCGGTGACAGTCGGGACGATCCACTGGACAGCGGCGGCGCCACGGAAACCGGAGGCCTGCCTTCCGGGCACGTACCGAGCCAGGGCGGCCCGACGGGACTGCCCGCCGTTCCGGCACAGCCGACCACGTCCGCAGGCGACGGCCCGGTACCGGCCGGCGCGAGCGTCCCCCCGCAGCGCGAGGGCACGATGCCCGTCGGGGGCGCGGAAGCGGGGACGGGGGCGGGGCCCGCCGGAGCCGGGACGGGAACCGTCGCAGCCGGGCCCGGAGCCGCGGCTGCCGAAGGTGCCGGAGCCGGGGGCGTCGCGGGGGCGACTCCCGGGGCGGCGCCGTCCGGGTGGGGCACACCGGGGGTCGCCGGCGCGGAGCCGGGCCGGTTCACGGGGCCGGGCACCACCGGCGCGTTCACGGGCATCGCGGGGACCGCGGAAGCCGGGTCCGCCGGTGTGTTCGCGGACAGGCCGGAGGAGCCGGGCGCCGACGGGGCGTACGACTCCGTGCTGCCGCCGCCCCGGGAGCTGCCGCCGTCCGACGCCGATCTCGTCCGGCGCATGCGGGAGGGCGACGACACCGCGTACGAGGAGCTGTTCCGCCGGCATTCCGAGGCCGTCCGGCGTTACGCCAGGACCTGTTGCCGGGACGCGCACACCGCCGACGACCTCACCGCCGAGGTCTTCGCCCGCACCCTCCAGGCGGTACGGGGCGGGGCCGGGCCCGAACAGGCCGTGCGCGCCTACCTGATGACCACGGTCCGCCGCGTCGCCGCCACCTGGGTCAGGTCGCGGAAGCGCGAGCACCTCGTCGACGACTTCGCCGTCTTCGCCGCCGAGGCCGCACGCTCCTCCGAGGTCTCCGACCAGGACACGATGGACCTGGGCGCCGAGGTGAAGGCCATGCACGAGGCCGAGCAGTCGCTCGCCATGCAGGCCTTCCGGTCCCTGCCCGAGCGCTGGCAGGCGGTGCTCTGGCACACCACCGTCGAGGAGGAGTCGCCCAGCGACGTCGCCCCGCTGTTCGGACTGACCGCCAACGCCACCGCCGTCCTCGCCAGCCGCGCCCGCGAAGGGCTCAAGCAGGCCTACCTCCAGGCCCACGTCAGTCAGGCCCTCACCGAGGGCGGCGACTGTGCCCGGTACGCGGACCGGCTCGGCGCCTACGCCCGCGGCGGCCTGCGGATGCGGGCCGAGCGGGGACTGCGCAAGCACCTGGACGAGTGCGCCAAGTGCCGGCTCGCCGCCGGTGAACTCGCGCACGTCAACGCCGGGATCCCCGCGCTGCTGCCGGTCGCCGTCATCGGCTGGTTCGCGGCCGGGTACTCGCTCAAGGCCGCCGGGGTCGTCGCGGGCGGCGCCGTCGGCGCGGCCGGTGCCGGAGCGGCGGCCGCGGCCAACGGCACCTCGGGCGGCGCGGCCGCCGGCGGGGCCGCCGCCGAGGGGCTGGGGGCGCCCGCGAAGGCCGGCATCGCCGCCGCCGTGGCCGTCGCCGCCGCCGCCGGGCTCGTGTGGGCCATGGCCGGGGACCCGGAACCGGTGGCGGCGCCCAAGCCCCCGCCGCCGGTCACCACCCCCGCCGCGCCGACCGAGCCGCCGCCCCCGGTGAAGCCGAAACCGGTGCCGCCGCCTCCGCTCGTACCCGCCGAGGCCCCGGCCCCGACCCCGACCCCCACGCCGACACCCACCCCGGCCCCGAAGCCGACCCCCACGCCGACTCCCACCCCGACGCCGACACCGAAACCGACGCCGACACCCACGCCGTCCCCCACTCCCACGCCGACCCCGACCCCGACGCCCGCACCCACGTCGGAGAAACCTTCCCCGAAGCCGTCCCCGCCCGCCGTCTACCAGGTCAGCGAGCTGGAGTACGCGACCTTCGGCGACGGCACGGAGCCCGAGGTGTCCCTCACCGACAGCACCTGGATGTGGCAGCGGGGCGGGCTCTCGATCGGCGGCACCCCCTACGCGCACGGCGTCAGCGTCCAGGCACCGTCCTCCCTGGTCATCCGGCTCAACCGGCAGTGCACCGGTTACGACGCGACGGTCGGCATCGACGATCTGAGTGCCCCGCTCGGGGTCGGTGGCGTCCGTTTCTCCGTGTACGGGGACGACGAGCGGCTCTGGCGTTCCGACGTGGTCAGGCCCGGCGACCCGCCGCAGCCCGTGCACGTCGACCTCACCGGCCGCTCCACCCTCCGGCTCGTCGTGGAGGACCACACGCCCTTCGGCCGGGTCGCCGTCGCCGACTGGGCGATGTCCCGGATCAGCTGCTCCTGACCGGCCCCACCGGCCCGTCGGGAACGACGGAGTCGACGGAGTCGACGGCCGGGGCGAACGGTTCGACCAGCTCCAGCACCTCGTCCACACCGAGTCCCGTCCCCGCCGTACGGGCGGCCGCCACGGCGGAGGCGCCCAGCCGGTCCCGGGCCCGGGCCATCACCCGTTCCGCGTCCTGGAGTTCCGGGAACGAGCGGGGCGTCCCCTGCCGCCAGTGGTCCACGGCGGCCAGGACCCGTACGGCGAGAGCGGCCTCACCCGCCTCCGCGAGGGCGACGGCCAGCCCGTCCCCCATGCCCGTGGTGATGAAGTCCGCGCACCGCAGGTCCCGGGCGGAGCGCAGGGCCCGCGCGGCCCTGGCGACGGCGACGGCGCCCTTCCCCTCGTACGCCTCGACCCGGGCGGCGAGTCCGGCCATCACCGCCTCGAAGTGCGGCGGCGGCGTGCCGATCGCGAAGGTCCGGTCCGCCTCCTCCAGCTGGGCGCGGGCCTCCGTGACATCGCCCCGGTGGAGGGCGAGGGAGGCGCGGAGGAAGCAGATGTACGTCTGCGTGCCGCGCACGCGGTAGCGCTCGGCCTCGCGGGAGGCCTCGTCCAGGCCCGCCTCGGTGGCGTCGAGGTCACCGGCCCGGTACGCCAGCTCGGCCAGGCGGCCGAGGAGGAACGGGGCTTCGGCGTGGGCGCCGACCTCACGGGCGAGGGCGAGCGCCTCCGCGTACGCCTCACCCGCCTCCTCGTGCCGGCCCCGCATCGTGTGGGCCTCGCCCGCGGCGCTCGCGATCTGCGCCGCCATCCAGCGGTCACCGACGCGCCGGGCGAGCGCGCGGAGCTCGACCAGGGCCTCGTCCACACCGGGCAGGTCACCGGGCATGTCGATGACCATGTGCGTGCGGAACATGAGGCTGACGCCGACCTCCCAGTCCCCGCCGTGGCGGCGGCAGTTGTCCACGGCGGTGTCGAGCAGGTCCTTGATCGCGGCCGGTTCCTCGGTGAGGTACGCGGTGAACGGCCAGAGCAGACCGGGGAAGCGCGCGGCCTCGGGGCCCGGCCGGTCCCCGAACGCGGCCCGCACACGGCGGACGAGCGCGGCCGTCTGAGGATCCTGGAAGGTGCCCGTGGTGTCCTCCGTCTCCACCGCGAGGAAGAACTGCAGCATGCGCAGGCGCATGCGCGGCCAGTGGCGCGGGTCGGCGGGGGCCTCCGGGTCGTCGCCCAGCGCGACCGCGCGCGCCACCCAGGCCTGCGCCTCGGCACGGTAGTTGCGCAGCCACCAGAACCAGCCCATGGCGAAGACGAGGCGGAGCGCGGCCGGTTCGTCGGGGTCGGTGACGAGGGTGCGGTGGAGGGCGGCGCGGATGTTGTCGAGGTCGCGTTCGATCCGGTCGATCCACGGCAGCTGCTCGCGGGAGCGGAGCTTCGGCTCGGCCTCCTCGACCAGGGCGGTGACGTGGGCGGTGTGGGCGGCCTCGGCCGCGGCCAGGAGTTCCGGCGTCTCGGCGGCCCGCTCCGCGGCGTACTCGTGGATGGTCTCCAGGAGCCGGTAGCGCATCTCGCCCGCGTCGGTGGGGGTGGCGACGACCAGCGACTTGTCGACGAGCGCGCCGAGCGTGCCGGCCACGTCCTGTGCCAGGGCCTCGGCGGCGGCCAGGTCCCAGCCGCCGGCGAAGACGGACACCTGGCGGAGCAGGGCCCGTTCGGCCGGGTCGAGGAGGTCCCAGGACCAGTCCACGACCGCGCGGAGGGTCTGCTGGCGCGGCAGCACGGTGCGGGCGCCGGAGGTGAGCAGACGGAACCGGTCGTCCAGGCGGTCGGCGATCTGCCGGGGCGTGAGGAGCCGGAGCCGGGCGGCGGCCAGTTCGATGGCGAGCGGCAGCCCGTCGAGCCGGCGGCATATCTCGGCGACGGCCGCCGTCTCCCGGCCGGGGTCGAACGACGGGCGTACGGCGCGGGCGCGCTCGGTGAAGAGGCGGTGCGCCGGGTCGGGCGGGAGCGGGTCGACCGGGCGGACGGTCTCGCCGGGCACGCCGAGGGGTTCGCGGCTGGTGGCGAGGACGCGGAGCCGGGGGCAGTGCGTGAGGAGGGTCTCGGCGAGCGCGGCGGCCGCGCCGATCACGTGCTCGCAGTTGTCGAGGACGAGGAGGAAGGGGCGCGCGGAGAGGTGTTCGACCAGGTGGGCGGTCGGGTCGTTCTGGGGCGGCGCCGCGCCGTCCCGTCCGATGAGGCTCGTCTCGCGGAGCCGGAGCGCGGAGAGGACGGCGCCGGGGAGGGCGTCGGGGTCGTCGAGCGGCGCGAGCTCCGCGATCCAGGCATCGGCCCCCGCGGCCCGCCGCGCGGCCTCCTCCGCGAGCCGCGTCTTGCCCGACCCTCCGGGGCCGGTGAGCGTGACGAGCCGCGAGCGGGCCAGGTCCTCCCGCAGAGCCGCGAGGTCGGGCTCCCGCCCGACGAAGGAGGTGAGGCGGGGCCGGATGTTGCCGGTGGCGGGGTGGGGGGCCTGCGGAACCGCCGGGGCGGCGGGGGCCACGGGGGCGGACGTGGGCTCTGCGGCGGGGGCGGTGCGCACCGGAGCTTCGGCCGGTGTCGGGGCCTGCGTGTCGGCGGTCGTCGCGTCCACCGGCGCCACCGCACGGGCGGGACCAAAGGCCGGGACGGCGGCGGCCGTCTCCTCCCCCGGCACCGCCGCGCACGCGGGACCAAAGGCCCGGAGGTCGGAGCTCCCCGCGTCCGCCGGCGCCGCCGCGCCCGGGGTGGGCGCACCCCTGGCACCCGCGACGGCCGGGGGCGCCTGGATCTCCGGGGCCGCCACGCTCTCCCGGCCCGCCTCGGCGGCTGCCGGGATCGGGGCCGGGGCCAGGGCATGGGCCCGAGGCGGAGACCCGGCGGCGGCCGGGAACGGAGGACGGCCCCCAGGCGGAGACCCGGCGCCGGCCGGGAGCGCCGGATCAGCGGCGGGGTGCGGAGGGAAGGCCGGGGCCGGCGTGCCGTGCCCCGCCCCCGCGCCGCCCGTCAGCAGTTCGCGGTGGAGGGCCGTCAGGGCCGGGCCGGGGTCCGTGCCGAGGGAGTCCGCGAGGGTGCGGCGGGCGGAGGCGAAGGCCGCGAGGGCGTCGGCGGGGCGGCCCTCGGCACGCAGGGCGCGGATGAGCTGGGCGTGGAAGCCCTCGTCGTACGGGTACGTGGCGGTGAGTTCGGTCAGCTCCGGTACGAGTCCGGGGGCGCCGCGCCGCAGGTCGGCCTCGACGCGCCGGCGGAGGGCGGCGAGCCGCTGGGCCTCGGGGCGCAGGCCCGCGGGTCCCGGCAGGTCGGCGAGGGCGGGGCCGCGGAAGAGGGCGAGCGCGTCCCGGAACAGTGTGGCGGCGGTCTCCGGGTCCCCGGCGTCGAGCCGGGCGGCCGCCTCCGCGGCCCGGCGGCGGAAGACGTACAGGTCGATGTCCTCGGGCCGGGCGGCGAGCCGGTAGCCGGGGCCCGGCAGCGACAGGACCGCTTCACGGCCGAGGACGCGGCGCAGCCGGCCGGCGAGGGCCTGGAGGGCGGCGGGGGCGTCGCGCGGCGGTTCGTCGCCGTAGACCTCGTCCACGAGTTCGGCGACGGAGGCGGGCCGGCCGCCACGCAGCGCGAGTGCGGCGAGGAGCGCCCGGAGCCGGGCACCGCCGAGGCGGTGGGGGGTGCCGTCGGGGCCGAGGGCCTCGGTGGTGCCGAGGATGAGATACCGCACCGGGTCATTGTGGCCGGTGGGCGGGGCGGGCGCCTCGGGGTTTACCGGGAGCGGGGCGCCCCCGGGGTCACTCGGCCGCGGCCCCGCGGAAGGCGGCGGAGTCCAGGGTGAAGCCGAGGGGCGCGGGGAGCGGGACCGCCGTCCCCAGCTTGTGGGTGGCCTTGTGGGCGTAGTCGTCGCCGACGGGTTCCGAGCAGACGACGGCCTCGTCCGCCTCGCGGTCGATGAGCAGGTAGACGGGGATGCCGGCCCGGGCGTAGGCCCGGATCTTCTGGAGGCGGTCGCGGCCGGCCGTGGCGGCGGAGGTGACCTCGGAGACGAGGAGCACGGGGTCGGGGGCGTGCCACGCGTGCGGGTCGTCGAAGCTGCCCCGGGGGGCGACGACGAGGTCGGGGATCACCCGTACCGGATCCGTGGCTCCGGGGAGGGTGAGGCCGATGCCCGTGTACCGGCCGAGCCTCTTGTCATGGTCACGGACCTGACCGGTCAGTTCCGACACGATCTCCTCGTGTTCACCATTGGCCGGAGGTACCACGTAGATCTCCCCTTCGATCAGCTCCACGCGCCAGCCCTTGGGGGCGGCCGCACTGAACAGCTCGAAGGTCTCCCGCACACTCGCACCCTCACGGTCGGGCAGCTCCTCGGGGAACACGTCCTCCGGAACCGGCATCGCCATGACGGACCTCCTTCGCTCGGTGCGAGATTTTCAGCGTAGGGCCTCGCCCGGGACGGAAACGGATGACATTCACTCGCAGAGTGTGCTGAACGTTTCACCGGGCCCGCCCCTCAGGCGGACAGCGAGCGCGAGGCGGGGATCAGCGGGCCCGGGACCGCGCGGGGCGGGCGGGGGGCCGTGGTGTCGGTCCAGCAGGAGCCGCGGCGGACGAGGAGGCGGCGGAGCCACAGTTCGGTGGAGATGAGGTCGGCGAGGCCGTCGAGGGGGACGGGCGCGCCGTCGGCGGCGGAGCGCAGCGCGTCGCGGACCACGCGCGCCTCGATCAGGCCGGCGTCGGCGAGGAGCGGGGCGTCGAAGAGGGCCAGGAGCTGGGGCAGCGCCGCGCGCAGTCCGGCGCGGGCGGCGGCGGCCGGGACGGCCGGGTGGGGGGCGCCCCAGCCGGGCGGAAGGTCGTGGATGCCCGCCCCCGCGAGGACCGTGCGCAAGACCCCGGCCCGGGCGTCCGGCTGGACCCGCAGCGATTCGGGGAGGTCGCGGCAGGCCCGTACGACCTGGTTGTCGAGGAAGGGGGCGTGCAGGCGCTGGCCGCGGATCTCCGCCGCCTGCTCGAGGACCCGGTGGTCGGCGGCGGCGCGGGCGAGGGCGGCACGCGCGCGTGCCTCTCCGGGGCGCTGGACGGAGGTGGGCAGGGTCGCCGCCCGGTGCAGGCGAACCGATACTTCGGCGAGGGCCTCCCCCGTCAGCCAGCGTGCCGCCGGTCCTGGCCGCGACCAGGCCAGGGCGGACAGGGAGGCCTCCAAGGGGCCGAAGTCGTCGGGGGCGGTGCGATTGGCCTCCAGGACCCGGCGGGCCGCCGCCTCCAGGCCGGTCCGGTAGGGCGTACGGGCCAGGCGGCGGGCCGCGCGGTAGACGGTGAGCGGCACCAGGAGCGCGCCCGCCGAGGGCCGGCTCGCCTTGGCGAGGGCGGTCACGGGCCGCACCAGGGAACGCCGCCTGCGGTCCATCAGGAGGTCGGCGAGGCGCGCCGGGTGCGCGTCCAGGACCTGCTTGGCGCCCATGCCGGTGAAGTGGTCGGCGCTGCCGCCCGCGAGGCGTCTGCGGTGGCGTTCGGCGGAGACCAGCGCGGGACCCGGTTCGTCGGTGAGGGGGCCGTCGAGCGAGGCGTACGGAAGGGCCTCCTCGCCGGCCGCGACGACCACGTGGTGCAGGCGCGGGTCGGCGGCGAGGGCGCGGGCCCGCTCCAGTTCGGCGGTCCTGCCGGGCCCCGGCCGGGTCGCCAGGTCGTTGAAGGTGACGGCGAGCAGCCGCTCCCCCGCGCCCGTGCCCTGGCCGGCGATCGTGCCGGGGACGCCGGGCAGGCCGGCGGCGAGGAGGGCCAGCGTGCCGGAGGCGCTGCCGCCGGACAGGTCGGCGCCGATGCCGGGCGCGGGGCCCGTGCCGCGGGCGGCGCGCCGGTCGGCCGGTCCCATGCCGGGGACGGGGCCGGGGTCGGGCAGGGGGGCCTCGGGGGCGTGCCGGGGGGCGGTGAGCCGGGCCCGTACGGACTCGACGAGGGCGTCCCGTACGGACTCGACGGCCTGGCGCGGGTCGGTCTCGGGCGCGGCGACCGCGAGCGAGGCGACCCGCTCGTACCCGGCGATCTCGCGCGAGCCCTCACGCAGGATGAGGGCGTGGCCCGGTGGGACGCGCCGCACCCCTTCGTACGGGGTGGAGTCGCGCAGCGCCTCCGGCGTCTCGGGGCAGGCGAGCAGGGCCGCGAGGTGGCCGATGTCGAGCTGGGCCTCGATCAGGTCGGCGAGCGGCAGGGCGGCGGTGGCGTAGGCGGTGCCGCCGGCCCACGGGGTGTGGAAGACGGGCCGGGCGCCCGCGAGGTCGCCGGTGACGGTGATGCGGCGGCCGGCGCGGACGACGGCGGTGTAGCTGCCGGGCCAGGCGGTGAGGTGGCGCAGGGCACCGCCGCGGGCGGTGAGGAGGCCGAGGCGGAGTTCCTCGTCGCCTGCGGCGCAGCAGCCGAGCACGGCGAGGCGGGTGTGGTCGTCGAGGGCGACGACGCGGATCTCGTCGGGGCGCCAGTCGCCCACCGCCCACAGCGGGTCGGGATCGCCCCACAGGAGCTGTGCGCCCACCGGCTGCACCGTGCGCCCCTCGGCCGCCGGGCCGCCGTACCCGGGGTCGTACGCGGAGCCGGAGCCGGGGCCGGGGACGTACGCCGAGCCGTCGTACGCGGAACCGGAACCTGAGCCCCCGGCGTACGCCGAGCCGTATCCACCACCCGGCGAGCCGGTGCCGTACGTGCCGCCGGCCGCCCCGGCGCGGGCTCCCGCCGCCGTTGCGAAGCTCGCGGCGACACTGCTCCAGCCCACCAGCCATCGCATCGGCGCCTCCACATCCGTTTCGGTGGGAGACATGCTGCCACGACAACGGCGCACGGGGCGGGGTGCGGGCGCACGCGCGCGAAAGCCGAATGCGCCCCTGGCATGGGCCAGTTGGCGGCGGCGTCATTCGGCCGATTCTCGACCGTCCCCGGATGTTTCGCGGGTGTCCGGCACAGAGCGGCGGTCCGGGAGGCGCTCCCGCCCCCCGGTGCCGTCCGCCGCCCGCGGGGAATGGGGCGGCGGCGTCCCCCGGCCCGCGGCGCCGGGACTCCTGTCCCGGCCGGACGGGCCGACCCACGCGTTCCTCATGGAAGCGCTCCCCCCGGGGCCGGACGAGAGCGCACGGCCGGGCGCACGGCCACACGGGCGGAGCATGCCCCCGACCGCCGCCGGCCGCCCGCCGATCCGTCACACAACAATCTCGCCATACGGAACACCGACCCTTAACGGTAGGGATGCGGCGAACTACGCTGTGTTCACGAATGCCGCACGCCCATGTCCGGCGTCGTGGCGGCCGTCTGGGTGTCGAGGGGTGGCGCATGTCCAGGGAGCAACGCGGGCCGAACGAAAAGCTCGGCACGGTTCTCGCCCTCGCGGGAATCAGCAACGCCGGCCTCGCCCGGCGGGTCAACGACCTCGGCGCGCAGCGGGGTCTGACCCTTCGTTACGACAAGACCTCGGTGGCCCGGTGGGTGTCGAAGGGCATGGTGCCGCAGGGCGCCGCCCCGCATCTGATCGCCGCCGCCATAGCCCAGAAGCTGGGCCGGCCCGTCCCGCTGCACGAGATCGGGCTCGCCGACGCCGACCCGGCGCCCGAGGTGGGTCTCGCCTTCCCGCGCGACGTCGGCGAGGCGGTCCGCTCGGCCACCGACCTGTACCGGCTGGACCTGGCCGGCCGGCGGACCGGCGGGGGCGGCATCTGGCAGTCCCTGGCGGGCTCCTTCGCCGTCAGCGCCTATGCGACGCCCGCCTCCCGCTGGCTGATAACCCCCGCCGATCCGTCGGTGGAGCGCGAGCTCCCCCGGCCCCCGGCGGCCGGCGGCACGGGAGGCGCGGCCCCGGCGGACGGCGCGGACCACGTGCGCGTGGGCCACAGCGACGTGGCCAAGCTGCGCGAGGCGGCCGAGGACGCGCGCCGCTGGGACTCCAAGTACGGGGGCGGCGACTGGCGCTCCTCCATGGTGCCGGAGTGCTTACGCGTGGACGCCGCGCCCCTGCTCCTCGGCTCGTACTCCGACGAGGTCGGCCGGGCCCTTTTCGGGGCGACCGCCGAGCTGACCCGGCTGGCCGGCTGGATGGCCTTCGACACCGGCCAGCAGGAGGCCGCCCAGCGCTACTACATCCAGGCGCTCCGGCTCGCGCGGGCCGCCGCCGACGTGCCCCTCGGCGGCTACGTCCTCGCCTCCATGTCCCTGCAGGCCACCTACCGGGGCTTCGCCGACGAGGGCGTCGACCTCGCGCAGGCCGCCCTCGAACGCAATCGGGGGCTCGCCACCGCCCGCACCATGTCCTTCTTCCGGCTCGTGGAGGCGCGGGCCCACGCCAAGGCCGGTGACGGGGGGGCCGCCGCCGCCGCGCTGTCCTCCGCCGAGGGCTGGCTGGAGCGCTCCCGGCGGGGCGACGCCGATCCGACGTGGCTCGGCTTCTACTCGTACGACCGGTTCTGCGCGGACGCGGCCGAGTGCTACCGAGACCTGAGGATGCCGCACGAGGTGCGCCGCTTCACCGCGCAGGCGCTGTCCCGGCCCACCGAGGAGTACGTCCGGTCGCACGGGCTGCGGCTGGTGGTGTCGGCGGTGGCCGAGCTGGAGTCCGGCAACCTGGACGCGGCCTGCGCCGCCGGCACGCGCGCGGTGGAGGTGGCCGGGCGGATCTCGTCGGCCCGGACCACCGAGTACGTACGGGACCTGCTGCACCGCCTGGAGCCGTACGGGCACGAGCCGCGCGTGAAGGAGCTCAGGGAGCGCGCCCGGCCGCTGCTCGTCGCCCCGGCGTGACACGCGTCCCACCCCGTGGGCGTTTAGCGGCTTTGTCAGTGGGCCAGTGCACTATCGGGGTGGGAGGTGGCGCTGGTGTTTGACTGTGACGTGCTGGTGGTCGGCGGGGGGATCGTCGGCCTGTCGACGGCGTACGCGCTGACGCGCCGCGCGCCCGGCACCCGCGTCACGGTCCTGGAGAAGGAGCACGCCCCCGCGCGCCACCAGACGGGCCGCAACAGCGGGGTGATCCACAGCGGCCTCTACTACCGTCCCGGCTCGCTGAAGGCGCGGTACGCGGTGCGGGGCGCGGCCGAGATGATCAAATTCTGCGCGGAGTGGGGCATTCCGCACGAGGTGACGGGGAAGCTGGTCGTCGCCACCTCCCGCGAGGAGCTGCCCCGGCTGCACGCGCTCGTGCAGCGCGGCCGGGAGAACGGCATCCCGGTGCGGGAACTGGGCCCGGCGCAGATCACGGAGTACGAGCCGCGGGTGCGCGGCATCGCCGCCATCCAGGTCGGCACGACCGGCATCTGCGACTACGGGGCCGTCGCCGCCCGGCTCGCCGAGGCCTCCGGGGCGCGGATCCTGTACGGGGCGGAGGCGGTGGCCGTCGACCGGCGCGCGTGGGGCGTGGCCGTGCGGACGGCGGACGGGCGGATCGTCCGCGCCAGGGTCCTCGTGAACTGCGCGGGACTCCACTGCGACGAGGTCGCCCGGCTCGCGGGCGACGACCCGGGCATGCGGATCGTCCCCTTCCGGGGGGAGTACTACGAGCTGGCCGACCCCTCGCTGGTGCGCGGCCTCGTCTACCCGGTCCCCGACCCGGCCTTCCCCTTCCTCGGCGTGCACCTGACCCGGGGCATCGACGGCGGCGTCCACGTCGGGCCGAACGCGGTCCCGGCGCTCGCCCGGGAAGGGTACGGCTGGTCCGTCGTCCGCCCTCGCGAACTGGTCGGGACGCTGGCCTGGCCGGGCTCCTGGGCGATCGCGCGGGAGCACTGGAGATACGGGGCGGGTGAGCTGCGGCGCTCCCTGTCGAAGCGGGCGTTCACCGAGGCGGTGCGGCGGATGCTGCCGGTCGTGGAGGAGTCCGGCCTGCGGCCCGCCGCCGCGGGGGTACGGGCGCAGGCGGTACTGCGGGACGGGACCCTGGTGGACGACTTCCTGATCAGGGAGGCGCCCCGCACGGTCCACGTGCTCAACGCGCCTTCCCCGGCGGCGACCGCGTCCCTGCCGATCGGCCGCGACATCGCCGCCCGGGCCCTGGCGCACCTGTAGGACCGCACCGCCGACCGCCCCCGGGACCGGCGGGTCGGCGGCGTCGTGCCGGGCCGGCGGGGGCGCCGTAGGATTGGCGCATTGTGGGTGAGCAGCCAGAGAACGTCAGTCAGCAGAACATCGCACGCCGCGGCAGCCGGATGTTCGCGCCCGGAGAAGGGCCCTCGCCCGACCCCGCCGGCGCGCACTTCGAGCGGCGGATCCGGAGCTTCCAGCCCCGCCGCAGCCGGGTGACCGCCGGGCAGGCGGAGGCGATGCTGAAGCGGTGGCCCGACTGGGGCCTCGACATCGACGGCAAGCGGGTCCTGGATCTCGACGGGATGTTCGGCGGGCTGCCGGTCGTCCTGGAGATCGGCTTCGGCATGGGCGAGGCGACCGCGCAGATGGCCGCCGCCGACCCCGGCACCGGCATCCTCGCCGTCGACGTGCACACCCCCGGCCAGGGCAACCTGCTCGGCCTCGCCGACCGCAACGGCCTCACCAACGTCCGCGTGGCCAACGGCGACGCGATCATCCTGCTCCGCGAGATGCTCACCGAGGACTCCCTCGACGGCTGCCGCGTCTACTTCCCGGATCCCTGGCCCAAGAAGCGGCACCACAAGCGACGCCTGATCCAGCCCGACTTCCTCACCCTTCTCGCGACCCGGCTCCGGCCCGGCGGGGTGCTGCACTGCGCCACCGACTGGGAGCCGTACGCCGAGCAGATGCTGGAGGTCCTCTCCGCCCACCCGGACTTCGAGAACACCCGGCCCGACGGCGGTTACGCACCCCGGCCCTCCTTCCGCCCGCTCACCCGCTTCGAGGGACAGGGCCTGGACAAGGGCCACGTCGTCCACGACCTCCTCTTCGCGCGGAAGCCGCGGGCCCGGGACGACCGGTAGCGGCCCCCGGGCGGTGACGGCCGGGCCAGGCAGTCGGGCCCCGCCCGGGCAGCCAGGCGCGGACAGGCCGACAGGCGGGCCGGCCGGCACACGCCGGGCCCGGACCGGACGGGCCGGCCTGGCCCGTAACCCCGTCGCCGCTGTCGGCGGCCCTCGTTAGGGTCGTCGACGTGTCCCAGTCGCCCGCCGAAGCCCCCGCGCCCGGACCCCCCGCCTCCGGGGAAGCCGCCGCGCCCGTCCCGCACCGCGCCCCCGGGGACCCCGCCTTCCCGGCCGCCGCGGACCGCTCCCAGTGGCGCTACCGGCCGCGCCGCGCGTTCTGGCGCAGCCGGCTGGTCCGGGCCGTCGCCGTGATCACCGTGCTGGCGCTCTGCGCCCTGGTCATCCTGGCGCTGGTCCGCGAACAGACCGGCACCGAGGGCTTCCTGGTCGGCCTGGGCCTCGCCGTGCTCCCCGTACCGCTGCTCATGGCCGCCTTCCGCTGGCTCGACCGGGTGGAGCCGGGACCGTGGAAGAACCTGCTGTTCGCCTTCGCCTGGGGCGCCTTCGCCGCCGCGCTCGTCGCGATCCTGGCCAACTCCTTCGCGGTCCGCTGGATAGCGACCGCCACCGCCGACCCGGACGCGGCGGACAACCTGGGCGCCACCGTCATCGCGCCGGTGGTGGAGGAGAGCGCGAAGGCCGCCGCGATCCTGCTCCTGTTCCTCTTCCGCAGAAGGGACTTCGGCGGACCGGTCGACGGGGTGGTGGCCGCCGGGTTCACCGCCACCGGTTTCGCCTTCACCGAGAACATCCTCTATCTGGGCAACGCCTTCGGCGAGGACCAGGAGTTCGGCACCTCCGGCCTCGGCTCGGTGACCGCCGCGACCTTCTTCGTCCGGGTCGTCATGTCGCCGTTCGCCCACCCGCTGTTCACGGTCCTGACCGGCCTCGGCTTCGGCTTCGCCGCGCTCGCCCCGCGCGGCAGGCGGCCGCGCAAGGTGCTGCTGCCGCTCGCCGGACTGCTCCTCGCCATGGGCGTCCACGCCCTGTGGAACGGCTCGGCCACCTTCGGCGGCCCGCTCGCCTTCTACGCCGTGTACGCGGTCTTCATGGTCCCGGCCTTCGGGCTGCTGACCTGGCTCGCCGTGTGGAGCCGGCAGCGCGAACTGCGCACGATCTCGCGGGTGCTCCCGGCGTACGCGGCGGCCGGCTGGCTCGCCCCCGCCGAGCCACCGGCGCTCTCCTCGCTGCGCGCCCGCCAGATGGCCCGCGCCTACGCCGCCCGCGCGTACGGACCCGGGGCGGCGCGGGCCGTGGGCGAGTACGAGTCGTTCGCGACGACCCTCGCGTTCCTGCGGGACCGGGCCCGGCGCGGCGTGGCGGGCCCGGACTTCGCGGCGCGGGAGCAGGAGCTGCTGCACCACCTGTGGCAGCGCCGCCCGCTCGCCTCCCCCGCGCTCACGTACGCGGCGCGGGCCACCGGCCTGACCTGGGCGCCGCCGCAGTACCTCGACTACGGCGACTTCAACCCGTACCGGAGCTGATCACGGCGCGGACGGCGGGCGAGCCAGGGGTTCAGCGGGCGGAGGCCTCCGTCAGGAGGGCCAGCTCCTCGTCCGTGAGCGAGAGGCCGGCGACCGCGACCAGGGCCGGCAGCTGCTCGACCGTGCGGGCCGAGGCGATCGGCGCGGCGACGGTGGGACGGGAGGCCAGCCAGGCGAGGGCCACGGTGGCGGGCTCGGCCCCGTGGGCCTCGGCGACCGTGTCGAGGGCGGAGAGGACGGCCCGGCCGCGCTCGGTCTCCAGGTGGCGGGCGGCTCCGGTGGCGCGGACGCTGTCGACGGTGGCGCCGGGACGGTACTTGCCGGTGAGGAAACCGGAGGCGAGGCCGTAGTACGGGACGGCGGCGAGGCCCGCGCGCTCGGCGGTCTCCAGGAGCGGGCCCTCGTATGTCTCGCGCGACACCAGGTTGTAGTGCGGCTGCAGGACGGCGTACCGGGCGAGGCCCTCGGCCTCCGCGAAGTCGAGCGAGGCCCGCAGCCGCTCCGGGGAGATGTTGGAGGCGGCGACGGCCCGTACCTTGCCGTCCTTCACCAGCTGGTCGAGCGCGGTGACGATCTCCTCGACGGGCACGGACTCGTCGTCGAAGTGGGTGTAGTACAGGTCGATGTAGTCGGTGCCGAGGCGGCGCAGCGACTCCTCGGCGGCCCCCTTGATCGTGGCGGCGGAGAGCCCCTTGAACCGGGGGTGGGCGCCGGCCTTGGTGGCGACGACGACCTCGGAGCGGTTGCCGCGCGCGGCGAGCCAGCGGCCGATGACCGTCTCGGACTCGCCGCCCTCGTTGCCCTCGGCCCAGGCGGAGTAGACGTCGGCGGTGTCGACGAAGTTGCCGCCGGCGGCGGTGTAGGCGTCGAGCACGGCGAAGGACTGCGCCTCGTCGGCGCTCCAGCCGAAGACGTTGCCCCCGAGGGCGAGCGGGAAGACGTGCAGGTCGGAGGTGCCCAGCGGGCGGAGGGTGGTCATGAGTCGGTCAACCGCTCCCTCCGCCGCGGCTATTCCGGGAACCCGGGGGCGTCCACGGGGCATGTTCCGGGATTTCCGAGGTAGACGGTCCTCGTGCTGTCAGAGGGACAGGCCCTTGGAGCGGAGCCACTCCGCCGGGTCGATGCCGTCGCCGCCGGGCGTGTGGACCTCCAGGTGGAGGTGGGGGCCGGTGACGTTGCCGGTGGCGCCGACGCGGCCGATGGTCTCGCCGGTGCCGACGGTCTGGCCCGCCGCGACGGTCATGGAGGAGAGGTGGCAGTACCAGATCTCGGTGCCGTCGGCCAGCTGCAGCACGATCCGGTAGCCGTAGGAGCCGGACCAGCCGGCCGAGGTGATGGTGCCACCGTGGACGGCCTTGAGCGGAGTGCCGGTGGGCGCCGCGAAGTCCAGGCCGGTGTGGTAGCCGGAGGACCACATCGAACCGGACTGCATGTAGGTGGAGGTCAGGGTGTACGAGGAGAGGGGCATCGAGTAGCTGGCGGCGAGCTTCGCCAGGCGCTCGGCCTCGGCCTTCTCCGCCGCGATCCGCTCCGCCTCGGCCTTGGCCTCGGCCTCCGCCCTGGCCTTCGCCTCCGCTTCCGCCTTGGCCTTCGCCTCGGCCTCGGCGGCCGCCTTCTCCGCGGCGGCGCGGGCGTCGGCGGCGGCCCTCTCGGCGGCGGCGCGCTCCGCCGCCTCCCGCTCGGCGGCGTCGGCGGAGGTCTGCTGCTGCTCGGCCTGCTGGAGGATGCGGGCGCGCAGCGCCTCGCCCGCGTCGGCGGCACCGGCCGTGGGCCCGGCCGTGCCGGTGGCGGCGCTCGCGGCGCCGGCCGCCGTGGTGCTCCGGTCGGCGACGGTGGTGTACGCGGCGGCGGTGAGCGGGTTCGGGTTGGTGCGCTCGGCGCTGACCGGCTCGGGCGCCTCGTCGGGGAGCAGGTCGCCGACGCCGGGCAGGTCGTGGGCGTCCGGCAGGTTGAGGTCCGGAAGGTCCGGGAGCGATATGGCGACCGGCGGCCTGTCCTGCGCGGTGGCGAGGCCGCCCGCGCCGACGGCCGCGATGACGCCGACGCCGAGGACGGTGGAAGAACGGGCGAAGTTGGAGCGCTGCTTGACGACGCGGTGACGGCCGCCGGAGCGGCTCTCGGCGCGGAGGGTTCCCTCGGTCGGGTTCCACTCCCCGGTGGAGCCGGCGGCACCCGCGCCGCCGAAGGGGTCGAACGGGGCTTCGGGTGCGGGGGGGTTGGACGCCACGGAGGCGCGCTCCTTTCCTTCCTTCTCGCCTACCGGGTTAGCTGACGGGTTCGGAGCAGGAAGGTCTCCTACGGGCGGTTTCGCACGAGGTGCGAGGGGCCCGATTCACCCCAAGTGGTGGTTCCCCGGTTCCCTTTCGGGATTCGGCGCGTGCGCACGGTGTCGCCTCTTGCGACGACTGGGACGACCGCGCTGCGTTATCGAACGTTAATAGAGACGAGGGTCCGATTCCAAGCCGTCCCCGGTGATCGTTCATTGAATTGGCAGGGATTCGCCCGAGTTGACCCCCTCTCAAAACGGAAGCCTGGCCGACACCAAAACTGACGGTACGTCAATTGTTATCGCTGGGAGACCTCTTGGCTACGGCTGGTGACGACGCCCTCCACCGGGCGGCACCACCGGCATCGTCCGGCGCCGCTCCGGCTGCCCCGACGTTGGCCTGCTCACCGCGAGGAGCGCCATGTCGTCCGTCGCCCCGCCGCCCGTGTGCCGCCGTACGTCGTCGACGAGCGCGTCGAGGAGTTCCTCCGGCCCCGGGAAGATCCGCCCGGCCAGCCGCTCCGCCGGATCGTAGAAGACACCCTGCGCGTTCCGCGCCTCCGAGAGCCCGTCGGTGTAGAGGAGGAGGGTGGCGCCCGGCGGGTACGCCCGCTCGTCGGCCCGGTCCGGCCAGGCCGCCAGTTCGCCCATGCCGAGCGGCAGGGCCGCCTCGCCCGGCTCCAGCGTCTCCAGGCCGCCGTTCGCGCGCAGCAGCAGCGGAGGCGGATGCCCCCGGTTCACGATCCGTACGACACCGGCGCCCGGCGGGACCTCCGCCAGGACCGCCGTCGTGAACCCCTCGAAGGCGTCGAGGCCGTGCCGCCGGGTGCCCTCCCGGGCCAGGGCCCGCTCGAGTCGCTGCGCCACCCCCTCCAGGGTCCGCTCCTGCTCGGCCGCCTCCCGGAACGCGCCGATCACCACGGCCACCGCCTCGACCGCCTCCAGGCCCTTCCCCCGTACGTCCCCGACGACCAGCCGCACCCCGTGCGGGGTGTCCTGTACGGCGAAGAGGTCACCGCCGATGAACGCGTCCGCCTGCGCCGCCTCGTAGCGCGCCGCGCAGTGGAGTCCGCCGATCCGCTCGGCCGGGGTCGGCAGCACCGCCTTCTGCGCCGTCTCCGCGATGACGCGGGCGGAGGCGAGCCGTTCCCCGCTGATCCGGACGACCCGGTTGATCAGCAGGCCGAGCGCCGAGACGGTCACGACGGTGAGGGCCTCGGTGAGGGAGGAGACCTCGGTGAGGGTGCCGTTGTAGGCGTGCAGGCCGAGGCAGGCGAGGACGGCGGCGATGCCGGTGAGCAGGGTCGTCAGGGTGGAGAAGAAGGGCGCGGCGATCAGCGGGGCCGCCGAGAACATCGGCGCGGCCGTGAACTGCGGCGGGGTCGACAGGTCGAAGACCACACCGCCCGCGATGACCAGCGGGGGCAGCGCCCGGAGGAAGCGTCTGGCACCGCGGTACGGGCGGCGGGGCTCGTCGTCCCGCCGCCCGTCACCCGTCGCTCCCAGAGGGTGCCCCACCTGTGCTCTCCTGCCCGGTCGGTACCGGCCGCGGCCCGTACCGCGCCCTCCCAGGGTCCCCGCGCCCGCGCCGGGCGGCGACTCCCGGACGGCCGACCGGGGGATCCGGGCGAGCGGGGGGAGCCGGGTGACTCGGGGTGCCCTGGGGCCCGGGGCCGGCGTGGCCGGCCGGTCAGGCGGTGCCGGGATCGGGCTCCGAGGCCTTCGGCGACTTCGGCGGGTTCGACGTCACGGGCGGCACGGACGGCACCGGTGGCTCGGGCGGGGGCGCCGCGAGCCGGCCGCCGCGGGCCAGGAGCGCGACCGCCCCCGCGCACAGCACCCCCACCGCGCACAGCGCCAGCCACGGCACCACCGACCAGCCGGTGACGTCGAGCAGGACGCCCGTCCCCAGGTTCCCCAGGGTGATGCCGATCCCGCACACGGTGTTGTAGAGCCCGTAGTGGGTGGCCACCCAGCGCCCCCGGGACAGGGCGACGACGGTGTCCATCTCGTACGGGTAGAGCACCGCGTTCGCCACGGCCAGGACCGCCGCGCACAGCAGCAGCCCCACCACCCCCCGCCCGAACGCCGCCGGGAGCAGGAAGGCGGCGCCCATCAGGGCGAGGCCCAGCACGAGACAGCGCTCGCGCGGCAGCCGCGCCGTGCACCAGGCCGTGATGCGCAGCTGCCCGGCGAGCGCCACCAGCGCGGACACCACGAACAGGGCGGTGGTGAGACCCGTACCCCCGGCCGCGAGCGGCAGGGCCAGATAGACCTGGAAGGACAGCACGTACGAGCCGGTCATGGCGAGCGAGAACAGCCAGAAGGTGCGGTGCGCGAGGACCGTACGGAACTGGCCCCGGCCGCCGTCGCCGCCGGCGCGGTCCGCCTCCCGGCCCCGTACGGGCAGGTGCCGGAGCTGCACCAGGGTCAGCCCGGCGAAGAGGACGGCCGCCACCCCACAGGTCAGCCGGAACGACACCCCGGTGAGCGCCACCCCTGCCAGCGGCCCGAGCAGGATGCCCGCCTGGTAGTACGCGTTGAAGAGGGCGAAGGCCTCCACCCTCCGCGCCTCCCCCGCCTCGGCGGCGAGGAAGGCCCGTACGGCCGGGTTGAAGAGGGCGCCCGCGAGGCCCGTGGCGAGCGAGGCGGCGAGCAGCACCGGCAGCGACTGGGCGAAGGCGAGCGCGCCGAAGCCGGCGGTCCGCAGGGCGCAGCCGGCCACGATCAGCGGCTTGAAGCCGAGCCGGTCGGCGAGCGCGCCGCCGATCAGGAACATGCCCTGCTGGGAGAGGTTGCGGGCGCCGAGGATCAGCCCCACCGCCCAGGCCGCCATGCCGAGCCCGTCCGCGAGGTGCGCGGCCAGGAACGGCATGAGCATGTAGAAGCCGAGGTTGATGGTGAGCTGGTTGAGGAACAGCAGCCGGACGGCCGGTTCGAAGGTACGGCTCTGCTTCCAGATGCCGCCCTTGGGCGGCGCGGCCGTGGTACTCAACGGATCCGTCCCGTCCGGCCGGCCCGGTCGCCGGAAAAACCGGGGAAGCCGGGGAAACCAGGGTGTCCGGGCAGACCGGGCAGACCGGTGGCCCGCCCGGTGCCGGGGCCGCCGGCCCGGTCGGTGCCGCCGGCGGGCCGCGCACCCCGGTCCAGGACCCTGCGCGTCCAGCCGTCGACGCGCTCGGCGCTCACGAACGGCGCCGGCTCCTCGCGCACCGGGCCGTCGAGGAGGCCGTGCGCCGCGCAGAACTCGTCGTTGAAGACGGTGTCGAAGTACCGCTGCGGCCCGTCCGGGAAGACGGCCGCGATCCGGGTCCCGCGCGGCCGGGTCCGGGCGAGCCACGCCGCCACCAGCGCGACCGCGCCCACGCTCCAGCCGCCGGTCGCGAACTGGCGCGCGGCCAGGCGGCGGGCCGACCGCACGGTCTCGGCCGGGCCGACCCAGTGGACCTCGTCGAAGGCCGCGTGGTCCACGTTCGCCGGGTGGATGGAGGAGCCGAGGCCCCGCATGAGCCGTTCCCCGGCCGGAAGGCCGAAGACGGTGGAGTTCACGGAGTCGACGCCGACCAGTTCCAGGGCCGGGCTGCTGGTGGCGCGCAGCGCGCGGGCGATGCCGGCCGAATGGCCGCCGGTGCCGACCGCGCAGACCAGCACGTCGATCCGGTCGAGCTGGTCGGAGAGCTCGGCGGCGAGCCCGGTGTAGGCGCCGGGGTTGTCGGGGTTCCCGTACTGGTCGGGGCACCAGGCCCCGTCGAGGTCGGCGAGCAGTTCGGCGACCCGGTCCTTCCGGGCCTGCTGCCAGCCGCCGTGCGCACTGGGCTCGGGCACGACGTGGACGCGGGCCCCGTGGGCGACGAGCATCCGCTCGACGATCGGTTCGAGGCCGGGGTCGGTGACGACGTGCACGGGGTGGCCGTGGAGGACGCCCGCGAGGGCGAGTCCGAGACCGAGGGTGCCGGAGGTCGACTCGACGACGGGCGCGCCGGGGCGCAGCTGCCCGCGCCGGCGGGCCTGTTCGACCATGTGGAGGGCGGCGCGGTCCTTGATGCCGCCGAAATTGAAGCCTTCGAGCTTGGCCCAGTAGCCGTCGTCCGTCCACAGGACGGGCGTGTTGCCGACGGTCTGACCGGCGATGCCGGGCGGCGGGTACAGGGGCAGGGTCATGGGGGGTACGTCCTTGGAGTGAGTACGCCGGAAGGAAGCCTTGCCGTGTCCGGGGCCGTACGCGTGGCGCCCCGGGGCGACCCGAGGGGGCGCCCCGGTGGTCGTACGGCGGCAGGGCTCAGTTCCGGTTCACTCCGAGGGCGATGAGCAGGTGTCCGGGCTCGGGCCCGGGACCCGCCCGGTCCCGTACGCGGCGGGCGTGCGGGTCGGCCGGGAACAGCGCGTCGTGCGCGACGAGCGGCGCTCCGGCCGTGTCCGGGGCGGTGAGCTGGGGAGCGGCGGGTGTCTGCGCCGCCGGCAGGTGGACGTCGTGGGGCAGGCCGCCGTCGCCGCCCTCGTGACAGCCGTGCGTGGGTGACCCGGGCACGGGGGACGCGGAGGGGGCGGGCGTTCCGGAGTGGGCGGAGGTCCCGGAGTGGGCCGGAGCCGCGAAGGGAGCGGCGGTCCGGGCACCGGGTCCGGCGGCCGCGGGGGCGGCGAGGGGGGCCGGGAGAGGGGCGGGAAGAGAGGCCGGGAGCGCGTGCCCGTGCGCGCCGTGGCAGATCCCGGCGAAGAGGGCGAGCACCGTGAGCAGCAGCAGGAGGGCGGGCGCCCGCCGTCCTGCCTGTTCCCGCGTGTGCGCCACGCGATCCGCCACCCCGGTCCCGTCACTCATGGTGCGCGCGAGGCTACGGGCCGCGCTCGGCGGCACGCAAAGGGGCGGGCCTCGTTTTGGCCACCGTTTACTTCGGGACGGTCGCTACAGGTTGCGCTCGGCGAAGACCTTCAGCGCGTCCCGCACCAGGATCGCCGTGCCCTCGCCGTGCCGGTCGTAGTTGGCCGTGAAGCGCGGGTCGTCGACGTACATCTGGCCGAGGCCGATCACGTACTCCTTGCTCGGTGCCGTCGTGGCCGACAGCCAGTCGCAGTGCCGCCGGGCGAGTGCCTGCGCCTCCTCGGAGTCCGGGGCGAGCCCGGCCCGCGCCGCCGCCGCGAAGCCGCGCGCGATGTCCTTCTGCTCGTCCATGAACGCCTTCTTCTCCGCGTCGCTCAGCGACCGCCACCAGCGGTCCCCCCGCTCGTACGCGTCCCGGCCCCAGCGTTCGGTGACCTCTACCTCGTACCGCGTGTGGTCGAAGCCGTCGAAGACTTCCTCCGCCATCAGTTCCTCTCCTCTCTCGGTCTTGTGGAGAGTGGTCCGCACGGCCTCGATCTGCCGGCCGACGCGTTCCCGTTCCTGCTCCAGGAGGCGCAGGTGGGTACGGAGGGCGGCGGAGGTGTCCCGCTGCCCTTCGAGGACCTCGGCGATCGCGGGCAGGGACAGGCCCAGCTCCCTCAGGAGCAGGATGCGCTGCAGCCGCACGAGCGACGCCTGGTCGTAGTACCGGTAACCGTTCGCGCCGATCCGGCTCGGTTCCAGCAGCCCCAGCTCGCCGTAGTGGCGGAGCGTACGGCTGGTGGTACCGGCCTTCCTGGCGATCTCCTGGATCGACCACTCCATGACGGAAACGCTAGAACTTGACGTTGCGTAAAGGTCAAACGCCGCTCGGGAGGTTTCCGGGGAGGGCGGGGGAACGCCGAAGGCCCGGATCCGTTTCCGGATCCGGGCCTTCGGGCTACTGAGTAGCGGGGACAGGATTTGAACCTGCGACCTCTGGGTTATGAGCCCAGCGAGCTACCGAGCTGCTCCACCCCGCGTCGGTGAACACCACACTACGGCATGGAGGAGCGAACACGGAAATCGGTTTCCGTCAGCACCCGCAGTCGGCGGCTTCCGCCGGTGCCGTGAGGGTGTCCGGGGCCTGCCGCGCGGGCCCCTCCCAGGTCTCGTACGGGAAGCCCTCCCGCACCCAGTACTCGAAGCCGCCGAGCATCTCCTTCACCTGGAAACCGAGCTGCGCGAGGGCGAGCGCGGCACGCGTGGCGCCGTTGCAGCCGGGGCCCCAGCAGTACGTGACGACGGGGACGGCCTTGTCGAGCAGCTGCTCGGCCTGCTCGGGGATGAGCGCGGTCGGCAGGTGGATCGCGCCGGGGACGTGCCCCTGGTCCCAGGAGGCGGTCGAGCGGGAGTCCAGGAGGACGAAGCCGGGGTCGCCGCCGGCGGCGAGCACGGCGGCCACGTCGGAGACGTCCGCGTGGAAGGCGAGGCTTGCGGAGAAGTGGGCGACCGCGGCGGCCGGGGCGGCCGGCGGGGTGCGGAGAACGGGGTTGACCTGCGGCGTTGTCGTCGTCATGGTGATCAATCTACGGATGCTGAGTACGGTGCTGAAGAAGCGTTTCCCGGCGGTGGGCGGCTTCGGCCGGGGATTCCCGGGCGTTCTGCGCGCAGCGGCGTGGATCTCACGGAACGGACCTGTCAGGGGTCCTGGCCACCCTCTCCGGGCCGTGTCACATCCACGCGTTTCGATCCGTCATGACGCATGACGGGACACGGAGGGGGAGTCCGGGACATGGATGAGCGCACGGGTACGGCGGCGGACGGCCGGTACGCCCGCGGACACGGGGACGAGGAGGCGCTGGCCCTGCGGTTCGAGGCCGACCGGCGGCACCTGCGGGCGGTGGCGTACCGGATGCTGGGCTCGCTGAGCGAGGCCGAGGACGCCGTGCAGGAGACCTGGTTCAAGCTCAGCCGCAGCGATGTGAGCGGGGTCACCAACCTCAGCGGCTGGCTCACGACGGTCGTCGGCCGCGTCTGCCTGGACATGCTGCGCTCGCGCGGCTCGCGCCGCGAGGACCCGCTCGAGTTCTACGTCCCCGACCCCGTGGTGCGGGCCGCCGACACCACCGACCCGGAGCGCGCGGCGGAACTCACCGAGTCCGTCGGCCTCGCGCTCCTGATCGTCCTGGAGACCCTGTCACCGGCGGAGCGGCTCGCGTTCGTGCTGCACGACATGTTCGCCGTCTCCTTCGACGAGATCGCGCCGATCGTGGACCGCAGCCCGGCCGCCACCCGCCAGCTCGCCAGCCGGGCCCGCCGCCGCGTGCGGGACGCCTCCCCCGGGCCGGGGCCGGACGCCCGCCGCCAGCGGGAGATCGCCGACGCCTTCCGGGCCGCCGCGAACGCCGGTGACTTCGAGGGCCTGCTCGCCGTCCTCGACCCGGACGTGGTGCTGCGGGCCGACAGCGGGAGCCTCGCGGCCTCCCGGCTGGTGCGGGGCGCCGAGGCCGTCATGGCCCAGGCCGTCACGTACTCGAAGTTCCGCCACGCGGTCCTGCCGGTCGTCGTCAACGGCGCGCCCGGCTTCCTGTCGGTCGTCGACGGGCGTCCCGGCTCGATGCTCTCCTTCACGATCGCCGGCGACCGCGTCGTAGCCCTCCAGGTCCTCGCCGACCCGGCCCGCCTCGCCGCGCTCCCCTTCACGGAGGAGGACCTGGCACGCGCGAGCTGAGCGGGCGGGGCCGGGGGTCGGGAGCCGGGCCGCGGGACGGGCCCGTACGGCTCCGGCTCCGGCGGTGGTCGCGCCGCGGCCCGTCAGCGGGGGCCGGTTCCTCCCGCGCCCCGGGCCGCCGTCCAGGAGGCGGCCGCCGTGAGGGAGGCGGCGGCGCTGGCGACGCCCAGGACGGCGCCCGCTGCGACATCGCCCGGGTAGTGGACGCCCGTGTGGACGCGGGAGTACGCCACCGCCGTCGCGAGGGCCCAGAGCGGCGCCGCCGCCGGGGGGAGCGTGGCGCCCACGGCCGTGGCGAAGGCGACCGCCGAAGCGGTGTGCCCGGAGGGGAACGAGGCGGAGTCGGGCATGGGCACGTGCCGGCCGGCCACCACCCGGGCCGCCTCGCGGTCGGGGCGGGGCCTGCGGACGAGACGCTTGCCCAGCAGGTTGGCCGAGGCGGAGGCGACGGCGACGGCACCCGCGCCCACGAGGGCGGCCCGGCGGGGCCGGCCGGGGGCGAGGGCGAGGAGCGCGGCGACCGTGAAGGAGATCTTGGAGTGGTCGGCGGCGGTGGAGAGCCGGCGCAGCGCCGTGTCGAGCGTCGGGGTGGAGGTCCCGGCCACGGCCGCGTACACGGCGCCGTCCACGGCCCGCAGATCCTGCAGGACCGCCCGCGCGGTCCCGGCCCAGCCCTGCGGCTCCTTCCGCCGTGCCCCTCCGTACCCGGAGCCGGGATCGGGGTCCTGCCCGCCGTACCCCGAACCGGGATCGCGGTCCTGACCGCCGTCGCCGTGGCCGTGGGTCTTCGGGTCCGTCATGCGCCGCTCCTTGCCGAGGGTCGGTTGCCGAGCGCGAGCCGGAGGATCCGCCGCCAGTCCAGGGGCGGCGGCGGGGGCGTGGTCCCCGGCCGGTCGCGCGGTACGCGTACCCGCAGAGCGCGGGGACGCAGCACGCACACCACAGGTGTCGGGAGGTTCAGCGCCTCCCCGTCCACGGCGACGGCGATGCTGCCGGTGCCGGTGCCGTTCGTGGTGACCTCGACCCGCCGGGCCGTCAGGACGTTCAGGGCCTCCGACTGGGTGCCCCGGACGGCGAGTTCGGCGGCCTGGACCGCGCCTTCCACCCGGATGCCGATGACCCCGAGCCGGCCACCGTCGAGCCGCGGCCGCTGGGCGGCGCCCGGCGCGAACGGATCGGGGGTGGCGTAGGGGTTGTTGCTGACGAGGAGCGCCTGCTGCGCCGGGAGCCGCTTGCCGTCGGCCCGCGCGTCGAGCCGGGCGCCCGCCCCGCCCTGGAGGAGGTCGGGAAGCAGCTCGATCGCGGTGCCCGCCTTGGCGTCCCGGTACTCCGGGTGCTGGACGACGTCCGCGTACACGCCGAAGGAGACCGTGTTCACGAAGGGCCGGCCGGAGACGGAGCCCAGGTCGACGCGGAGTTCCTCGCCGTCGGTCAGGGCGTCCAGGCAGGCCGCGGGGTCGGTGCGGTCGAGCCCCAGGTCCAGGGCGAAGTGGTTGCGGGTGCCCGCCGAGATCACCAGGAACGGCAGGTCGTGCTCGGCGGCCACGGCGGCCACCAGCGCCTGGGTACCGTCCCCACCGGCCACGCCGAGCAGGTCGGCCCCTTCGGCGACGGCGCCGCGGGCCAGCGCCTCGACGTCGTTCTCCCGCTCCGGGTCGATCAGGATCACGCGGGCGCCGAGCTTCTCCGCCCGCTCCACGAGCCCGAACCGGCCGACCTTCCCGCCGCCCGACTTCGGGTTCATGATGAGCACCGGCCGCAGGGGCCGCCGCGCGGGGACGCCCCGGACGGTCCTCGGCCCCTCGCCGGGCCGGCGCAGCGCGGACCGGGCGCAGCCGAGGGCCACGGCCCACAGGGCGAGGGAGGCGAGGGCGACCACCCACACGCCGCCGAGGACGTACAGGGCGAGGACGGCGGCGGGCGAGCCGACCGCGAGCACCGCCCCCAGCAGCCGCAGGAGGCCGCGGTGCGCGACGAACCACCACAGCCCGACGGCCGCGGCGGCGAGCCCCGCCAGCCCGCTCAGCAGTATCAGGAACCCCCCGCTGCCCAGCGCCGTCAGCAGCACCACCACGGCACCGCCCGCGGCCGCCAGCGCGCACCGGGCCAGCCTCCGGGCCGTCCCCGCCGGATCACCGGGACCGCTCGCCGTCACCGTACTCACCCGCCCACCTCCACCCTCCAGGTTCGCCCACGCCCCCGCACCACCATGCGGAGGGGACCGCTCCCGGCCCTCACCCGTGGCCGTCCGTGCGGCCCCCCGGACGTACCTGGAGCGCGTGGGCGTCACTCCCCGCCGGGACGCCACCTCCGGGCCTGCCGGACGGCGACACGGGAGGCCCAGACCCACAGGAACGCACCGACCACGAATACCACGCCGATGGTCGCCGCGATCAGCTCACCGGTGACGGAGGACTCGCCGTGCGCGGCCACCGGAGCCGCGAGCGCGGCGGCGACGGCGGTCCCCACGGCCCCGGCGACGGCGAGCGGCGCGAGGACCGACCAGGCCGCGCTCGTACGGAAGACACGCAGCCCACCGGTGAGGACGGAAAGGGGGGCGAGGGCGCGGCCCTGGCGCAGGAACTCCGCCAGGGCGGCGAGGCCCGTGGTGAGGGCGAGCACCGTGATGCCGGCCATGCCGAACAGGGCGCTCCAGCGGCCCTGGTCACGGTTGGGGACGCCCGCGGTGAGCTGGTCCTCCCCCGGCGCGCGGACGACCGCGCCGCGCGGGAACACCTGGTGCGACCACCGCTTGAGGGCGGGTACGGAGAGGGGTTCACCGTCGGGCCGCAGGACGGCGAGGGTCGCGCCGCCGTCGTCGGAGGCGGCGCGTTCCGCCAGCGCCCGGGGGTCGGTCCGGCGGATGACGAGCGCCGTGTCGGGGCGGGGGGTCCACCGGAGCAGCTCGCGCAGCTTCGGGTCCGCCGGCGGGTCGTCGAGGCGCGCCTCAGGGGCGGGACAGGGCAGGCGCAGAGCGGTCAGGGCGGCGCAGTCGCCGTGCAGGGTCGAGGTGATGCCCCGGTCGCCGGGCGGGGTCAGCAGGACGGCTCGCGTGCCGGGCGCGCCGGCGAGGAAGGCGGCCACGGCGGAGGCGGATGCCTCCCCGCGGATGCCGACGGTGACGAGGCTCCGGCCGACGCGGTCGAGGGTCCGACGCGCCTCGGCGGTCTGCGTGCCGAACAGCCCCTGCCACGCCATGGCCTGCATGAAGACGATGCGCGCGATCGACACGCCCGTGACGAGACGGGCCGTCCCGCCGGGGTGGGTGGCCGGCGCGCCCGCTCCGCGACTCTCCTGAGCCGGCTCCCATGTGCGAACACGGACGCGACCCACCGCTGGCCACCGCTCTCCCGGGAATCGATCGCTCCGGCGGGCTGGGTCTGGACCACTGCTCCCCGAACAGACCGAACTACGAGCTCTGTTGGCTCTTGCCTGCTTCAACCACGGAACGCTGACCGCACCTCGACTGCGCTGGCGGGTCGGGCAGATCGGCGCGTACGGCCCTGTCATTTCCCCCCGATTCGATCACCTCGTACTGATCGTCGCCGCCTGCGACACCGTCGCCCTCCGCCTCGTCGGCAGCTCGACCGACCCGCACATCCCTGGGATGCGGGCCGAGGAGCGTCTGGGCTACCACCTGTGGTGCCTGCGGCACCTCCCAGCGGTGCCCAGATGTACGTCTCCGAGCGAGGCACTCTTTCCGCAGGTCGGGGTCGCGCTCGACGCCTGCCGAATCTGCGCCGGCGACTTGACGTGAGGAGTCGCTCACTGCTGACGAGTACGACAAGCTCGCCGCCGTACCCGAGATCAGCCCGTCCATGAAACGGCTCCTGGCCGGCATGTGGGTGCGCACGTCCCTGCGGGATCCGGACGACTCCTTCGATCTGGGGGGCTGGTTCATCGATCCGCTCGACCGCTCCACCGAACGAGCCCGCTGGGCACCCACGAGCCGCCTGCGGGGACCCGAGGGACGATGGGACCTCGAATGGCGGGGCTATCCGTGTTCTCCCGAACTGAGACCGGGGTCCGTGGATGCCCCGATGACCTCTTTGCGTCAATCGATCGTTGCGGAAGCCGTCTGCCCTGGTCAGGAGGCGCTGCGCTTACGACTTTCGGTCATCTCGTGCGCAATGTGAACAGCGTCACGTTGTTGGTGATCGGGCTCGGGTTACGGTCCCTCACGTTTGCGAAGATCAAACGAGGGGGAACACCAAGATGCTCATGCGTAAGCGCATAGCAGTCGTCGGAATCGCCGCTGCTCTGGCTCTTCCGGCCGGTATCGCCGTTGCCGGTGAGATCAGCGGCAGTCGGCTGACGTTTTCGATTGCGACCTCCGGGTCGAAGGAAGACGGCGAGCGCTGGAACGGCCCGAGCTCCGGTCACGCCAGGGCGTGTGGCGACGTCCCCACGTCCGACCTGAAGACGTTCAGCGGCTACGTGTACCAGGACAAGTCGCTCATGCCCGACCCGCAGATCGCTTCCACCTCCCGCGGCTACTCTTCGGCCTACGGGTGCGGTTCCTACGGGGGCACCACCACGGGTGGCAAGTACTACACGAAGGCCACGTGGGCCGGTGTTTCGGGCAGCCGTGCCTACGGCTACGTGGCCGCAGAGAACTAATCGGGAAACTGTGTCTGTCGACAGTGACATCACCGCGACCGGCGCCACGCCGGTCGCGGTCGTCGAGGGCGCCACGGTCCGTTACAAGACCGTGGTCGCCCTCGACGGCGTGCGCGCGGAGTTCCGCTCCGGTACCACCGCCCTGCTCGGCCCCAACGGCGCGGGCAAGACCACCCTGCTCTCCTTGCTGAGCACTGCCAGGCGACCGCACGAGGGGACGGTGTCTCTGCTCGGCGAGCCTGTACGCGGCCGGGCCGGACTGTGCAAGGTCCGGGAACGCATCGGCGTGCTGCCGCAGTCCTTCGGCTATTACCCGCGCTTCACGGTACGGGAGTTCGTGGAGTACGCGGCCTGGCTGCGCAAGGTGCCGGGTGGACAACGGCAGGAGCGTGTGCGCGAGGCCCTGCGCCTGGTGGAGCTCGAGAAGTACGCGGACCGGCGCATGGGCGCGTTGTCCGGCGGCATGCTCCGTCGGGCCGGAATCGCGCAGGCCGTGGTGAACCGCCCGGCCCTGGTGCTCCTGGACGAGCCGACGGTCGGTCTGGACCCCGCGCAGAGGGTGGGGTTCAGGTCCCTTATCCGTGACCTCGGGGAACGCTCGGCGGTGGTGATGAGTACTCACCTGGCCGAGGATGTGGCCCACGTCTGCGACCGTGTGCACGTGCTCCTGGAGGGCCGGATGCGTTTTACCGGTACCGCCGCCGAGCTGTGCGCCCAGAACCCCGACCACGACGGCAGCGCACCTGACGGCCCCGCGGTGGAATCCGGCTACCTGGCCGTGGTGCAGGCGAACGGGGTACGGACATGATCCGCGTGCTGCTTCACGAGATGCGGCGCGGCGAGGCGGGCAAGGTAGCCCTTCTCTCGGCAGTGGCCGGGGTCTGGTACCTCGTCTCGGCGGATGCCGCCACGAGCGACTGGGTCGGCTGGTGGAGCCAGACCAGCATCAAGGTCCAGGTCTTCGGCGTGATCGTCATGGGCTCCTTGATGAGCGCAGCGGCCGCGTGGACCGCCGGCCGTGCCCGGCGCACTCGCACGAGCGCATGGTCCGACACCACGCCACGCGGAGGCTGGTCACAGGCCCTGCTCCTGTGGGGTGCGGCCTGGATCTGGTCGCTGGCGGTCTACGCCCTGATGACTGTCGTGGCCTTCCAGCGCACGGCCGGTATCAGCGACGTAACCGAACCCGTGTGGACCCCGCTGGTGCTGGCCTTGGCGATGACCGCACTCCAGATCGCGGCGGGCGTGGCCGCCGGCACCCTGATCCCGTCCCGGATCACGGCTCCGGCCATGGGGGTGCTCTGGTACCTGGTGTTCGTGCTCTTCGCCTTGGTCCCGGAGCTCCCGCTCGCCGCCCTGTTCCCGGCAATAGACGAGCACTGGGACGCCACGTTCCAGCCGCACACCACCAGACTGCTGATCGCGACCGCGTGGTGCGCGGCCGCAGCCCTCGCTCTGCCGGCCGTGCCCGCTCTCGTGCGCCGTGCGGTGCCTTCTCCCGGCCCGCTCCTGATCGTGCCGGCCATCGTCGCGGCGGTGGCCGGAGGCGCCCTGCTGACCTTCCGGGCTCCGGTACCCGATCCGTTCTGGGCCGTCCGTGCCGAGCAGCCCGCCGAACCCCTCTGTGTCACCCAGGGGCGTACGAAGGCGTGCCTGTGGCCGGCCGACAGCCATCTGCTCCCGCAGGCCCGGGCGGCGGTCCGGACCGTGGACGGCGCGCTCGGCTCCCTCTCCGGGTTCAACCGCAGCTTCTACGAGACCGGCCTGCGGCCCGAGGGCCCCGACAGCGCGGAGCTGCCGGTCTACCGGCCGGTCATGGACTCCCGCTCCCTCACCGGGGCGATGCTCGACGCGTCCCTGCCCCAGCCGCCCAGTGGGTGCCAACCCCACCTTCTCAAGGCGGCCGGCGGGTACCCCGACACGTTCCTGTTCCAGGCTGTGGTCTCTTCGCGCGCCAAGTTCGCCGCCCCCTATTACGGCGAGGAGTTCTCCAGCGCACTCGAAGGGGTCCTCAAGGCGCCTGCCGCCGCTCAGGACCGGTGGCTCACCGCTGCCGCCCGCGAGATCGGCGCGTGCCGCCCCGTCCCACCCCTGCCCCGGTGAACCCCGCTCTCGCGCACGCCCGCAGCCGCAACCTGCCGTGGGCGGCCGTCGCGGCGGCGGTGGTGGCCGTAGCCACGGCCGTGTTCACCCGGGAGCGGGTGGACGTCCCCGACTTCCGCCACCTGGTCGACTACGCCGTACCCGTGGCGGCGGTCGTTCCCGTCGCGTACGCGGTCGTCCTGGGGACCACGCTCCACACCCCCATGGCCGACTTGGAGCACGTGTCGGCCCGTCCCGTGTCCCTCTACCGGCGCCTTCAACTCGTCGCACTCACCCTGTTCGCCACCGTCCTGTCGGCCCTGCCCCTGGCGTTCGGCCTGCCCGTCGAGGTCTTCGCGGTCTCGGTCCGCAACGCGGCCGGCTACCTGGGACTCGCGGTGATCAGCGCCCGCTTCTTCGGCAGCGGCCTGGCCTGGCTCCTGCCCCTGGCCACCTTCGGCCCGACCCTCCTGCTCGGCGTGAGTGCGGACAACACCCCGGAATGGTGGGCCTGGTCCATCCACCCGGGGACGTCTCCCGGCGCCCTGACCCTCGCGTCCCTCTTCTGGCTGGCCGCCCTCCTCCTGCCCGCACCGCCGCCCAGCCCCGAAGACCGGGCGGAGTCCTAGGAGCAGCCGAAGGGCCGGACGGCTCTCGCGGTCCGGCCCTTCGGGCCGGCGGAGGATACGAGATTCGAACTCGGGAAGGTGGAGGCTGAGGGGTGCATCGACGTGCACGCCGGGGAGTCGCTGGAGCCGTCTCGGGGTCGCCGTCAGGACTCACTGGCGCCCGGTTCGTCGACGCGGGCAGTCTGGCCGAGTGGCTGGCCGGCTCCGGCTGGGACGAGGAGGACCTGATCGACGAGGAGTTCGACATGCCACTGTGGGCGGATGTCGCCTCCCGCCTGTCGCCGGGGGGCCGGCGCCTGTACCTCAGTCCGTCTCCGACGGGTCCGTCCGCTCACGCACGGGCCCCGGAACGACGAAGCGCCCCGCCCGGTCGAAACCGGTCGGGGCGCTCCACCGCAGGTCAGGGGGCTTCCCCTCCCCCGCTCTCGGTAGGCCGTGTGGGACTCGAACCCACAACCAATGGATTAAAAGTCCACTGCTCTGCCAATTGAGCTAACGGCCCGTGGACAAGCACGCCCATGCAGCATAGCCCGAGAGGTACGCGGAACAGATCGAGTATCCGACACACCCCGCCCCGCGCCGCGACGCGGGGGTGCGGGGCGGGGCGGGGCGGGTGGTGGGGCTGGGGTCAGAAGAGGCCCTTGAAGCCGTTCCAGCCGCCGGTGCCGATGAGGACGCGGCCGCCGAAGGCGCCGGAGCCGGTGCCCTCGTAGCTGTAGAGGCGGCCGGCGGTGTCGCGGGCCACGAGGTCGGTGACGCCGTCGCCGGAGAGGTCGCCGAGGCCGACCAGGGCCGAGTAGCCGTTCCAGCCGCCGCCGAGCTTGACGCGCGGGGAGAGGCCGCCGGTCGCGGTGCCGTAGTAGCGCCAGAGGACGCCCGCGGTGTCGACGCCGAGCAGGTCGTCGCGGCCGTCGCGGTTGAGGTCGCCGGCGCCGATCAGCTTGGTGTAGAGCTTCCAGCCGGTGCCGATCCGCACGCGCGGCTTCAGGCGGTGGTCCGCGGTGCCCCCGTACAAGTACAGGTCGCCGTTGGAGGCCTGGCGGGCGATCAGGTCGGTGAAGCCGTCGCCGTTGAGGTCGCCGGGCGAGGTCAGGACGTCGAAGCCGCCCCAGCCGGAGCCGAGCGCGGTGTACGGGGAGGAGGCGGAGACGACCTGCCCGCAGCCCGGTCGGTAGGACCGCAGCTGGTCCCCGACGCGGGCGAGGACGTCGGCGCAGCCGTCGGCGTTCACGTCGCCGAACGGCACGAGGACCGAGGTGGTGGGGAACTTCGCGCCCGTACCGGCGATGCGGGACGACAGGCCGCCGTACGCGTTGCCCCGGTACATCGAGACGAGCCCGGCCGTGTCCATCACCAGCAGGTCGCCCTGCCGGTCGTTTCCGGCCAGATCGCGCCGGCCGGGGGTGCCGCCGGTGACGGTGAGGCCGCCGGAGAGGGCGAGGTCCCGGCCCTGCCCGTCGGCGGTGTTGGCGGTCAGGTCCCAGACGTACGGGCCGTTCGGGGCGGTCTTGCCCGCGGCCGTACGTCCGTCCCAGGCGATGTCGATCCGGCCCCGGGTCTCGCCGCCGCCGTAGCTGCGGACGACCGTCCCGGTGTGCGGGTCGCGGATGTTCAGGCGCCACATCGAGGCGGGCTTGGAGAGCGTCCAGGACGCTTTCCAGCCGTCCTTCGAGCGCGCGGACGCGGGGGCGCTCGCCGCGGCGGCGGTGAGGTCCGAGGCGGGCACGCCGGTCCACACGGCGTGGACGCGCTGGTCCGCCCCGCGGTACGCGACGGCCCCGCCGAACCGGTCGACGGTCCACGTCTCGCGGCGCGGGCCGGCGACCGGCGAGGCGTCGACGAGCGTCCGCGTCCGGGCCGTACCGGTGTGGAAGTCGGTGACCCGGAGGTACGAGGCGGCGTCACGGGACACGTAGAAGCCGTCGCCGAGGAGCCCGCCGCCGGTCACACCCTGTCCGAGCGCGAGCCGCGCACCGGTCCGCAGGTCGTGGACGCCGTGCGCACCGGTCTGTCCGCAGGCCCAGTAGAGCCAGCGGCCCGCCGAGACCTGGAACTCGGTCGCCGGGCAGCCGGCCCCCGTCGAGAACGTTCCGGTCGCCTTGCCCGTCGCCAGGTCGGTCCGGGCCACCTCGCCGTTGACCGCCGTACCCGTGAAGAGGGTGTCGCCCCAGACGGCCGCCGCCGTCCTCGCCTGCTTGCGGACGACGGGCGAGGTGCCGGCCGGCGCGTCCAGGTTCAGGACGAGCGTCTGGCCGCTGCCGCCCTGGAAGACCGCCCACCGGCCGAAGACGTCGGCGAGCTGCCCGTGGTTCTCGCCGGTGAGCGCCCGCGTCACCCGGCCGGAAGCGGTCCGGGCGACGACCTCCAGGGGCTTGAAGTCCTCGTGCGCGAGGTGGACGGTGCGGCCGTCACCGCTGGCGAAGAGCGGGTTGTTGCGCTCCAGGCGCTTCTGCTCCGCGCCCAGGGGGACCGGCTTCGACTGCCCGGTGTGGAGAGGACCGACCGGCAGCGTCCGCTCGAAGAAGCCGGAGCCCCGCGAGCCGCCCCACTCCAGCGAGGAGAGGCGGCCGGCACCGAGCGCGATCGACTCGACCGTGGCGGCGACCGGCTCGACGGGGGCGGCGAGCTTCTCCAGGATCGGCGTGCCGTCCTTGCCCCGCACCACCTTCTGGAGGGCCCAGTCCGCCGGACCGGTGCCGCCGACGACGGCCGCGGCGGCCGTGTCCTGGCCCGTGACCTGGTTGAGCTCGGCCTGGGCCTTCTCCAGGAGGGTCAGCGTCCGGCCGTCCGGGTGGACGGCGACGAGCTTCCGCCGCAGGACCGGGTCCGCGCCCCCGGGCTTCGTGAGAGCGAGGACCCAGTCGCCGACGAGGCCGATCCGGCCCGTGGCGTCCAGGTCGGCGGGGAGGGCGAAGGTCTGCTCGGCGGCGGCGGTCGGAAGGGCGCGGTCCCGTACGTGCACGGTCCGCGACCGGTCCACCCAGGCGATCCGGTCGGGGCCGAGGACCACCGGGCCGGTGGAGTCACTGCTGTACGTGGTGGAGGCGTCCTCGATCGCGGTCACCCGGCCGGTGGCGAGCTCGACGAGGCCGAGCCCGGTGAAGTCGTAAGCGCTCCCCTGGCGCGCGTAACGGATCACGGCGACGGTGTCGTCGCCCGCCACGAGCTGCGCCGTGCTCAGATCGGCGTCGGCGGGCCAGCCCGTCACCGGCGTCTGAGGGCCGGTGAGGTCGGCGGCCCTCAGCAGAGAGAAGCCGGTGTTCCGCTGGAAGAGCAGGGAGTCACCGAGGAGTCCCACGTAACTCGCGTCGGACGGCGGGGTGAACGGTCGCTGGGCGCCGGTCCCCAGGTCGCGGACGGCGTGCTCGCCGAGGGCGGGCTCGACGTACACGTAGCGGCCGCCGATCCCGGCCTCGGCGAAGCGCGGGTGGGCTTCGTAGCCCAGCGGGACGCTCGTGCCGGTCGCGAAGTCCGTCCACACGAGCCGGTCGCCGTTGAAAGGGTCGCCGTCCTCCGTGGCGTGGGCGTAGCCGCCCGCGGAGACGGCGGTGACGACCTCGCCGCGCGGTACGGCCCGCCAGTCGGGATCGATGTCCAGCTGGTCGATGCCCACGATCGGCGAGGCGCTCACGGACGGCGCGGCGCCGATCCCCGAGGCCAGAAGCGCGGCGGCGAGGACGGCGATGCGCGCGCGGGGTCGCCGCGCGCGGGGGTGACGAGTCAAAGAGGGGTCCCTCCCCGGGAAACCTGATGTGCGAGAAGGCGGGGCGGGGCGGTATTCCGCCGGGCCCCCTGGCCGGCGCCCGCGCTCCCGTCGAGAACGTGAGCGTATCCCGCCGCCGTCGAACCCGCGTACGAGGGCGGCTCGACGGGCAGGGCCCGTACGCCACCGAGGTGTCGTACGGACCCTGGGGACGCGCCGGCGGGCAGGCGCCTCGATCCAGGAGGCGCCCGATCCGCAAGTGCCGCGCTGCGTCAGGCGCCTCGGTCCGGCGGAGCGCCGGTCAGGCCAGCCGCGCGTACATCTGCCAGCCGGTGCCGATCCTGACCCGCGCGGACAGGGTGCCCGCGCCGGTGCCGTTGTACCGCCACAGCGCGCCGGAGCCGTCCCGGGCGACCAGGTCGGCCTTGCCGTCGGCGTTGAGGTCCCCGACGCCCACGACCGTGTTGTAGGTCTGCCAGCCGGTGCCGATCCTGACCCGCGGGCCGAAGGTGCCGCGGCCCGTCCCGTAGTACCGCCACAGGGCGCCGGCGCCGTCCCGGGCGAGCACGTCGCCCGTCCTGTCGCCGTTCAGGTCGCCGGCCGCGACGACCGTGTCGTAGATCTGCCAGCCGGTGCCCACCCGGACCCTCGGCTTGAACGCGCCGGCGCCGTTGTCGGCGTACATCCACAGCTCACCGGCGGGGGTGCGCGCCAGCAGGTCCGTCCGCCCGTCGCCCGTCAGGTCGCCGGGGGCGGAGAGGTGGTGGTAGATCTGCCAGCCGCCGCCCAGGGCCGCCCGCTTGCCGCCGGGCGCGAACGCGGTGCCGCAGCCGCCGTCGTAGCGGGTCAGGGCCCCGGAGGCGTTCCGCACCAGCAGGTCGCCGCACCCGTCACCGGTCAGGTCCCCGAAGGGGACGAGCAGGGAGGAGGAGGCCCAGCCGCTCGCCGACGGTCCCGTGCCCACGGTCCCGGTGCCCGTGCCCGGCCGCACGGTCAGCGTGCCGCCCGGGGTGAGGCCGAGCAGGTCGCCCTTGCCGTCGCCGGTGAGGTCGTGCCAGGCGGGCCGGGCGGCGGGAGCGCCGCCGGTCACCGTCAGCGCGCCGGTCAGGGAGAGGTCGGCGCCGATGCCGTCGGCGGGCCGGGCGGTGAGGGTCCAGGTGTAGCCGCCGTTCCGCGCGGCCTGGCCGGAGGCGTTCCGCCCGGTCCAGGCGGCTTCGATCCGGCCGCGAGCCTCGGGCCCGGAAGCCGTGTGGACGACCGTGCCGGTGGCGTTCTCCTTCACGGTGACCTTCCAGGCGCCCGTGGGCTTGGAGGTCCACCAGCGGCCGGACCAGCCGGTGTCGGAGGCGGCCAGGTTCAGCGCGGCGCCGGTGACGGCGGAGTCGATCACGGTGACGGGCGGCGCGGGGACCCCGGTGGTGACGACGCGGATCCGCTCGTCGGTGCCGGCGTACGCGACGTGGCCGCCGAAGCGGTCGACGGTCCAGTCCCGCCGGGCGTGGGCGTCCGGGCCGAGGTCGGCCGCGGTGGCCAGCGTCCGCTGGGGCACGTCGGCGGCGGAGCCGGAGGCGGGAAGCCCGGCGTGCAGGTCGTACAGGCGCAGACCCGCCTCCGGGTCCTGCCGCACGACGTAGCCGTCCCCGAGCAGCACGTTGCGGATGTTGCGGCCCGGCAGGGTCATGGTCCGCCCGGTCTGCCGGTCGTAGACGCCCGAACCGGTCCCCGGGGTCCAGCCGTCCTGGTCGCAGGACCAGTAGACCCAGCGGCCGGCGGCCTGGAGGGTGGCCGGAGCGCACTCGTTGGGGGTGGTGAAGGACGGTCCCGCCGCGCCGGACACCAGCGACTTCGAGGTGACCTTCGGGCTGTCCTTGGCGACGCTCCAGAGGGTGGAGCCCCACAGGGCGGCGGTGAGGTCGGTGCGCCGCTCGCGGACGGTTCCGGCACCCGACTTCGGGAACTCGACGACGTACGGTTCCTCCCGCAGGACTGTGGTGGCGGAGGCGACCAAACCGAACCGGCCGGAGAGGTCCACCAGTTCACCGCTGTACATGCCGCTGGTGACGCTCGGCCCCCCGGCCGTGCTCCTGCCGTTCTCGTACAGCACGGTGGCATCGTCGTACGAGTCGTTCCGCCGCCCGTGGAAGCCGTCGCCGCTCGCCCACATCACGACGCAGCGGCCGGTGTAGGAGGAGCAGTCGCCGTCCTCGCCCTGCAGCAGCCCGTCCACGGTGGTCCGCAGCGGCTGAGGCTGCCCGTTGGCGGACAGCCAGGTGGAGCGGTAGACGCCGTAGTAGTCGGCCGGCTGGAAGTAGGTGCTGTTCTCGCCCCGGGTGAGGATGCCGCTGCCCAGGGAGAGTCCGTAGATCTTCGCGGGCATGGGCTCGACGGTGGTGAGCCGGCGCGTCTCCACGCTCCCGCCGGAGGCCGGTACGAGCCGGTGCACGGCCCAGTCGACGTCGCCCCGCGGTTCGGCTGCCGCGGTCCCGGCGACCAGCGCGGTCCCGTCGGGTGCCACGACGATCTGCTGCCCGGCCAGTTCCAGGACGGGGGGCTTCCGGTCGTCCTCGTCCTCCCCCGGGAGGATCCACAGGGGCGTGCCCCGGTACTCGTCGTCCCCGGGGTTCTGCCGGTCGACGGCGCGGACGGTCGTGCCCACGGCGGCGAAGGTCACGTCGCTCGAGAGGAAGCCGGACTCCACCGTGCGGATCAGGGTCCCCGGCGCGGTGCGGTCCAGGACGTCGACCTTGTCCCGCCCGGTGCGCAGCCGCAGGATCGTTCCGGCGCCGAGGCGGAAGCCGTCCACGTCCGCGGAGCCGTCCTGCGGTCCGACGAGCGGCTCGGCCACCCCGTCCGCCAGGTCGGTGAGCGCCCAGCTCTCCGGGCCTCCTGCGGAGTTCCGGTACCTGAGGACGAGCGAGGTCGCGTCACCGTCCTCCACACCGGTGGGCACGGTCCCCTCCGGCAGGCCGGTGACGGGCGTGTCCGTCACCTTCCCTCCCTCGGACCGCAGCAGGTGGAAGCCGGTGGGCGCGTCCGCCGCGCCGGTCCGGGTCACCACGGTGTCGCCGAAGGTGCCCAGGTACGTCTGGCCCTCCGGGAGCGCGATCTCCGCGAAGACCGCGCCCGCGCCCTTCTGCAGGGTCACGCGCGGGGCCGGGGTGGCGGAGTACACGGCGACCGTGTCGGAGCCCCTGCCCCAGTGACCGCCGCCCCCGATGGGCAGCTTCTGCCGGTAGTCCCAGTAGCCGGTCTCGTAGTCGTAGCGCGGCGCCTCCGGCAGGGTGACCGCGAGCGGCGTCGCGGTCCCGGTGGCGTAGTCGATCCACTGGAGGCGGACGTCGCCCTCCTGCGCCAGCAGGTAGCCGGTCTCACCGGCGGTGAGGATCGAGGTGGCGCGCGGCGAGAAGCGCGGCGCGGCCGGCAGCACGGTGGTCTGCGGCGCCGTGTCGGCGACCGCGGGCGGCGCCGTGATCCCGGCGGACGTCGCCGCCGTGATCGTCGCGAGCGCGAGGACGAGGCCTGCGCGGGTGCGCCGGCCCGAACCGCGCGCGCGGTCGTTGCCCTGACGGATCAAGGAAGGTCCCTCCCGGAAAACATGGGGTCAGGGAGGGCGCGGCAGCACCTCTGCGGCGGCACGCGGACGGGAGAACCCTGTCTCGGTCGTCCCCCCTGAGCGGGGTGACCCTACCAACACCGGGACCGGCGCGGCGAGGGTGTTCCGAACCCGTGCACGACGAAGGGCCCGTACGCCACCGAAGTGTCGTACGGGCCCTTCCCGTCAGATCGTCACCCGCTCACGGGGACGCGCGGTGTCCCGCGGACCGGCCGGATCAGCCGTTGCGCTTCCAGCGCGGCTTGTCGTCGCGGCGGCCGGCGCCGAAGGAGCCGGAACCGGAGCCGGAGGGGCGGTGGTCGTCGCGGCGGCCCGAGGGGCGGTCGTCGCGGCGGAAGCCACCCGCGGGGCGGTCGTCGCGGCGGTCACGGTTGAACGGACGGTCGCTGCCACGGTGGCCGCCGGAGGGGCGGTCGTCACGGCGGAAGCCGCCCGAGGGACGGTCGTTGTCCCGGCGGTCGTCGCGGCGGAAGCCACCGGACGGACGGTCGTCACGGTCGCGGAACGACGGACGGTCGTTGTCGCGGCGGAAACCACCGGAGGGGCGGTCGTCACGGCGGAAGCCACCGCGGTCGTCACGACGGTCGTCCCGGTTGAAGCCGCCGGAGGGGCGGTCGTCGCGGCGGAAGCCGCCGGAGGGACGGTCGTTGTCGCGGCGGAAACCACCGGAGGGACGGTCGTTGTCCCGACGGAAACCACCCGAGGGACGGTCGTTGTCCCGACGGAAACCACCCGAGGGACGGTCGTTGTCCCGACGGAAACCACCGGACGGACGGTCGTTGTCCCGACGGAAACCACCCGAGGGACGGTCGTTGTCCCGACGGAAACCACCGCGGTCGTCACGGTCCCGGCGCTCGTAGCCGCCCCGGTCGTCACGGTCGCGGAAGGGCGGACGCTCCTCGCGGCGCTCGTCCCGGCGCTCCTCGCGCTCCGCCGCCACGGCGGCGGCCGCGACCTCGGCCTCGGCGGCCTCGGTCACCTCGGCGATGGCGGTCTCCGGGTCCTCGCCGCGCTCGCGGGCGGCGCGGGCGACCAGACGGTCGGCCTCCTCGCGCAGCTCGACGGCCCGGCGCTGGAGGCGCTCCAGCTGCTTGGTCAGGTCCACGACCTCGCGCTCGGCCTGCTTGGCGGCGTTGTTCGCGGAGTCGGCCTGGACCTCGGTCAGCGAACGGGCGCCGGTGATCTCGGCGACCTCGGGGTCGAAGGCGCCGGCCCCGCCGACGATGTGGCGCGAGGCGTCGACGCCCGCGTCCTCCATCAGGCGGAAGATCTGGCGGCGCTGGTGCGGCAGCGCCAGCGACACGACCACGCCGGACTTGCCGGCGCGGGCGGTACGGCCCGAGCGGTGCAGGTAGTCCTTGTGGTCGCCGGCCGGGTCCACGTTCAGGACCAGGTCGATGCCGTCGACGTGGATGCCGCGGGCGGCGACGTCGGTGGCGACGAGCGCGTTGACGTAACCGTCCTTGAAGTCGGCGAGCGTGCGGGTACGCGCGCCCTGGGTCATGCCGCCGTGCAGCGCGTCCGCCTTGACGCCCGCCTCGCGCAGCTGCTCGGCGATGCGGTCGGCGCCCAGCTGGGTGCGGACGAAGATGATGGTGCGGCCCTTGCGGGCGGCGATCGCGGCGGTGACCGGCGCCTTGTCCTTGGGCTTCACGACCAGGACGTGGTGGGTCATGGTCGTGACGTTGCCCTGGGCGCTGTCGACCTCGTGGACGACCGGGTCGGTCAGGTAGCGCTTGACCAGGGTCGCGATCTCGTTCTCCATGGTCGCGGAGAAGAGCAGGCGCTGGCCGCCGGCCGGGACCTGGTCGAGGAGCTCGGTGACCTCGGGCAGGAAGCCCAGGTCGGCCATCTGGTCGGCCTCGTCGAGGACGGCGACCTGGACGGCCTCCAGCGAGCAGGCGCCGCGGTTGATGATGTCGCGCAGACGGCCCGGGGTGGCGACGAGGACGTCGACACCGCGCTCCAGGGCGTAGATCTGGTTGCCCATGGACGTGCCGCCGCAGACGACCTTCATCTTCAGGCCGAGGACGTCGCCGTACGGCTGGAGCGCGTCGGCGACCTGCATGGCCAGCTCACGGGTCGGGGTGAGGATGACGCCGCGGGGCTTCTTCTTGTCGGTGTGGCCGCCGGCCAGGGTGGCGAGCAGCGGCAGACCGAAGGAGAGGGTCTTGCCGGAGCCTGTACGGCCCCGGCCGAGGATGTCCTTGCCGGCCAGGGCGTCCGGGATGGTCGCGGCCTGGATCGGGAAGGGGGTGGTCACGCCGTTCTGCGCGAGCTTGCGCACGACGCCCTCGGGCAGACCCAGGTCACCGAAGGTGATCTGGGGGGTCGCGTCGGCCTCGTCGGCGTCGTCCGCCTCGGCGGTGTCGGCGGCCAGGTCGGCCTCTGCGGCGTCGAGGGCCTCGACGACGTCGACGGTCTCGGCGGCCTCGGCCGCGTCGGAGACGATCTCGTCGTTCTCGGGCATGACGGCGTGGTCAGAACTGAAAATGGACATGCGAAATGCGAAACCTTCCGGAGTCTCGGCACGCGCCCGTCAACTCCGTGTTTCGCACTACGACCGCCTCGATGCGGTCAGTCACGGCAAGGGAGAGTACGCGCCAGTCGCGGCGCTCATCGATAGTGGCGCCGGGGGCAAATGGGATCAAACGATCTACCACCATACGCACCCTCCCCCACCCATGGCAAACCGGTGCGCGTCACACCGGCCCGACCTGCGGTGATGCCGTCGGCTCGGACGGTTCACCGGTCTCCCGCGCCGCCCACATGGCACCCATCTGGGTGTCCGGACCCGGCGCCGGCGGGTCGCTGGGGTTGGTGGTCGGCTCGGGCGTCGGCTCCGGGGTCGGCTCGGGAGTGGGCTCCGGCGTCGGCTCGGGGGTCGGCTCCGGCGGCTCCGGGCTCGGAGTGGCCCCGCCGCCCGTACCGCCGGTCCCGCCACCGCTCCCGGCCCCGCCGCCCCCGCCCGTACCGCCACCGCTTCCGGTGCCTCCGCTCCCGCCGCTGCCGCCGGTCCCGCCACCGGAGCCGCCCGAGCCACCGTCCTGGCCGCCGTGCCCGGCGCCCGCCGAGGGCAGGGGCTTCACCGGGCCGCCCGGCACCGGGGTCCGGTCCGTGGGATTCCTCACGCCGGGCGAGGGCTTCGCGGGGGCCGAGGCGGAGGCGGAACCGCCGGGCACCGGGGACTCGGTCACCTCACCCGCGGCGTCGGGTCCGCTCCGCGAGGTCGGCCCCGCCCAGGCGCCGTCCTCACCGGCCGCGCCCCCCGCGCCGCCCTCGGCCTCGGCCGCCGCGCCCCGCTCGGAGCCGGAGGCACCGGGCGACGGCTTGGCCCCGTCCTCACCGACACTCATACAGCCGCTCAGGCCGGCGCAGGCGGCGACCGCCAACGCGGTGGCGGCCCATCTCACACGGGTGGGCAAAGTGCGCACGGGGGGACCTCCAGGACACAACGGGCAGGAACGGAACGCGTTGCCCTGCCCAACTCCCCCGGCGCCGCAAGGGACACGCCCCGAACGCGCCCGGAACGCGCCCCGCACGCGCGGGCCCGCCCCCTGTCGCCCCCGGCCGCCGGTACGCCTCCCGGGCCGCGAGCCGAACCGTTACGCCCCCGGGGCCGCCGGCCCGGCCCCGTCAGCCGTAGCCCAGCGCGTGCAGCCGCTCGTCGTCGATGCCGAAGTGGTGGGCGATCTCGTGGACGACCGTGATCTCGGTCTCGGCGACCACGTCCTCGCGCGACGCGCACATCCGCAGCGTCGGCCCCCGGTAGATCGTGATCCGGTCCGGCAGCACCCCGGCGTACCACTCGCCCCGCTCGGTCAGCGGCGTCCCCTCGTAGAGCCCGAGCAGTTCGGGGTCGTCCGCCGGGGGCTCGTCCTCGACGAACACCGCCACGTTGTCCATCAGCCGGGTCAGTTCCGGCGGAATCCGGTCCAGGGCCTCGGCGACAAGCTCCTCGAACTCCTCGCGCGTCATCTCCAGCACGGGCTCATTCTCCCCCGGAAGGAGGCCGTTCCCACGGGCCCCGGGAAACCGTTTTGGCGATACCGGCCGCCATCCCATATGCTTCTCACGTCCCCGACGCGCTGAGAAGCGCCCAGGTGGGGCCGTTAGCCCTCATCGTCTAGTGGCCCAGGACGCCGCCCTTTCAAGGCGGTAGCACGGGTTCGAATCCCGTTGGGGGCACGCATCACCCTGTGCGAGACTTGTCTCGCACAGACAGCAAGGTCCTGTGGAGCAGTTGGTTAGCTCGCCACCCTGTCAAGGTGGAGGTCGCGGGTTCAAGTCCCGTCAGGATCGCTGAGGTCAGCAATGGCCTCGTGGCTGGGTAGCTCAGTTGGTACGAGCGATCGCCTGAAAAGCGATAGGTCGCCGGTTCGACCCCGGCCCCAGCCACCACCGGAAGGCCCCGTTCGAGAGAGCGGGGCCTTTCTCGTTCCCCGGTCGCCTGGCCGGGGGTCCCGTACGGGGAGGGGCGCCCCTCCCCGTACGGCTCACGCCTCCTCGCGCTCCGCCCCGGCGCCGCGCCGGCCCCGCACCGCGAGCACCACCGCCACCACGGCCACCACCGCCAGGAGCAGCGCCCAGTCCGGCACCGACCGGCCCAGCTCCGCCACCCGCCGCTCGACCGCGAACGAGTCGTCGACCGAGAGCAGCCCCGGCAGGGCGGTCGTCCCGTCGAAGACCAGGAACATCGTCCCCAGGGCGACGAAGAACAGTCCCGAGAGCAGCGAGGCCGAGTGGACCGTGCGCGGTCCGAGGCGGACCGGGCGGCCGCGCAGCCAGCGCCGCCGCCCCAGGTCGTACCGCTCCCAGAGCAGCGCCAGCACGAACAGCGGCACCGCCATGCCCAGCGCGTACACGGCCAGGAGAAGCCCGCCGTACACGGGGCTGCCGCTCAGCGCCGCCACCGTCAGGACGCTGCCGAGGATCGGGCCGGCGCAGAAGCCGGCGAGGCCGTAGACGAGGCCCAGGGCGTAGGCCGAGAGGGCGCTGGTCGGGCGGATCCGGCCGCTCGCCTCCGCGATCCGGCGGGAGGCGAAGCCGAGCCCGAGCATCTGGAGGACGCCGAGCCCGATGATCAGCCAGCCGCCGGCCGCGACCAGCAGGTCCCGGTGGCCGTAGAAGAACCGGCCCGCGAGGGATCCGGCCGCGCCGAGCGGGACGAGGGTGGTGGCCAGACCGGCGTAGAGGATGCCGGTGCGGGCGACCAGCTTCGCCCGGGTCTCGACCGAGTACGCGAAGAACGCGGGCAGGAGCAGGGCGCTGCACGGGCTGAGCAGGGCGAGCAGACCACCGAGGAAGGCCGCGAAGTAGCCGATGCCGGAGGTCATCCCCGGCCCTTCGCCGAGGCCGCCTTCGCGGCCGCCGCCGCCTCGATGGCCTCGGTGAAGGTCTCGAGGGGCTGGGCGCCGGCGATCGGCCGGCCGTTGATCAGGAAGGACGGGGTGGAGGTGGCGCCGAGGCTGTAGCCCTGCTCCTGGTCCTTCTTCACGGCCGCGCGGGCCTCCGCGCCCTCGCTGTCCCGCGCGAACCGGTTCAGGTCCGGGACGCCCGCCTCCTCGGCGAGGGCGGTCAGCCGCTCCTTGCCGAAGCCCTTCCGCTTGGCGTCCTCGGCGTACGCGGCCTTGTGGAACTGCCAGAACCGGCCCTGCCGCCCGGCCGCCCAGGCGGCGCGGGCCACCGCCTCGGACTCCTCGCCGAAGATCGGGAAGTTGCGCCACTCGATGCGCAGGGTGCCGTCGCGGACGTACTTCTCCACCAGGACCGGTTCGGTGTCGCGGGCGAACTTGCCGCAGTAGCCGCACTTGAAGTCGGCGTACTCGATGAGGACGACCGGCGCGTCGGCCCGGCCGAGGGCGAGGCCGTCGGACGCGTCGCGCCGGGCGTACGCCTCCAGCTCCGGATAGACGCCCTCGGACGGGCCGGCCGACACCTCGGCCACCGAGGAGGTGCCGGCGGCGCCGGGGGAGGCGGGCTTGGTGGCGGTGTACGAGGCGAAACCGGCGAGCACGGCGGCGACGGCCACCCCGGACACGATCGTGATCGTCTTGGACCTGGACATGCGGAAGCGCTCCTGAGGGAGGAAGAAAGGGGAAGGGAGGCGGGAGGGCGGGCCTGCGGGCCCGGCCCCCTAGACCCTCAGGACCGACAGCTCCACCGGTGACGGCGGTACGAGCTCCGGCGGCTCGCGGCCCGGTGCAGGGTGCCCCGCCTCCGGGTCGGTGCCCCAGGCTGCCGCGGCGGGGGTGCGGTCGGCGGTGAGCGCGGGAAGCAGTTCGGCGAAGCCCTGGGCCCGTGGCGGTACGGCGGGGCCCCCGGCCCCGGCCTCGGCGGGGTCCCGGTGCCCGCAGCCCGGCACGGGGCCGCCCGCGGCCGGAACGCTCACCTCGCCGGACCCGTGCGCCCGGGCGGAGATCTCCGGCCCGGCAACCGCGTACTCCACCGCGGTCGCCGCCGTCCCGGGATCCTCGTACGCCACCACGGCCGCCCCCGTCCCGGGAACCGCGTACGGCACCGGGGCCGCGCAGACCAGGAGTCCCAGCACCAGGCCGAGCAGGAGTGTCACGAGCGGGGACCGCCGCCGAACCGCCGGGGCGGCGCACGCGGGGTGCGCGCGGACGGCGGTGCGGAACATGCGAAACCCCTCGGATCCGGTCGGTGTGCCCGAAATATTACGCAGGCGTACGGGACACGCCCCCGGACGCGGCCCGGAAATCGGTTCGCCGGTTCTCGGCCGCAGGTGCGATCCTGGATTCCGTATGTCTACTTCCTTCGCCGCCCTCCAGTCCGTCCTGGCCGGGGTCTCGCTGCGGGACGCCCACCGGCTCGGCCGCCGTCTCGAAGGCGCCCGCCGCATCCGCAAGCCCGAGGCCCGCGCGGCCGTCCTGGACGAGATCGCCGCCGAGGCCGGCAAGGCCAAGGAGCGCGTCGACGCGCGCGCCGCCCTCGTGCCCGCCGTCACCTATCCCGAACAGCTGCCCGTCTCCCAGAAGAAGGACGAGATCCTGGAGGCGATACGCGACCACCAGGTCGTGATCGTCGCCGGTGAGACGGGCTCCGGCAAGACCACGCAGATCCCGAAGATCTGCCTGGAGCTCGGCCGGGGCGTGCGGGGCATGATCGGCCACACGCAGCCGCGCCGGATCGCCGCCCGCACGGTCGCCGAGCGCGTCGCCGAGGAGCTGAGGACCCCGCTCGGCGGGGCCGTCGGCTGGAAGGTCCGCTTCACCGACCAGGTGAACCCCGACGAGACCTTCGTCAAGCTGATGACGGACGGCATCCTGCTCGCCGAGATCCAGACGGACCGCGAGCTGCGCGCCTACGACACGATCATCATCGACGAGGCCCACGAGCGCTCCCTCAACATCGACTTCCTCCTGGGCTACCTGGCCCAGCTGCTGCCGAAGCGCCCGGACCTGAAGGTCGTGATCACCTCCGCGACCATCGACCCGGAGCGTTTCTCCCGCCACTTCGGCAACGCCCCGATCGTCGAGGTCTCCGGCCGTACCTATCCGGTGGAGGTCCGCTACCGGCCCCTCCTGGAGGACGACTCGGAGGACGCGGACCGGGACCAGATCACCGCGATCTGCGACGCCGTCGACGAGCTCCAGTCCGAGGGCCCGGGCGACATCCTGGTCTTCCTCTCCGGCGAGCGGGAGATCCGCGACACCGCCGACGCCCTCATCAAGAAGAACCTGCGGAACACCGAGGTCCTGCCGCTCTACGCCCGGCTCTCCCACGCCGAGCAGCACCGGGTCTTCCAGGCCCACACCGGCCGGCGGATCGTCCTCGCGACCAACGTGGCCGAGACCTCCCTCACCGTCCCCGGCATCAAGTACGTGATCGACCCGGGCACGGCCCGCATCTCGCGCTACTCGCACCGGACCAAGGTGCAGCGCCTGCCGATCGAACCGGTCAGCCAGGCCAGCGCCAACCAGCGCAAGGGCCGCTGCGGCCGTACCTCCGACGGCATCTGCGTCCGGCTCTACTCGGAGGACGACTTCCTCTCCCGGCCGGAGTTCACGGACGCCGAGATCCTCCGGACGAACCTGGCCTCCGTCATCCTCCAGATGACCGCGGCGGGCCTCGGCGACATCGAGAAGTTCCCCTTCATCGATCCGCCGGACCACCGCAACATCCGGGACGGCGTGCAGCTCCTGCAGGAGCTCGGCGCGATCGACCCGGCCGAGAAGGACCCGAAGAAGCGGCTCACCCCGCTCGGCCGGAAGCTCGCCCAGCTGCCCGTCGACCCGCGTCTGGCCCGCATGGTGCTGGAGGCGGAGCGGAACGGCTGCGTCCGCGAGGTCATGGTGATCGCGGCGGCGCTCTCCATCCAGGACCCGCGCGAGCGGCCGGCCGAGAAGCAGGCCCAGGCCGACCAGCAGCACGCCCGTTTCAAGGACGAGACCAGCGACTTCCTCGCCTTCCTCAACCTGTGGCGGTACATCCGCGAGCAGCAGAAGGAACGCGGCTCGTCGTCCTTCCGCCGCATGTGCAAGCAGGAGTATCTGAACTTCCTGCGGATCCGCGAGTGGCAGGACATCTACGCCCAGCTCCGCACGGTCGCCAAGCAGATGGGCATCCACCTGGGGGAGCCCTCGGCGGACACTGACGCGCCGGAACAGTCCGTGCACGTCTCCCTGCTCGCCGGTCTGCTCTCCCACATCGGCCTCAAGGACGTGAAGGAGAGCAAGGAGGGCCGGGACGCCAAGCGCGAGGGCACCCGGAACGAGTACCTGGGCGCCCGCAACGCCAAGTTCGCGATCTTCCCCGGCTCCGCCCTCTTCAAAAAGCCGCCGCGCTTCGTCATGTCCGCCGAGCTGGTGGAGACCTCCCGCCTGTGGGCGCGGGTCAACGCGCGGATCGAGCCCGAGTGGATCGAGCCGCTCGCCCAGCACCTGGTGAAGCGGACGTACAGCGAGCCGCACTGGGAGAAGGACCAGGCGGCCGTGATGGCGTACGAGAAGGTGACGCTGTACGGCGTGCCGATCGTCGCCGACCGCAAGGTGAACTACGGGCGGATCGACCCGGAGGTCTCCCGCGAGCTGTTCATCCGCAACGCGCTGGTCGAGGGCGACTGGCGCACGCACCACAAGTTCTTCGCGGACAACCGCAAGCTGCTGACCGAGGTCGAGGAGCTCGAACACCGGGCCCGGCGACGGGACATCCTCGTCGACGACGAGACCCTCTTCGACTTCTACGACAAGCGGGTGCCCGAACACGTCGTCTCGGGCGCGCACTTCGACTCGTGGTGGAAGCACAAGCGCCGCGAGGAGCCGGAGTTCCTCGACTTCGAGCGCGAGATGCTCATCAACGAGAAGGCGCGGGCGGTCACCAAGGACGACTACCCGGACTCCTGGCGGCAGGGGCCGCTGAAGTTCCGGGTGACGTACCAGTTCGAGCCGGGCGCGGACGCGGACGGCGTGACCGTCCACATCCCGCTCCAGGTGCTCAACCAGGTCACCGACGAGGGCTTCGACTGGCAGATTCCGGGGCTGCGCGAGGAGGTCGTCACGGAGCTGATCCGTTCGCTGCCGAAGCCGATCCGCCGCCACTACGTGCCCGCGCCCAACTTCGCGACCCGCTTCCTGGATTCCACCGTCCCGGTGCAGGAGCCGCTGACGACGGCGCTCGCCCGTGAGCTCCAGCGGATGGTCGGGGTGCCGCTCACCCCCGAGGACTTCGACTGGGCGAAGGTCCCCGACCACCTCAAGATCACCTTCCGGATCGTCGACGAGCGGCGCCGGAAGCTGGCCGAGGACAAGGACGTGGAGGCGCTGAAGCTGCGGCTGCGCCCCAAGGCCCGTCAGGCGCTCTCCAAGGCTGCCGCGGCGGCCACGGCGGGCCCGGACGGCTCGGGGCCCTCGCTGGAACGCTCGGGGCTGCGGGAGTGGACGATCGGCACCCTCACCAAGGTCTTCGAGACCCGGCGGGCCGGCCAGCCGGTCAAGGCGTACCCGGCGCTCGTCGACGAGGGCGACTCCGTGGCCGTGCGCCTCTTCGACACGGAGGCCGAGCAGGCGCAGGCGATGTGGCGGGGCACCCGGAAGCTGATCATGCTGAACATCCCGGTGAATCCGGCGAAGTTCGCTTCGGACAAGCTGACCAACCAGCAGAAGCTGGCCCTGTCGGCGAATCCGCACGGCTCGATCCAGGCCCTCTTCGAGGACTGCGCGACGGCGGCGGCCGACCGGCTGATCGCGGACCACGGCGGCCCGGCGTGGGACGAGGAGTCCTTCCGGAAGCTGTACGACAAGGTCCGCGCCGACCTCGTGGAGCTGACCGTCCGCACGGTGGGCCAGGTCCAGCAGGTGCTCGCGGCCTGGCAGGCCTGTGAGCGGCGCCTGAAGGCGACGAACAGCCCGGCGCTGCTCGCGAACCTGAAGGACGTCCGGGACCAGCTGTCCTGGCTCATGCCGCCCGGCTTCGTGACCCGTACCGGTCTGAAGCGGCTGCCGGACCTCATGCGCTATCTGGTGGCGGTCGACCGGCGGCTGCAGCAGATGCCGACCGGGGTCCAGCGGGACACCACCCGGATGGAGAAGGTCCACGAGATGCTGGACGAGTACGCCTGGCTGCTCGAACAGCTCCCGCCGGGCCGCCCGGTGCCGGCGGAGGTGACCGACATCCGCTGGATGATCGAGGAGCTGCGGGTGAGCTACTTCGCCCACGCACTGGGGACGGCCCACCCCGTCTCGGACAAGCGCATCGTGAAGGCGATCGACGCCGCGGCCCCGTGACCGGTCCGGCCGGCCGGGTGCCGGAAGCCGGCCCCCGGCACCCGGTTCGACCAGACCCCCGGAACTGCTGTACAGTCGTTCTCGCAACGAGGTCCTGTGGAGCAGTTGGTTAGCTCGCCACCCTGTCAAGGTGGAGGTCGCGGGTTCAAGTCCCGTCAGGATCGCCTCGGAAAAGGCCCGCATCACACGATGCGGGCCTTTTCGTTGTGCGCGGGTGTGCCGGTGGACCGGTGCGCGGGTGGACCGGCCGGGCGCGAGCGTACGCGGGCGGTGCGGGGGTACGTGGACGAGCACGGCGGTGCGGCCCGGCCTGGACCGGGCGCCGCCGCCCCGGTCCCGCGAGGAGCCCCGAGGGCTTGGGGCGGCCGGGGACGAAAGTCCCATCAGCCGGTGACCAACGGCGGGTTGGGGGCGGTCCAAGGAGTGGGAGGCTGTCCCTTGGCAAGAGTTGGCCCCTGTGACGGGTGTCACTGAAAGTGTTTCAGAAACCGCTTCACTTACACCCTCCCTACACCGGCCGGATTTAATATGTGCAATTGCACGGGCGGGCGACGCGCGGCACGGGGCACAAAAAAGATCGCGCCGGACCCGGCGGAGTCCAGCGCGATCGGTGACGGAGACCTGTTGGGGCAGGTGACCGCCGGCAGAGCTAGGGGTGGGAGACCGGATTGGGGGATCCGGCCGGGCCCGGTGTTACGGGGTACTGCGGGGTGTTACAAGTGCTGCGCGAACCTCAGGCCTCGCTGCGCTGCTGCGGAATGCCCGCCAGCAGCGCGCGAACCTCGGCCTCGCGGTACCGGCGGTGTCCACCCAGCGTGCGGATGGACGTGAGCTTGCCCGCCTTGGCCCACCGGGTCACCGTCTTCGGGTCCACGCGGAACATCGTGGCAACCTCGGCAGGGGTCAGCAGCGGCTCGGCATCAGGGGTGCGAGCGGTCATGAGCGGCCTCCTCGGGAGAACCGAACCTTCTCGGTTCTTTCCTCTAAATTCTGCACCTTGACCCGCGTTGCCCGAAATGGCAGAAGCGGGCCGAGTCGGTTATAGGACGAACGGCTTGTCCTCGGCACTACAACTACACCATCCGTCCAGCCACGTCGGCCAAACCGATGGAATTGCCCTCGCAGGTGTTCATCAGCGGCGGAAGTCGATGGACCATGCCATAACGGACAGTCACGCCACTGTGACGATCAGTCACAGAGCGATCAGGAGTCCTCAGACCCCCCATAGAGTGCAATGCTGAGCGTTCCGCCCATAGATGGACGGAAGGAACCCTCCCCGGACTCCTTGTCCTATTTTGGCACGAGGATGGGTGATGGACGCAAGGGTGCGTTAAGTGCGATCCGTCACGCTTGAGTCAAAGGCCCGGATCGGGACCAACGTCCCCGCCGGGCGTACCGAAGGGCCCCGGGGCCCCGCCTCCGGGTGCATGAAGATCAATTACACCGGCCGGTGGCGTCCTGTCGATGGACACCTGACAGACTCCGGCGGCGGATCTTGACGGTCAGTTCGCGAACTGGAGATCGCGCACCAGCCGCCACCGCTCCGCGAGCCGCCCGTAGACCTCGCTCGCCTCCTCGCCGTCACCCGACTTCAGGGCCGCGATCCCGGCCGCCACCTCCGCCGCCGAACGCTCCCCGGCCAGCCACTCCTCCGGCACCGCGTGCACCAGGCCGCCGAAGTCCAGCTCCACCAGGGCCCTCGGATGGAACTCCTCCAGCCAGCGGCCCACCTCGACGAGCCCCCGGGTCATCGGCCCCTCGTCGATCGACTCCCGCAGCGCCCGCAGCGAGCGGGCGAGCCGGCGCCGCGCCTGCGCCATGGTCGTCCGGTACCGCAGCACCGGCGGCCGTGCCGGTCCCTCGCCGTCCCGCCGCCCGGGCTCGTACTGCCGGTCCTCCTCCCCGAAGAGCGCGAACCAGCGCAGCGGCACCTGCCAGACCGCCGTACGGATCCACGGCCGCGCGTCCGGGTTCTCCACCCGCCAGCGCTCATGGTCCGCCGCCGCCTGCTCCCGCACCACCGGCGGCACCATCGCGTCGAGCACCGGCCCCGGGAACGCGCCGGCCGCCAGCTCCTCCAGGGCGAGCAGCGCCCGCAGCCGGGTCCGCCACGGGCAGATCACCACCGCCCCGCCCAGATGCGCGACGAACGCCTCCGCGCTCTCCTCGACCGGCACGGGCACCGGAGGCGTCGGCACCAGGTCCGCGAGGGAGCGCCGCAGCTCCTCCTGCGCGCCGGGAGTGCCCGCCCGGCGCGCGTAACGGGCCCACTGGGACCGCTCGGGTTCGGGGAACGCGGCCAGCGGTTCGTACACCCGCAGATAGGACGCGTAAGGGACGAGGACCGAAGAGGCGACCGACATGTCGCAAATCCTTCCACGGAGGTACTCCGCGAGGGGGTGATCCTGAGCACTGCGGCCGATCTACGCACAGGTAGGACTTACTCTCGTGCGGAACATGGTCCTCCCCCACCCGTAGGGAGGGCCGCAACCGCCGCTTCGTACTTGGGAGTCACCACCGTGACCGATGTGACCGGCGTTCCTGCTGACGTACTCCACACCCTCTTCCACTCGGAGCAGGGTGGCCACGAGCAAGTCGTGCTCTGCCAGGACCGCGCCACCGGCCTCAAGGCCGTCATCGCCCTCCACTCCACCGCCCTCGGCCCCGCCCTCGGCGGCACCCGCTTCTACCCGTACGCCACGGAGGCCGAGGCGATCGCCGACGCGCTCAACCTGGCGCGCGGCATGTCGTACAAGAACGCCCTGGCCGGTCTCGACCACGGCGGCGGCAAGGCCGTGATCATCGGTGACCCGGAGAAGATCAAGACGGAGGAGCTCCTCCTCGCGTACGGGCGCTTCGTCGCCTCCCTCGGCGGCCGGTACGTCACGGCCTGCGACGTCGGCACCTACGTGGCCGACATGGACGTCGTCGCCCGCGAGAACCGGTGGACCACCGGCCGCTCCCCCGAGAACGGCGGCGCCGGCGACTCCTCCGTCCTCACCGCCTTCGGCGTCTTCCAGGGCATGCGGGCCTCCGCCCAGGCCCTGTGGGGCGACCCGACGCTGCGCGGCCGCAAGGTCGGCGTCGCGGGTGTCGGCAAGGTCGGCCACTACCTCGTCGAGCACCTCCTCGAGGACGGCGCCGAGGTCGTCATCACCGATGTGCGCGAGGAGTCGGTGCGCCGGATCACCGACAAGTTCCCGCAGGTGACGGTGGTCGCGGACACGGACGAGCTGATCCGCGTCGAGGGCCTCGACATCTACGCCCCCTGCGCGCTCGGCGGTGCCCTGAACGAGACCACCGTGCCGTTCATGACCGCGAGCATCGTCTGCGGGGCGGCCAACAACCAGCTCGCCCACCCGGGCATCGAGAAGGACCTGGTGGAGCGCGGGATCCTCTACGCGCCCGACTACGTGGTGAACGCCGGCGGCGTGATCCAGGTCGCCGACGAGCTGCACGGCTTCGACTTCGACCGCTGTAAGGCCAAGGCGACGAAGATCTTCGACACCACCCTGGAGATCTTCGCACGTGCGAAGGCCGACGGAATCCCGCCGGCCGCCGCCGCCGACCGGATCGCCGAGCAGCGGATGGCCGAGGCGCGCCGCGCCTGAGCCGTACGGCCGTACGGAGGGCCGGGCCCGCCACCCGGGAGACTTCGCTCACGCCGGTCGGCGGGTCGGCCCTTCAGAAGAGGTTAAAATCGCGATTGACCAGCGAGGAAAGGGCTCCTCGAAGGTTCTGTACCGGGGTATGTGATGCGCGCGGCGTACCGTAGACCCGAGGAAACAGGTACCGTTGAAGCCCTACGGACCGGTCTCTCTGCCGAGAGCCCGTTCCGAACCATGAACGCGTGTCAAGACTCTGGGGCCAGCGAGCCCCGTCACCGAGGGGGTCGAGCCATGGGGCGCGGCCGGGCAAAGGCCAAGCAGACCAAGGTCGCCCGCCAGCTGAAGTACAGCAGCGGCGGGACCGACCTTGCGCGTCTGGCCCACGAGCTGGGCGCTTCGACTTCGAACCAGCCGCCGAATGGCGAGCCGTTCGAGGACGACGACGAGGAAGACGACCCGTACGCGCAGTACGCGGATCTCTACAACACGGACGACGAGGACGAGGACGACGAGTCCGGCCCGTCCGCGTCACGCCGTCGCGCTTGACCTTCTGAACACGAAACCCGGCCCGGGTCACCCCGGCCGGGTTTCTGTGCTGTCCGCGGATCTTCGCGGACCGCCGCCGTCCGCCGAGCGGGCCGGCACGGCTTCAGGAGGCATGGCGCACGGGGTACGGCTCAGGGGGCGCCCCGAGGAGCGCCCCCTGTTCCGTGACCGCTCCTACCGGGCGTAGTCGCCGACCAGCTCGGCACCCGTCGTGCGGTCGCCGCGCTCGGTGATCTCGCCCGCGACCCAGGCGTCGAGGCCCCGGTCCGCCAGCGTGGTCAGGGCCGCGTCCACGGACTCGGCCGGGACGACCGCCATCATGCCCACGCCCATGTTCAGGGTCTTCTCCAGCTCCAGGCGCTCGACCTGTCCGGCGGTGCCGACCAGGTCGAAGATCGCGCCCGGGGTCCAGGTCGAGCGGTCGACCGTGGCGTGCAGGCCGTCCGGGATCACCCGGGCCAGGTTGGCGGCCAGGCCGCCGCCCGTGATGTGGCTGAAGGCGTGGACCTCGGTGGTGCGGGTGAGGGCCAGGCAGTCCAGGGAGTAGATGCGGGTCGGCTCCAGGAGCTCCTCGCCCAGGGTGCGGCCGAGCTCGTCCACCTGCTGGTCGAGGGCCATGCCGGCGCGGTCGAAGACCACGTGCCGGACGAGCGAGTACCCGTTGGAGTGAAGCCCGGACGAGGCCATGGCGATGACCGCGTCACCCGTACGGATGCGATCCGCGCCGAGCAGCCGGTCGTACTCCACGACACCCGTGCCCGCGCCCGCCACGTCGAAGTCGTCCGGGCCGAGGAGGCCCGGGTGCTCCGCCGTCTCGCCGCCGACCAGGGCGCAGCCGGCCAGGACGCAGCCCTCGGCGATGCCCTTGACGATGGCGGCGACCCGCTCCGGGTGGACCTTGCCCACGCAGATGTAGTCGGTCATGAAGAGGGGCTCGGCGCCGCAGACGACGATGTCGTCCATGACCATCGCGACCAGGTCGTGGCCGATCGTGTCGTACACGCCCATCTGGCGGGCGATGTCGACCTTGGTGCCGACGCCGTCGGTGGCGGAGGCGAGGAGCGGACGCTCGTAGCGCTTGAGGGCGGAGGCGTCGAAGAGACCGGCGAAGCCGCCCAGGCCGCCGAGGACCTCGGGGCGCTGCGTCTTCTTCACCCACTCCTTCATCAGCTCGACGGCGCGGTCGCCCGCCTCGATGTCGACGCCCGCGCTCGCGTAGCTGGCGCCGCCTCCGGCACTGGGGTTCTGAGACATGGGTTCAGAGCTTTCGTGTCGTACTGCGGGGTGTGCGGCGGGGTCTTACGGGCGCCGGAGCGCGTCGGAGGCCGCGGTGGCGGCCGGCCCGGCGGCCAGCTCGGTCTCCAGGAGCTGCTTGCCGAGCAGCTCGGGGTCCGGCAGTTCCATCGGGTACTCGCCGTCGAAGCACGCGCGGCAGAGGTTCGGCTTCTGGATCGTGGTCGCCTCGATCATCCCCTCGAGGGAGATGTACGAGAGCGAGTCCGCGCCCAGCGACTTGCCGATCTCCTCCACGGACATGCCGTTGGCGATCAGCTCCGCGCGGGTGGCGAAGTCGATGCCGAAGAAGCAGGGCCACTTGACCGGCGGCGAGGAGATCCGGATGTGGACCTCGGCCGCACCGGCCTCGCGGAGCATGCGGACCAGGGCGCGCTGGGTGTTGCCGCGGACGATCGAGTCGTCCACGACCACGAGCTTCTTCCCCTTGATGACTTCCTTGAGGGGGTTCAGCTTCAGCCGGATGCCCAGCTGGCGGATGGTCTGCGAGGGCTGGATGAAGGTGCGCCCGACGTAGGCGTTCTTCACCAGGCCGGCGCCGAAGGGGATGCCGGAGGCCTCGGCGTAACCGATCGCGGCCGGGGTGCCGGACTCCGGGGTCGCTATCACCAGGTCGGCCTCGACGGGCGCCTCCTTGGCGAGGCGGCGGCCCATCTCCACGCGGGAGAGGTACACGTTCCGGCCCGCGATGTCCGTGTCGGGACGGGCCAGGTACACGTACTCGAAGACACAGCCCTTGGGCTTCGCTTCCGCGAATCGCGAGGTGCGGATGCCGTTCTCGTCGATGGCGATCAGCTCGCCGGGCTCGACCTCGCGGACGAAGCTGGCACCGCAGATGTCGAGGGCGGCGGACTCGGAGGCCACCACCCAGCCGCGCTCCAGCCGGCCGAGGACCAGCGGGCGGATGCCCTGCGGGTCACGGGCCGCGTAGAGCGTGTGCTCGTCCATGAAGACGAGGGAGAAGGCGCCCCGGACCTCGGGGAGGACCTTCGCGGCGGCCTGCTCGATGGTGAGCGGCTCGCCGTCCTCGTCCACCTGGCCCGCGAGGAGCGCGGTGACCAGGTCCGTGTCGTTGGTGGCGGCGACCTGGGTCGCGCGCCCTTCCCTCTTGGGCAGGTCGGCGACCATTTCGGCGAGCTGCGCCGTGTTCACCAGGTTGCCGTTGTGGCCGAGCGCGATCGAGCCGCGGGCGGTCGCCCGGAACGTCGGCTGCGCGTTCTCCCACACGGAGGCCCCGGTGGTCGAGTAGCGGGCGTGTCCGACCGCGATGTGACCTTGGAGGGAACCGAGAGAGGTCTCGTCGAAGACCTGGGACACGAGCCCCATGTCCTTGAAGACGAGGATCTGGGAGCCGTTGCTGACCGCGATTCCCGCGGATTCCTGGCCCCGATGCTGGAGGGCGTAGAGCCCGAAGTACGTGAGCTTTGCGACCTCTTCACCCGGAGCCCAGACACCGAAGACGCCACACGCGTCCTGGGGGCCTTTCTCGCCGGGGAGCAGATCGTGATTGAGTCGACCGTCACCACGTGGCACGTTTCCGAGTGTAGACGGGCTCGACCACTGGTCCGAATTGGCGAAATCCCGGACCCACCCCACTCGTACGATCACACGAATTGATCGTCGGCGCCCTGGAGAGCCCTACAAGGCAGGCGGCGGAAGGGTTCCCGCCGCCCGCGTCCTCCTTGAGGGGGTCCCGTACCGGCCCGTAACCCGGGTGTCGATGTGACGGAGTTCGCAATCCAGCGACCCGTCACCCGCCCGCGCTACGCGCGTCCGGGGGTCTCGGCCCGTGCGGTGAACCCCTCCCCCGAGGCGTCCGTGAGCGTCAGCGTGCGGTGGTCGAGCCGGTAGGTGAGCGGCCCGTCGAGGAGTTCGTACAGCTTCGTCTCCAGGCTCATCTGCGGGCTCGTGCAGATCATGCGCGTGGTGGCCGCCGGGCCCTCGACCGTCAGGGTCCGCCCGTCGGCGCGGGCGGTGGCGGAGAAGTTGTTGCAGCCGAGGTTGCCGGTGATCCGGCCGTCCGTCCCGATCACCATCCGGGCCTTGTCCCCGCTGCCGGCGGGCAGGGAGGCGGCGGTCGTCCCGGAGACCAGCCCGTCGATCTTCCAGGTGGTGCCGCGCAACGGCGCGGACGGCTCACGGGTCAGCTCCACGCCCCCGCGGCCGTCGGCGGAGGTGAGGGTGAGGTCCTCGCCGTCCAGGCGGCCGTTCAGCTTCCCGGAGAAGGCCTTGAGCAGGGCGGACTCGAAGCGTTCCCGGTCGGCCGGGCAGCCCATCGCCGTCACCTCGTGCGAGGAGACGGTGAGGGTGTCGCCGTTCACGGCGACGGCGGCCCCGAAGTGGTTGCAGCCGGAGTCACCCTTCGCCCGGCCCGTCTCCGCGAAGTCGAGCCGGGCGCCGTCCGGGGCGGCGGATCTGGTCCCGTCGACCGTGACGGACTCGATCGTCCAGTGGGTCCCGGTGACGGGCAGGTCCGGGGCGGCCGTGGCCGCTCCCGGGCCCCCGTCACCTCCCTCCGTACCGCAGGCGGCGAGGAGGAGGACCAGGGCGGCGGCTGCGAGAGTGCGCGGCTTCTGCATGCCGGTGGGACGGGCGCCGCCCCCGGCCGGTTCCCCCTCGCCCGTTTCCGCCGGTCAGCCCATCAGGGGCAGCAGCGCGGTGAGATCGGCCCGTTCACCACTCGCGCTCACCCGGGCCGCCTCCCGCTCCGCCGCCCACCCGGTACGGCCGGTCGCGAGCCGGATCCAGGTCAGCGGGTCCGTCTCGACCACGTTCGGAGGAGTGCCCCGGGTGTGCCGGGGGCCCTCCCCGCACTGCACCACCGCGAACGGCGGAATCCGCACCTCCACCGCCCCGCCCGGAGCCTTCGCCGCGAGCGCGTCGGCGAGCAGCCGGGTGCAGGCGGCGAGGGCCTGCCGGTCGTACGGGACGGCGGCGCCGGTCGCCGCCACGAGGTCGTCGGTGTGGACGACCAGCTCGACGGTCCGGGTCACGAGGAAGTCGGCCAGGGTCATGGCCCCGAGGCTCACCGGCAGCACCCGGTCGTCGTCCGCGGCGGCCACCGCCTCCTCGTACGCCCGCGCCGTCCGGTCGTACAGCGCGGGCAGGTCGGAGGCGTCGATGCCCCGGGTGTGCCCGTCGATCCGCTCCGCCGCCGCGGCGGTCGCGAAGGGCCAGTCGGCCGGCGCCAGCTCCGCCGCGCCCGGGGCGGGCCGGCCGAGCAGCTCCGCCACGGAGCCGACCATCCACGCCAGGTGCGCCGCGAGGTCCCGTACGGTCCACTCCCCCAGCCGCGTCGGCCCGTCGAGCTGCTCCGGCGTGAGCGCCTCCACGGCCTCGCGCACGTGCCCGAACTGGGCGCGCACGGCGGCGCGGGTCTTGGCGGAGTCGTAACGGCGGGGGCGCTTCCTGGCAGGTGGCATGGGCAGAGGCTAGCGCCGAGACTGGAGGAGGGAGGCACACCCTCGCGACAGGCAGCGAAAGCAGGCGACGGGACATGACCCACCACGAGCACCCCGACGCGGCGCTGGTCCGCCGGGCCTACACCGCGTTCACCTCGGGAGACATGGAGACACTGGGCTCCCTCATGACGGGCGACTGCACCCACCACGTGCCCGGCGAGACCCGCTTCGGCGGCCACTTCAAGGGCCGGGACAACGTCCTCGGCATGTACCGGGATCTCGACGAGTACACCGGCGGGACGCTGCGCGCCGAACTCGGCTCCGTCCTCGTCGACGGGCGCGGCCACGCCGTCGCGACGCACCTGCTGTTCGCCGAGCACGGCGACCGGGGCATCGAGATGCCGAGCGCCCTGGTCTTCACGATCATCGACGGCAAGATCTCCGACATCGACGAGTGCGTGGCGGACATCGAGGAACTCGACAGCTTCTACTCGCTCGACGGCTGAACGGGCGGGACGGGCAGGACGGCCGAGCCCCCGCCCGGACCGTGAAGGTCCGGACGGGGGCTCTCCCGGACGAGGGGTCAGGCCAGCAGAGCCGGGATCGTGGCCTCGTGGGCCGCGCGCAGCTCCTCCAGGGAGAGGCTGAACTCGCCCTGGACCTCGATGGTGTCACCGTCGACGACACCGATCCGGGTCGCCGGCAGGCCCCGCGCACCGCACATGTCGGTGAAGCGGAGTTCCTCGCTGCGCGGGACGGCGACGACCGCGCGGCCCGCCGACTCGGAGAAGAGGAAGGTGAAGGCGTCCAGGCCCTCGGGGACGACCAGGCGCGCGCCGTTGCCGCCGCGCAGGCAGGACTCGGCGACCGCCTGGACCAGACCGCCGTCCGACAGGTCGTGGGCCGCGTCGATCATGCCGTCGCGGGAGGCCGAGATCAGGATCTCGCCCAGCAGCTTCTCCCGGTCGAGGTCCACGGCCGGCGGCAGACCGCCGAGGTGCTGGTGGATCACCTCGGACCAGGCCGAACCGCCGAACTCCTCCTTGGTGTCGCCCAGCAGGTAGAGGAGCTGGCCCTCCTCCGCGAAGGCGATCGGGGTGCGGCGGTTGACGTCGTCGATCACACCGAGGACGGCCACGACGGGCGTCGGGTGGATGGCCACGTCACCGGTCTGGTTGTACAGCGACACGTTGCCGCCGGTGACCGGGGTGCCGAGCGCGAGGCAGCCGTCCGCGAGACCGCGGGTGGCCTCGGCGAACTGCCACATGACGCCCGGGTCCTCGGGCGAACCGAAGTTCAGGCAGTCCGAGATCGCCAGCGGCTTGGCACCGGAGGCGGCGACGTTGCGGTACGCCTCCGCCAGCGCGAGCTGCGCGCCCGTGTACGGGTCGAGCTTCGCGTACCGGCCGTTGCCGTCCGTCGCCATGGCCACGCCGAGGTTGGTCTCCTCGTCGATCCGGATCATGCCCGCGTCCTCGGGCTGGGCGAGCACGGTGTTGCCCTGCACGAAGCGGTCGTACTGGTCCGTGATCCACGCCTTGGAGGCCTGGTTCGGGGAGGAGACGAGCTTGAGGACCTGGTCCTTCAGCTCCTCGCCGTTCTGCGGCCGGGGCAGCTTGCCGGCGTCGTCGGCCTGGAGCGCGTCCTGCCACTCCGGGCGCTCGTACGGCCGGTGGTAGGTCGGGCCCTCGTGGGCGACGGTGCCCGGGGGCACGTCCACGATGAGCTCGCCGTGCCAGTAGATCTCGAGGTGGTCGCCGTCCGTGACCTCACCGATGACGGTGGCGGTGACGTCCCACTTCTCGCAGATCTCCATGAAGCGGTCGACGTGCTGCGGCTCGACGATCGCGCACATGCGCTCCTGCGACTCGCTCATGAGGATCTCCTCCGGCGAGAGCGTCGCGTCGCGCAGCGGCACGGTGTCCAGCTCGACCCGCATGCCGCCGGAGCCGGCGGAGGCCAGCTCGCTGGTCGCGCAGGAGAGTCCGGCGCCGCCCAGGTCCTGGATGCCGGCGACCAGCTTCTCCTTGAAGATCTCCAGGGTGCACTCGATGAGGAGCTTCTCCTGGAAGGGGTCGCCTACCTGCACGGCGGGGCGCTTGGTGGGCTTGGTGTCGTCGAAGGTCTCGGACGCGAGGACCGAGACGCCGCCGATGCCGTCGCCGCCCGTGCGGGCGCCGTAGAGGATGACCTTGTTGCCGGGGCCCGAGGCCTTGGCGAGGTGGATGTCCTCGTGCTTCATGACGCCGATGCAGCCGGCGTTGACCAGCGGGTTGCCCTGGTAGCAGGAGTCGAAGACGACCTCGCCGCCGATGTTGGGCAGTCCCAGGCAGTTGCCGTAGCCGCCGATGCCGGCGACGACGCCGGGCAGGACGCGCTTGGTGTCGGGGTGGTCGGCGGCGCCGAAGCGCAGCGGGTCGACCACGGCGACCGGGCGGGCGCCCATGGCGAGGATGTCGCGGACGATGCCGCCGACGCCGGTGGCCGCACCCTGGTAGGGCTCGATGTACGAGGGGTGGTTGTGCGACTCGACCTTGAAGGTGACCGCGTACCCCTGGCCGACGTCGACGACGCCCGCGTTCTCACCGATGCCGACGAGCATGGCGTCGGAGTCGGGCTTCTTCTCGCTGAACTGCTTCAGGTGGACCTTGCTGCTCTTGTACGAGCAGTGCTCGGACCACATGACGGAGTACATGGCGAGCTCGGCGCCGGTGGGACGGCGGCCCAGGATCTCGCGGATGCGCGCGTACTCGTCCTCCTTGAGGCCGAGCTCCTTCCAGGGCTGCTCGCTGTCCGGGGTCGCGGTGGCGTGCTTGACCGTGTCCAGAGTCATGCGGTGACCAGCTTCTTGAGGATCGAGGTGAAGAAACCGAGTCCGTCCGTCTTACCGGTGCCGACCAGCGGCTCGACGGCGTGCTCGGGGTGCGGCATGAGGCCGACCACGTTGCCCGCGGCGTTGGTGATGCCCGCGATGTCACGCAGCGAGCCGTTCGGGTTCAGGTCGAGGTACCGGAAGGCCACTCGCCCCTCGGCCTCCAGCTCGTCGAGCGTGCGCTCGTCGGCCACGTACCGGCCGTCCATGTTCTTGAGCGGGACCTCGATCTCCTGGCCCTCGGTGTAGTCCGAGGTCCAGGCGGTCTCCGCGTTCTCCACCCGCAGCTTCTGGTCGCGGCAGATGAAGTGGAGGTGGTTGTTGCGCAGCATGGCGCCGGGCAGCAGGTGGGCCTCGGTGAGGATCTGGAAGCCGTTGCAGATGCCGAGGACGGGCATGCCCGCCTTCGCCTGCTCGATGATCGTCTCCATCACCGGCGAGAAGCGGGAGATGGCTCCGGCCCGCAGGTAGTCGCCGTAGGAGAAGCCACCGGCCAGGACCACGGCGTCGACCTGCTTGAGGTCCTTGTCGCGGTGCCAGAGCGGGACGGGCTCGGCGCCCGCGAGGCGGGCGGCGCGCAGCGCGTCCTGGTCGTCGAGCGTTCCGGGGAACGTGACGACGCCGATGCGTGCGGTCACGACTCCACCTTCACGACGAAGTCTTCGATCACGGTGTTGGCAAGGAAGGTTTCGGCCATCTCATGGATGCGGGCGAGGGCGGCGTCGTCGACCGGCCCCTCCACCTCCAGCTCGAAGCGCTTCCCCTGACGGACGTCGGCGATTCCGGCGAACCCGAGGCGGGGCAGTGCACGCTGCACCGCCTGTCCCTGCGGGTCGAGGATCTCCGGCTTGAGCATGACGTCGACTACGACGCGTGCCACTGGCACTCCCGGTGGTGTGTTGCGTGGGCGGTTCCCTCAGCGTACCTGCCTCCAAATTCTACGCGGGTAGAGATCTGAAGGATCCTACAAATGCCCTCCGCCGGGCGTCCGCCCCGAGGATGATCCACTCCAATGCCCCGCGCACCCCGCCACACATGAAATGCGAGTGAAATATCGCACCCCGCCAATGCCCCGGGACACGCTGAGACAATTGGCAGGGCTTCACAATGCGAGGCCCCTCGCTGTACAAAGGAATCCAGAGGAAAGAAACATTGTCCCTGGGCAGCCATATGCCCGGCATCGCCGCACGTCAGAGCGGAATCGAACGCCCCTGATACGTGGCGGGCCACAGGAAAGGACCTATATCCGTGGCGCAGCGTGTGGTGGTCACCCTCTCCGACGACATCGACGGCGGAGAAGCGGCGGAAACGGTCGCCTTCGGCCTCGACGGGAAGATGTACGAGATCGACCTGAATGCTGCCAATGCAAAGAAACTCCGCAAGGCCCTCGCCCCCTACCTCGCGGCCGGCCGGAAGCTGACCGGCAAGGCGGCGGCGGGCGGCGGGGCGACCGGCGGAACCGGGGCGTCGGCGTACAAGCACACGGCCCTCGCCCCCGACCCGGCGGCGGTCCGGGCATGGGCCCAGGCCCACAAGATGGACGTGCCGGCCCGGGGCCGCATCCCCAAGGCCGTGTACGAGGCGTTCCGCGCGGCGAGCTGAGCGGGCCCGGGCAGGGCGCGCGGGGCCGGCACCCAAAGGCGGCGAGGGGCGACAGGGGAGCCGGCCGGCGCGGTGCCGCCCGGCCCGGGAGCCCTCCGGGGTGCCCGCCCGGCCCCCGCCCCGGAGCCGATTTGCATTGCACCCCCCATGATCCGCTAGAGTCTGAAGCACGCCGAGGGGGCGAGGCCGACAAGGCCGAACCTCACGCAGCGTGCGGGTGTAGTTCAGTAGTAGAACATCCCCCTTCCAGGGGGAAGGCGCAGTGTGCGATCCCTGTCACCCGCTCTGCATCGCTCGACCGACCACTCCGGTGGATGCGGTAGAGTGGTGCTCGCACCGCCCGGTGAAAGCCGGTCGGGAGCAATGCGGACGTGGCTCAGTTGGTAGAGCATCACCTTGCCAAGGTGAGGGTCGCGAGTTCGAATCTCGTCGTCCGCTCAGGGAGCGAAGGCCCCGGTTCTCAGGAACCGGGGCCTTCGTCGTTCCCCGTCCTCGTCCCTCTCCCCGGCCGCATGACATTTGTCAGCGGGGGTGATGACAGCACGCACTGCTCCCCGGCCGCGCCCGGCGGCAGCCTGGACGCATGACACCTGCGATCGAGGCGACCGAGCTGCGCCGCACCTACGCCGGCGGCGCGTCCGGCGGCTCCGGGGAACGCTCTGGAGCGCGTGCCGCGACCCGTACCTCCCGGCGGTCCGCGCGCGGCTTCGACGCCGTACGCGGCATCTCCTTCAGCGTCCCGCGCGGCGAGATCTTCGCGCTCCTCGGCACCAACGGAGCCGGAAAGACCTCCACCGTCGAACTCCTGGAAGGCCTCGCCGCCCCGAGCGGCGGCACCGCCCGGGTCCTCGGCCACGACCCGTACCGCGAACGGTCCGCCGTCCGCCCCCGCATCGGCGTCATGCTCCAGGAAGGCGGCTTCCCCTCCGACCTGACCGTGGCCGAGACCGTACGGATGTGGGCCGGCTGCACCAGCGGCGCGCGCCCCGCCGGGGAGGTCCTCACCGCCACCGGGCTCGCCGGGCGGGAGCGCGTCCGGGTCAAACAGCTCTCCGGCGGTGAACGGCGCAGGCTCGACCTGGCGCTCGCCCTCCTCGGCCGCCCCGAGGTCCTCTTCCTCGACGAGCCCACCACCGGCCTCGACGCCGAGGGCCGCCGCGACACCTGGGAACTCGTCCGCGCCCTGCGCGCCGAGGGCACGACCGTCCTCCTCACCACCCACTACCTGGAGGAGGCCGAGACGCTCGCCGACCGGCTCGCGATCATGCACCAGGGCCGGATCGTCCTCTCCGGCACCCCGGCCGAGGTCACCGCCGCCCAGCCCGCCCGGATCCGCTTCACGCTCCCCGACGGCGTCCCCGCCGGCCGGCTCCCGCTCCGGCTGCGGGCCGCCGAGACCGCCGGCCGCGTCGAGATCCGTACCCACGCCCTCCAGGACGACCTGACCGAACTCCTCGGCTGGGCCCGCGAGGAGGGCGTACGGCTCGACGGGCTCGACGCCCGGTCCGCCTCCCTCGAAGAGGCCTTCCTCGACATCGCGTCCCGCACCGAACGGCAGGAGGCCGACGCCCGATGAGCACCACCCCGCCCTCCGCGTCCGTGACCGTCCCGGCGCCGGCGCCCGCCGGACGGGCCTCCACGACCCGCACCCGGCTCGCCGCCCTCGGCCGCGCCGAACTGACCCTCCTCGGGCGCAACCGGAACAACCTCTTCATCGCGGTGCTCATGCCGCTGCTCATGGTGTTCCTGCTGCGCTCCTCGCTCGGCGGCCTCGACTCCGAGACCCTGCCGATGGGCACCGGGGCGGCCACCCTCATCGGCGGCACCGGCATGATCGTGCTGCTCGTCGTCTACATGGGACTCGTCTCCAGCCTGGTCGCCCGGCGGGAGGAGCTGGTCCTCAAGCGGCTGCGCACGGGGGAGGCGAGCGACGCCGAGATCCTCGCCGGGGCCTCCCTGCCCTCCGCCGCCATCGCCCTCGTCCAGTGCGCGGTCCTCACCGTCGCCGGGTTCGCGGTCCTGGACGTGGCCGCTCCCGCCCGCCCCGACCTGCTGGTCCTCGGCCTCCTCGCCGCGATCGCGCTCATGGCCGGGCTCGCCGCCGTCACCACGGCCGTCACCCGCTCCGTGGAGAGCGCCGGGCTCACCACCCTGCCGCTGTTCCTCGTCTCCGCCTTCGGCTCCGGCCTCTTCGTCCCCCGCGACGCGCTGCCGCCGCTCGCCGCCGACCTGTGCGGGCTCCTGCCCCTCAGCGGCGTCATGGAGTTCGTCCGCGCCGGCTGGCTCGGGACGGCGCACGCGGAAAGCCTCCTCACCGCCGCGCTCAATACGGTGGCCTGGGGCGTCCTCACCGGCTGGGCGGTCCGGCAGTGGTTCCGCTGGGAGCCGCGGCGCTAGGGTCTTTCTTTCGGATCAGGCCGGATCAGGGAGCGGCGTCTGGTGCGTGCCAGGCGACGCGAGCCCGGCAAGATCCGAAAGACAGGCCCTAGGAGAGGCCGGTGGTTCGGGGAAGGGGGGACCGGAGGCATGTCCGGACTGACGGGGTGGTGGTCCCGGCGCAGCAGCGCGGCCAAGGTCGAGCTGTACACCCGGTGGACCTTCCACATCTTCGCGCCGCTGGAGGTCGTCTCGCTCGGCGGCATCCCGCTGGGCCGGGACGCGCGCAGCCCGCTCGGGACGACGGGGGCGGTCGCCCTCTCCCTGGCGGTCTGTCTCCACGCCCTGCTCTGCGCGGTGCTGTCGTCCCGCGCCCTCGACCACACCACGGGCAAGCGGGAGCGGCCCGTCCGGCTCGCCCTGGTGGTGGCGTCCGTGACGGCGGGCGCCGGGGTCCTCCTGAACGTCCTGTGGGCGACCGGCGCGATGCCCGACGGGGCGGTCAACGTGAGCGTCCTGGCCGGCGCCGCCGTCTTCACCGTCGGCGCCGTCGTGCTCTGTGTGGACCGGGTACGGCACATCACGGGCACCGTCCTGGTCGCCGCGCTCGCCACCGGCGGTCCGGTGGCCGCCGCCGGCAACGGCCTGCCGGAGGCCGCCGGTTCCACTCTCGGCGTCCTCATCGGCGGCTGCTTCGTCGCCATGGCGTGCGGCTTCTCCTCCTGGCTGCTCGGGGTCGTGCGGGAGCTGGAACGCTCCAGGGACCTCAAGGCCCGGCTCGCCGTCGCCGAGGAACGGCTGCGCTTCGGCCGGGACCTGCACGACGTCATGGGCCGCAACCTGTCCGTCATCGCCCTCAAGAGCGAACTCGCCGTCCAGCTGGCCCGGCGCGGGCGCCCGGAGGCCGTGGACCAGATGGTGGAGGTGCAGCGGATCGCCCACGAGTCGCAGCGTGAGGTCCGCGAGGTCGTCCGCGGCTACCGCGAGGCCGATCTGCGGGTGGAACTGGAGGGGGCCCGGGGCGTCCTGGGCGCGGCCGGCATCGACTGCGCGGTGGACGCCCCGCCGCTGGACCTGCCGGACGAGGTCCAGTCGGCGCTGGGGTGGGTCGTCCGGGAGACCACGACGAACGTCCTGCGGCACGGGGACGCGCGCCGCTGCTCGATCGTGCTCCGCGCGGAACCGGGCGCTGTGCTGCTGACCGTCGAGAACGACGGCGCGGGGGTGACGGCGGAGGGCGCCGGGGCGGCCGGGTCCGCGGCGGGGGCCCGGGGGCCGGGCTCAGGTCTGGCCGGGCTGCGGGAACGCCTCGGCGCGGTGGACGGCACCCTGGCCGCCGGCCCGGCCGCCCCCCACTCCTTCCGCGTGACCGCCCGGGTGCCACTGCCCCGCGCCGGTCGCCGGACCGCGGTGGGTACGGGCCGGCGGAGCGGTACCGGGGGCGGAGTGGCCGACGACCTCGCGCAGATTCCCGTACCCGGCCGCCCCGCCGGGGACGATTCCGGCGACCCCGTGGGCGAAACCGCCCGGAGAGAGGAGGCGGTCTCGTGACCGACCCCGTGCGCGTGCTGCTCGCCGACGACGAGCACCTCATCCGCGGCGCGCTCGCCGCCCTGCTCGGTCTCGAGGACGACCTGGTCGTCGTCGCCGAGGCCGCGACCGGACCCGAGGCGCTGGCCATGGCCCGGGCGCACCGGCCCGACGTCGCCGTGCTCGATCTCCAGATGCCCGGGGCGGACGGCGTGACGGTCGCCACATCCATCCGGGAGGAGCTCCCCGGTTGCCGCACCATGATCGTGACCGGTCACGGCCGGCCCGGGCACCTGAAGAGGGCCCTCGCGGCGGGCGTCCGCGGCTTCGTCCCGAAGACGGTCAGCGCCCAGCGGCTCGCCGAGATCATCCGTACCGTCCATGCCGGAAACCGTTACGTGGACCCGGAGTTGGCGGCCGACGCCATCGCCGCGGGCGACTCCCCCCTGACCGCGCGGGAGGCCGAGGTCCTGGAGTGCGCCGCCGACGGAGCCCCCGTCTCGGAGATCGCCCGGCGCGCCTCGCTCTCCCCCGGCACCGTCCGGAACTACCTGTCCTCCGCCGCCGCGAAACTCGGTGCCGAGAACCGGCACACGGCGGTGCGCCTCGCGCGCTCCAAAGGTTGGGTATAGTAGTTCCCGCGCTACGGCGCATGCGGACGTGGCTCAGTTGGTAGAGCATCACCTTGCCAAGGTGAGGGTCGCGAGTTCGAATCTCGTCGTCCGCTCCACGAAGAAGCCCCCGGTCGATCCGACCGGGGGCTTTCTCGTGTCCGGCCCGCTCAGCTCCAGGTGTTGCCGGTGAGGAGCTCGTACGCCTCGATGTACTTGGCGCGGGTGGCGTCCACGACCTCCTGCGGGAGGGCCGGCGGCGGCTGCTCGCTCCGGCGGTCCCAGCCGGAGGCGGGGGAGGTCAGCCAGTCGCGGACGAACTGCTTGTCGTACGAGGGCTGGGCGCGGCCCGGCTGCCACTGGTCGGCCGGCCAGAAGCGCGAGGAGTCCGGGGTGAGGACCTCGTCGGCGAGCACCAGGTGCTCCCCGCGGAACCCGAACTCGAACTTGGTGTCGGCGAGGATGATGCCCCGCTCGCGGGCGATGTCCCGGGCGCGGGAGTACACGGCGAGGGTGACCTGGCGCAGCATGGCGGCGGTCTCGGCGCCGATCTGGCGGGCCACCTCCTCGTACGAGACGTTCTCGTCGTGGTCGCCGACGGCGGCCTTGGTGGCCGGGGTGAAGATCGGCGCGGGCAGCTCGGACCCGTCACCGAGCCCCTCGGGGAGCGCGAGGCCGCAGACCGTGCGGGACTCGTTGTACTCGACGAGGCCCGAGCCGGTGAGGTAGCCGCGGGCGACACATTCCACCGGGACCATGTTCAGCGAGGAGCAGATCAGGGTGCGGCCCGCCCAGTCGGCGGGGGCGCCGGCCGGCAGCTCGGTGGACAGGACGTGGTGCGGCACCAGGTCGGACAGCCGGTCGAACCACCAGAGGGACAGCTGCGTGAGGACCCGTCCCTTGTCGGGGATCTCGCTCGGCAGCACCCAGTCGTACGCGGACATGCGGTCGCTCGCCACCATCACGAGATCGCCGTCCTCGTTGCGGTAAAGGTCGCGGACCTTGCCCGTGTGGAGATGGGTCAGGCCCGGGACCTGGACGGGCTCGGGCTTTTCTACGAATCCGGACACGGTTCCTCCGCGTAGGTTGATCCAGGAGCGCATCGATTCTCTCGCACCGGAACGAGCCGTCGGCGGGCGGGCCCGGTCTGCTCCGATCGGACACCCGTCGGAGCCTGTCGCGCTCGGTCCCTCCCGGTCGAGCGCGGTCGGTCCCGGTCAGTCCCTCTTACAGATCCGGTCGAGGAGGTTGGCGGTGGCGCGCTGGACACGGGCGTCGACATGGCCCGGCCGGTCCAGCGCCGGCGACCAGGCGAAGGTCCCGGAGGCGAACACCCACGCACCCGACGGAGCCCGGTACAGCGAGGTCTCCTGGTGGCGCAGCGCGCCCTCGCCGTCCTGGTAGGGCGAGTGGGCGAGCAGCATGCGGCCCTCGTGCTCGGGCAGCGGTGTACGCGGGAAGTAGCGGTCGGCCTCGCCCGCGACCAGGCCCGGCAGCTCGTCGCCCTCCCCGGCCCCGGTGGCCTCCCAGAGCCAGTGGCCGGCGTTCCGTACGACCAGCGGGTGCGGTTCGGGCACCCGGCCCGCGTACTGGATGCCGAGGAGCTGCTGCTCGGGCCGGTCGACCTCGCGCCAGAGCGCGGGGCGGCCGGGCCCCCGGCGCTTGCGGCAGGTCAGCAGCCGGTCCGGCACCCCGGACGGGGACGGGCCCAGCTCCACCTGCCAGTACATGGTGTTGGCCGAGAGGAAGACGAGCGAGGTCCCCTGCTCCCGGGCGTGCTCGACGGTCCGGCGCATCGGCACCGACCAGTACTCGTCGTGCCCCGGGAAGACCAGCCCCCGGTACTTCGCCGGATCGACCCGCCCCGCGTGCAGGTCGCGCGTCTCGGCGTACGCCAGGTCGTAGCCGTACCGCTCCGCCCAGCGGATGAAGTCGTACGCGTGCCCCACGTGCAGCGGCAGGCCCGCGCCCGCGTAGGGGCGGTCGAAGGAGACGGTGACGGCCGCGTCCTCCTCGCCGAGCAGCCGGCCCTCCTCGTCCCACGCGTGGTACAGGCTCGCGCCGGTCCGCCCGTCCTCCGGATAGAGGTTGTACGCCTGCCAGGTCACGTCCGGCAGGACGAGCAGGAGGTCCGCCGGGTGGCTGTCCCGGACGGTGAAGGGGATGTGCGAGCGGTAGCCGTCGGCGGTGGTGAGGACGGCGACGTGCGCCCCGATCGACCAGTACGAGGGGACCTGGAGGCGCCAGGACTGCCACCAGTGGTGGCACGAGACCGTGCGGTCGGCGGTGAGCGGGGCCGGCTGGACGATCCCGGCGAGCCGGGGACTGGTGGTGATCTTGGCGGCGCCGTGACCGCCGTAGTGTCCGATCCGGTAGATGTCGACCGAGAACTGCTGCGGCGGGTCCACCGTGATGTGGAAATCGATCGACTCGCCCGGCGCGACGGCACCGTCCGAGGCGAAGCCCTTGATCTGGCGCCGCACGTCGTCGGCGGTGCGCGGACCTCCGCCGCCTCCGCGCGCGAGGGTCTCGTCGGCGTACCAGGGCACCAGCTGGCCCGTGTCGTCGAAGTAGTTCTCCGAGCCGCGCAGCCAGGGCAGCGGGCCCTGGCCGAAGGGATCGCTGACGGCGTGCGCGAGCGCTCCCGACTCCCATCGCCTGATCTGATCCGCCCCCATGCTGCGCCCCTCCCTCGACTCCCCCGGTCGGCTGCTTCGGCTGGTCGGTGCCTGTGGTGTGAATGGCTGTGGACCGCGAGGGAAACCCGTCGCGTCCGTCTCTGTCAGTGACGGTCTCCAGCACATCACATAACGCACGCACTCCGTCACCGTTCGTCGTGAATTGACGAGAGTGGAAGCCGCGGCTCCGGAAAATTTGCGGTGGACCAGGCGGGCGGCGAGAGCCTCATGCGAGCCGGACGGGCTTCTCCGCACGAACCCCGGTCGTCGTGAGCCAGGCCCGCAAGGGCTCCGGATCGCCGTCCTCGACCAGGGCCAGGACGCGGGGACCGAGGTCCGCCGCGCGTTCGCCCCCGACGAGCAGCGTCGGGCCGTCGAGCCAGTCCAGACCGGGGGCGGCCTCCGCCGTGTCCACGGCCGCGCAGCACACCATCGCCGTCACGTGGTCGGCGAGCAGGTCGCGGCCGGTACGGGGCGGCTCGATCGGACAGAGCGGCAGCGGGCCGTCCGGGCCGCCGACGATCACGGGGGAGGTGGCGGAGCCGGTTCCCTCGGCGGTCCCTCCGCCGGGGCCGTCCTCGCGGCCGGCTGCGGCGGAGGCCGCCCGCGCCTCCCGCTCCGCCTCCTCCCGTGCGAGATGCGCGGTGAGGGCCCCGGCCAGGGCCTCGGCCGCCGCGTTCCTGACGGGATCCTCGTCCTCCGGAAAAACCGCGTCCGCGTCCGCGTCAACGGCGAAGTCGGGGTCGACGCCGGGCGCGTGGGTGGCGGGGGCGGCCGGTGCGGGAGTGGTGGTCGTGGTGCCGGGTGCGCCGGTGCGGGCCGGACCGGCCGGAACGGGCCCCACGGGTCCGCCCGGGAGCGGCCCGGTGTCCGCGCCGGCGGGGAGGGTCAGGTGCGCGATCACCCGGGTCAGGGTCGGGCCCACCCCGGTCCGCACCCCGCCCGGGGCCGCTTCCGCGACGCCCATCCGGTCCAGGACCTCGTGCAGACGGGCCGCGTCCGTACGCCACTTCCGGTCCACGACCTCCTCCGGGTACCGGCTCCACTCCACCGGGCTCCAGCCGGGCCCCGTCTCGGCCGGGCCCCCGTGGAAGAGGCGGGCGGCCAGCAGGGAGGTCGCCTCGTCGACGGCGCCCGGCTCCTCCAGGAGGTCGCAGGCCGGGCGCTCGCCCAGCCGCGCCGCGTACCCCTCGGCGAGCCGGTCGCGGCGGGAGAGTTCGGTGAGGGCGGAGACCACGCCCGCGTCCAGCCGGGCGGGCCAGCGGCCCATCCGCCAGGCGGGCAGCGCCACCCGGGTCAGGAGCCGGTCCCAGCCGGCGTACGCCAGGCCGACCTGCTCCTGCGCCACGATCCGTACCCCGTAGTCGACGGCCTGGGCCCGCTCCGAGCCGGCGGCGGCCACCCCGCGCTCCATCTCTGCGGCGTGCCCCCGGCAGCCCCGCAACAGGATCCGGGCGACCCGCCCGACCGCGCGGGCGCCGAGCCTGCGCAGCGGATCGAGGTCGGTGCGGCGGGGCACGGCCACCGCCGCGTCGAGCCCGCGCACGAAGCGGCGGGCGGCGGCTATGTCCGGGTGGGCCGCCGGTCCCGTACCGGCGACGACGGGGGCGAGGACCGCGCGGAGCTCGCCCACGCGCATCCACCACAGGAACGGCGAGCCGATGACGAGCACGGGCGCGGCCGGCACGCGGCCGGCGCCCCGGTCCCGGCCGGGGGCGCCCCGGTCCGGGCCGGATTGCGCGGGGCGACGGGCCCGGTGGGACCGGTGCGTGCGGTCCTCCAGCCAGCTGTCGCAGTCGGGGGTCAGCGCTATCGCGGAGGGCGCCGGGACGCCGAGCCGGTCGGCCAGCTCGCGCACCAGCCGGTAGAGATCGGGGGCCGCCTTCTCGGTCAGCTCCACCGTGGGCGTGACGGCGGGCCGGGCCCTGGCCACGACGAGCGCGACGGCGGCGGCCGCGAACAGGACCACGACCGCGAGGACGGTCACCACGGCACGGGCGGTGTCCCAGCCCGTGCCCGTGAGGAGGCCGGTGCCCCCGCCCGCGTACAGCACGACGGCGACCGCGGCGGGGAGCACGGCGAGGCCGAGGGCCCTGCCGCGCACGCGCAGGACGGCGAGCGCCCGGGAGCGCGCGGCGCGCGCGCCCCACTCCTCGCCGTGGCCGAGGCCGGAACCGGTACCGGACACGCCGTTCATCACCCCCTCCTGCCCTCGTCGGGACTGCCCGTGGCGGTGTTGGTCACTCCCCCACTGTGGCACCCGCCACTGACATCGCAATGCCGGTGGGCCAAGTGCCGGACGCCTGCGCCGCACCCTAGTTGGGGCGTCGGCGAGCGTCATCCGTATGGCCGGGCCGTCACTCGATGGAATGGCTTTGGGCAAAGGTGATGACGGTGGCGCCGTCGTGCGGTTCACTTCCTCTCCGCCGCACGACCGGCGCCCGTGCCGCTCAGACTCCGGTGCTCGCGGCGTCCTCCGCGGCCTTCCGCGCGATGTCCGTACGGTGCTGCGCGCCGTCAAGACGGATGCGGCCGACCGCCGCGTAGGCACGCTCGCGCGCCTGCGTCAGGTCCGTTCCGGTGGCGGTGACCGAGAGGACCCGGCCGCCCGCGCTCACGATCCGGTCGCCGTCCCGCTTCGTACCGGCGTGGAGGACGTACGCGTGCGGCGCGTCCCGCTCCGCCACCTCGGCCAGGCCCTCGATCGGGTCGCCGGTGCGCGGCGTCCCCGGGTAGTTGTGGCTCGCGACGACCACGGTGACGGCCGCCTCCTCGCGCCAGGCCAGCGGCTCCTGGTCGGCGAGGGTGCCGGTCGCGGCGCGCAGCAGCACACCCGCGAGCGGGGTCTTGAGACGGGCCAGGACCACCTGGGTCTCGGGGTCGCCGAAGCGGGCGTTGAACTCGATGACCCGCACGCCCCGGCTCGTGATCGCCAGGCCCGCGTAGAGCAGGCCGGAGAACGGGGTGCCGCGGCGGCGCAGCTCGTCGACGGTCGGCTGCAGGACGGTCTCCATGACCTCGTCCACCAGCTTCGGGTCGGCCCACGGCAGCGGCGAGTAGGCGCCCATGCCGCCGGTGTTCGGGCCCTCGTCGCCGTCGAGCGCGCGCTTGAAGTCCTGCGCGGGCTGCAGCGGGAGGACGGTCGTGCCGTCGGTGACGGCGAAGAGGGAGACCTCGGGGCCGTCCAGGAACTCCTCGATGACGACCCGCTCGCAGGCGAGGGCGTGCGCCCGGGCCTGCTCGACGTCCTCGGTCACCACGACGCCCTTGCCGGCCGCGAGACCGTCGTCCTTGACGACGTACGGGGCGCCGAAGGCGGCGAGGGCCTCGTCGATCTCGGCCGGGGTGGTGCAGACGTAGCTGCGGGCGGTGGGCACCTCGGCGCCCGCCATCACGTCCTTCGCGAAGGCCTTGGACCCCTCCAGGAGGGCCGCCTCGGCGGACGGGCCGAAGACGGGGACACCGACCACGCGCACGGCGTCGGCGACGCCGGCGACGAGCGGGGCCTCCGGGCCGACGACGACCAGGTCGGCGCCGAGCTCCGTGGCGAGGGCGGCGACCGCGCCGCCGTCGAGTTGGTCGACGGGGTGCAGCGCGGCGACCTCCGCGATTCCGGCGTTGCCGGGCGCGCAGTGCAGAGCGGTGACGTCGGGATCGAGGGAGAGAGAGCGGCACAGGGCGTGTTCGCGGGCGCCGCCGCCGATGACGAGGACCTTCACGCCAGCCAGGGTAGCCCGCCGGCCGGGACGGCCTTTGTGCGGGCCACCGAGCGAGACGGCCCTACTCGTTCGTGTATTCCTCCACAACGGTGGCCCCGAGCTCGCGGACGATCAGTTCGTGGCCCGACAGCGCGGACTCCACCAGGTCCGGGTCGTCCTCCTCCGGTACGTCGTCCTCCGGTGCCACCGAGCGCGGCGGCGGCGCCGAGGCCTGCGCCTGCGGCCCGGCGGACGGCGCCTGCTGGCCGGGGGCGGGCTGCGGAGCCCGTACGGGAGCGGACGCGCCCTGCCCGTAGGCGGACCCCGACGACGGACCCGCGCCGGGCTGGGGCGCCGAGCCCTGCCCGTACCCCTGGCCCTGGCCGTACCCCTGGCCCGGGCCGCTCCGCTGCGGCGGGCCGGACGTCTGGCTCTGCGCGACGGGACGGCCGCCGAAGGCACCGGCGGCGGGCGGCGGGTTGGCGCCGCCCGAGGGATCGACGATCGCCTCGATCTTCCAGTGCACGTTGAACTGCTCGGCCAGGGCCTGCTTCAGGACGTCCTCGCTGCCGCTGCTCGCGAAGTTGTCGCGGGCGCCTGCGTTGAGGAACCCCAGCTGGAGCGTGGTGCCGTCGAAGCCGGCCACCTGCGCGTTCTGGCTGAGCAGGATCCACGTGAAACGGCGCCGGTTCTTCACGGCGTCCAGGATCGACGGCCACATGTTCCGCACCTGGGCCGCTCCCTGCGCCATGTCCCCGGCCCCGGCGGCGGGCGCGGGCGCGGACACGGCAGGCTGGGCGGCCGGAGCGGGCCCCTGCGGCGGGGCGGCGGGCGCGGAGGCCCCGGGCCAGGCACCGGGCGCCCCGCCACCGGGCCGGGCGGCTCCGGGCCACGCCCCGGGCCGGGGCGCGTCGGACTGCGGCGCGTCCTGCGGAGGCTGGACCGCCTGCGCCGGTCCCTGGACGGGCTGGGGCTGAGCGGGCTGGGCCGGCGGCGGCGGTGCGGGGGCCGCGGCGGCCGGCAGCGGCGGCGGGGCCATCGGCGTGTGGGCGTCGGGTCCCGGCACGTACGCCATGGCCGGCGCGGGCGGTCCGGGCGTGAAGACCGGCCCGGGGGCGGCTCCCGCCGTGGCGGCTCCGCGCTCCAGCCGGTCGAGCCGGGCCTGCGTCGAACGCTCGTCGTCGAAGGCGGCGGGCAGCAGCACGCGCGCGCAGATCAGCTCCAGCTGGAGCCGGGGGGAGGTGGCGCCGCGCATCTCGGTCAGCCCGGCGTTCACCAGGTCCGCCGCCCGGCTCAGCTCGGCAGCGCCGAAGACGGAGGCCTGTGCCTGCATGCGCTCGATGACATCGGCCGGCGCGTCGACCAGCCCCTTCTCGGCGGCGTCGGGCACGGCGGCCAGGATCACCAGGTCACGCAGCCGCTCCAGGAGATCCGCGACGAACCGGCGCGGATCGTTGCCGCCCTCGATGACCCGGTCCACGATCTCGAAGGCCGCGGCCCCGTCCCCGGCGGCGAACGCGTCCACCACCGAGTCCAGCAGCGACCCGTCCGTGTACCCGAGGAGCGAGGTGGCCATGGCGTACGTCACACCGTCGTCGGCCGCGCCCGCGAGGAGCTGGTCCATCACCGACATCGAGTCACGCACCGAGCCCGCGCCCGCGCGCACGACCAGCGGCAGCACCCCGTCCTCGACGGGGATGCCCTCGCGCCCGCACACCTCGCCCAGGTAGTCGCGGAGCGTGCCCGGCGGCACCAGGCGGAAGGGGTAGTGGTGCGTCCGGGAGCGGATGGTCCCGATGACCTTCTCCGGCTCCGTCGTCGCGAAGATGAACTTGAGGTGCTCCGGCGGCTCCTCGACCACCTTCAGGAGGGCGTTGAAGCCCGCCGAGGTGACCATGTGGGCCTCGTCGATGATGTAGATCTTGTACCGGCTGGAGGCCGGCCCGAAGAAGGCCTTCTCCCGCAGCTCACGGGCGTCGTCCACACCACCGTGCGAGGCCGCGTCGATCTCGATGACATCGATGGACCCCGGCCCGTTCCGCGCGAGATCCCGGCAGGACTGGCACTCCCCGCACGGCGTCGGCGTCGGCCCCTGCTCGCAGTTCAGACACCGGGCCAGGATCCGGGCGCTGGTCGTCTTCCCACACCCACGGGGGCCGCTGAACAGGTACGCGTGGTTGACCCGGTTGTTCCGCAGGGCCTGCTGCAACGGGTCGGTGACATGCTCCTGCCCGATGACCTCGGCGAAGGACTCGGGACGATAGCGGCGGTAGAGCGCGAGAGACGACACGTATACGAGGTTATAGGCGCCCACCGACAACCCGGGAACGCAAGCGCCCCCCACGCACCCGCCAGAGCCGACCTACCCTTGCTGCCTTCCGGCCCTGGGGGAGTTCAGTCAGATAGCGCCGCGTGAGGGGCTCCGCCCAGCCTACCCGATCCCCCGCCCCCCGATGACCCGCCTCCCCCACCCCGATCTCTCCGGCGACCCTCCGGGGACCCTCCCGGGACCCCCTCCCGGATCGAGTTCGCGAGCACCCCCTTCGGTCATGTAATGTTCCCGGCGGAGGATTCGCCTAGAGGCCTAGGGCGCACGCTTGGAAAGCGTGTTGGGGGCAACCCCTCACGAGTTCGAATCTCGTATCCTCCGCCAGTGCCTCACCGGGCACGATGTCGAAGGGCCCCACCGTTCGCGGTGGGGCCCTTCGACGTTGTCGCCCGCGAGGCGCTGTATATACTTACGGGCACACTTGATATCAAGCGAGGTGCCCATGAGTCGCACGGTGATAGATCTCGACGACGAGTTGTTGGCCGACGTGGCGCAGGCCCTGGGAACGTCCACGAAGAAGGAGACGGTCAACACCGCCCTGCGTGAGGTGCTCGAAAACCGGCGTCGGGCGCTCGCGCTGACCCGGCTGCGGGCGGCCGCCGACACGGGTGCGTTCGATCTGGATCTCTTCGAGGACAAACGGAACTACCGCCGGTGAGTGCGGCGCAGTTCCTGATCGACACCAGCGCCCTCGCCCGGTTCCTGTGCCCGGACGCCGAACAGTACGGGTGGGACCAGGCGGCCTCCGCCGGCCTGATCGCGACGTGTCCCATCACAGAACTCGAATTCTTCTACAGCGCCCGGTCCACCGCCGATCGCGAACAGGGGATCGCGGACTTGCGCGGCATCTTCACGTGGGTGCCCGTCGACGACCGCGCCTACGACCGGGCGTGGCAGGTGCAAGCTCTGCTGACCAAGCGCGGTGAACACCGCAGCGCGGGAGCGGTGGACCTCCTCGTAGCGGCGACCGCAGAGCTCCAGGGGCTGACCCTTCTCCACCGCGATCACGACTTCACCTGCATCGCAGCCGTCACCGGCCAGGCACTCCAGTGGTACGGCCCGGAACCCGGTAAGTAACCGTCTGCGAGAGCTGGCCCGGTCGGCCTCCCGGACTCGTTGCAGCGTGGCTCTCGACCCGGGCTGACGCCGACTGTGGGTATCAGCCCCACCGTTGCGCATGGTCGGCACCCGCTCGTAGCTCGGAGGCCCGAACCAGGGGATCGTCGATCCCCATCGCTTCCATCACGAACGCAACTGAAGCGACGTACCGGCCTTTCGCTGCGGGGTTCACCTGCCGCCCTCCTGAGAATCGTCTTCCTCGCAGGAGTCGTCATGAAGTGCCCCGGCCACCTCGTGATCGAGCAGATCGTCCAGGACGCCCCAGTGGTGCAGCGTCGCCCCCATGCGCTCTCCATCGATCCGCTCCTGTAGTGAGGCGGACACGTCATCGACTGTTTCATCTCCCAGGCCTCTCGGGGGGTGAGTAATTCTCGTCAGGGCGCCACACAAAATCGAGCAGGGACTGTGGGTCCGTCGTCCGTTCCAGAAAATCCGCACGCGGCATTCGCTGCCCTGACCACCTTCGTGCGGATGTCGGGGCTGCCGCTGGACTCCGCCAGCCCGTACAAGGCGTCGAAAATCATGGACGCCTTCACATCCGCCACATCGACGTGAAGCGTTGCCGATGCCTTGCGGGCCGACTTCCTCAGGTACGGGACGACGAAGTACAAGGCAAACAACTTCGGCGTGCCAGGCCAGGTGCTCACTCGCGGCACACACATCTCCAGGCGGATGAGGACAGACCAGCTGGCCCCGGAGAAGCTGAACGACCTGCAGCTCGATCGACTTGAAAATCTCTGCCGAAGGCAGTACCGGCACGGGCTCACTCCTGTTCGTTTCGCCGGCCGACAGGAGACTGGCCACCGAGCGGGCAAACCATCCGGGACCGTCCGGACCTCCTGTGCGTGTGGAGCCATGAGTTGCCCCGCCGTTTCAGGGCAGGCCCGAGGCACGGTCAACAGGGCACCACCGGGGAAGATCGACACGCAGCGTGGGTTGACCTGCGGCACCGGCGACGGCGACGGGATCCGACCGGGTTCCGGTTGACCGGCCGGAAAGTTGCGGGCACAGGAGAGAAGAGCCGCTTGATACCGCACTCTCACCGATGTACCCGCCACCTCACGTCCGTCACCAGGGCGCATCGGTGTTTGCTGCCGGCTCTCACCGTCCACCGTGAGACGGGTAAACACGGGGCGGCACCTTGATGAGGGCGGATTCACTGCTTCGGGGCTAAAAAATCGGCAGAGACGTTACTGCGCCTTCCGGAGGACTGCGCTTCCGATACTTTCTGCTGCAACCCGCCCGTACGGACTATACAGGGGTATTCATGCGGAAGTTGGCAGTAGCGGCGGTCGCCGCGAGTCTTTTCTTCGGTGGGATGGGAGCAGCAGTGGCCGACTCCTGGAAGGAAATGACGATGACGACGAACGGCGCCTCGTTCAAGGGTAGGTACACCTGGCAGCCGAAGAATCAGCCACCGAGCGGCCTCCACATTCAGGGAGTACTGCGGGACGAGTCCGCCACGGACCACCACAACGTCTATCTCGAATCGAAGATCGCGGAGTACCCGAAGAAGCGCATCAAGGGAGTTCAGAAGGGGGATGTCAAGGTCGACAAGGTGCTCTACGACCCCGCACTGCAAGTCACACGCAAGGTGGAAGTTCGGCTGTGTCGGGACCGCGGATCCTTCCGCCCGGACAACTGCTCACCGCTTCGAACCTTCGAGCGTAACTAGCCGGTGATTCGGGGAGCCGCCGGCAGGCGGCTCCCTTCCAGGGAGTGCCTCACTATGGACATCATTCTCCGCGCGGAAAGCGTGGACCTCTTCTACGGAACGCATCAGGCAGTGCGAAGTGCTGACTTCTCTTTGGAACGCGGCGAAGTCGCCGCCATCATGGGGAGCAGCGGGTCGGGCAAGTCGTCCCTCCTCTACTGCCTGGCGGGTATTCTGCCACCCTCCAACGGGAAGGTCGTATTCGACGGCATCGAATTGTCATCCCTGCCGGACGGGGAATTGAGCGCACTCAGGCGCGGGCGCCTCGGCTTCGTCTTTCAGTACGGAGAGCTGCTTCCCGAATTGACCGCCGAGGAGAACGCCGCTCTTCCTCTGCGCCTGGCGGGCATCAGCAAGGAGCACGCCCACGCGGTCGCAGCCCAGGTTCTCGGGCGTCTCGGGATGAGTGATTTCCTCCGGCAGCGCACCTCCAAACTGTCAGGAGGCCAGAGTCAGCGCGTCGCTGTGGCGCGGGCGCTTGTCCACCGGCCGGACGTTGTATTCGCCGATGAACCGACCGGATCCCTTGACAGTTCCAACGCAGACACGGTCCTGAGTGAGTTTCTTTACCTGGCCCGGCGACAAAAAACTGCAGTAGTCATCGTCACGCATGACTCGACCGTGGCCTCGAAGGCCGACAAACAGTACACGATGACCGATGGAGTTCTGGCTCAACGGGTGGCTGTGTGAATGCTTTCCTGCTCGGCTTGCGTCTGCTCCGCGGAAGCAACCGCCGAGGACGCATCCGCTTCTCGTTGATGACCCTGGGCTCCGCACTGGGTGTGGCGTGTCTGGCAGCCGTTCTCACGATTCCGTCCATCGTCACGGCACACGACGCCCGCACCGCCGCTCGGGAGGCCCTCCCCGGTGACCCCTCGAGCAGCAGTTTCGTCCACGTGGAACACAAAGATCCGTATGGATCACGGCCACTGCGCCGGGTCTTCGTCGCCCGCGTCCGGCCCGGGCCTGGCCCGGTCCCGCCCGGTCTCACCGAACTCCCGGCAGCCGGTGAGGTTGTCGTCTCCCCAAAGTTGCGCGACCTTTTGGCAACGCATCCTGGCGTCAAAGGCCTCGTACCGGGGAGGGTGACCGGTGTCATCCGCCCCGAAGGTCTGGGCGGCCAGGAAGACCTCTACGCCTACATCGGCACCGAGGCGAAGGCCTTGCCTGACGCCGTTCCCCTCGGAACGTTCGGGAGCAAGTACTCGAGCCAAGAGGTCATCGA